>NZ_JADQDK010000001.1:940984-1254645 GCF_019263705.2 Pseudonocardia abyssalis
GCTCGAGCCCGGCTCGGCCACCCACGCGCTGCCCGGGATGTCGGTGCGGGTCGTCGACGAGGACGGCCGCACCTGCGATCCCGACGAGGGCGGCCTGCTGGTCATCGACCGCGCCGGCCCCGGGATGGCCCGCACCGTCTGGGGCGACCCGGAGCGGTTCGTGGCGAGCTACTACGCGAAGTTCGCCGAGCAGGGCTGGTACCTCGCGGGCGACGGCGCCCGGATCGACACGGGAGGCTACGTCTGGCTGCAGGGCCGCGTCGACGACGTGATGAACGTGTCCGGGCACCGCCTCAGCTCGATCGAGCTGGAGTCGGCGCTGGTCAGTCACCCCCGGGTCGCGGAGGCCGGGGTGGTCGGGGCGCCGGACGACACCACCGGACAGGCCGTGGTCGCCTTCGTCGTCACCGCGGGGGAGGCGACGCCGGGAGAGGACCTCGGCGCCGAACCGCGTGCCCACGTCGGCCGCGAGCTCGGGCCCGTCGCGCGGCCGCGGGAGGTGATCGTCGTCGACGAGCTGCCCAAGACCCGCTCCGGCAAGATCATGCGTCGGCTGCTGCTCGACGTCACCGCGGGCCGGGAGCCGGGGGACACCACGTCACTGGTCGACCCCGACGCGTTCGCGACCCTCGCCTCGGACTTCCGGGCGCGTTGACCGCCGCCCCACCATCCCAGCCCTACGTACATCCCGACCAGCGCGATGCCCGGCCCGATCACGGCCTGCGGCGTCAGCGCCTCGCCGAGGATCGGCACCGCACCGAGCGCGACGGTGGCGGGGACGAGGTTGGCAGGGCGCTGACGTGGACGGTGCAGACCTTCCGCAGCGGCACGAACATCGCCGGACCTCAGGCGCCCGGCTGCTTCTCCTCGAGACGCAGCGAGATCGAGTTGATGCAGTAGCGCAGGTCGGTGGGGGTGCCGTAACCCTCGCCCTCGAAGACGTGGCCGAGGTGGCTCTTGCACGTGGCGCAGACGACCTCGACGCGCTTCATGCCCATCGACCAGTCGGTGCGCTCGATCACGGCCGCACCCGCGAGAGGGGTGTAGAACGACGGCCAGCCGCAGTGCGACTCGAACTTGGTGTCGCTGCGGAACAGCTCGGCGCCGCACGCGCGGCAGGCGTAGACGCCCTCGGTCTTCGTGTCGGTGTACTCCCCGACGAAGGGGCGCTCGGTGCCCGCCTGGCGCAGCACCTGGTACTCGGCCGGGGTGAGCTGTTCGCGCCACTCGGCATCGGACTTGACGACCTTGGCGGCGGGCTCGGTGTCGGGATCCATGCGCTCCAGGCTACGTCCGGACCCTGACAGCGCGCCGCGGATCCGCGAGAACAGGGTCCTCACAGCCACGTCGTCACCACGAACACGAACGCCTCCCACACCAGGAACGCGGCGACGGCGAGCAGCAGCCCGACGACGAGCACGGCCCCCCAGCGGCGGCTGCCCTCGGCCCGGTTGGCGGAGTCGGCGAAGTGGCTCACCCCGTCCAGGTAGCCCTCGACGGTGAACGCGGGGCGCTGTCGCTGCATCCGGTCGAGGTGCTCGGCGAAGGCCCGGGCCTCGGGATCGGCGGGGTCGAGCCCGAGCAGCTCGTCGTCGAACCGGTCGGAACGGTCCGGGCGGTGGAGTTCGGGCACGGGAGCAGGGTAGCGGAGTAGCGTGCCGCAGCGTGGCGTCCAAGACACCGGTCGAGCTGCTCTCCGTCGGCGGCAGAGAGGTGCGCCTGACCAGCGGAGACAAGGTGTACTTCCCCGAGCCGGGGATCACCAAGCGCGAGGTCGTGCACTACTACCTCGCCGTCGCCGAGCCGCTGCTGCGGGTGCTGTTCGAGCGGCCGACGAACCTCAAACGCTTCCCCGACGGCGTCGACGGCGAGCCGTTCTACGGCAAGCGCCTGCCCAAGGGTGCCCCCGACTACGCGGAGACGGCCCGGGTGACGTTCCCGAGCGGCCGCACCGCGGAGTCGCTGTGCCCCACCGAGGCTGCGGTGCTGCTGTGGGCCGCCAACATGGGCACCTTCGACTTCCACCCCTGGCCGGTCCGCCGCGCCGACACCGACCGGCCCGACGAGCTGCGCATCGACCTCGACCCCCAGCCGGGCACCGACTTCGCCGACGCCCGCACCGTCGCCGCCGCGCTGCACGAGGTGCTCGACGAGGCCGGGCTCGTGGGCTGGCCGAAGACCTCCGGCGGGCGCGGCGTCCACGTGTTCGCCCGGATCCGCCCGGAGTGGGACTTCATCGACGTCCGCCACGCCGTCATCGCGATCGCCCGGCGGGTGTGCGACCGGCTTCCCGATCAGGCCACCGTGGCGTGGTGGAAGGAGGAGCGCGGCGAGCGGGTGTTCCTCGACTACAACCAGGCCGCGCGCGACCGCACCGTCGCGTCGGCGTGGTCGGTGCGCGGGCGTCCGCGGGCGACGGTCTCGATGCCGCTGACCTGGGAGCAGCTGCCCGACGTCGAGCCGGAGGATTTCGACGTGCGCACGGTGCCGGGCCTGCTCGCCGAGCGCGGCGACCCCCACGAGGGGATGGACGCCGCGGTGGGCGGGATCGAGGTCGCACTCGACTGGTACGGCGTTGACCAGCGGGAACGCGGCCTGGGGGAGCTGCCCTACCCGCCCGAGTACCCGAAGATGCCGGGCGAGCCGACGCGGGTGCAACCCAGTCGGGCGAAGGCGCCGGCGGAGGATGTTGCACCGTCGTGACCTCGGGTGCGCGCCCCACCCCACATGCGCACCATCTCACTCTCGAGCGCTCACGCCTCTTCCGATGGGTCACGACACGCCGGGCGACGTACACCCGGATGGACGTATTCGCGATACCTCCGCGACACACGGTCGTTGAACCCGGTGACGACAGGCCACTGGGGCCGGATCGGACGGGGGGTGCACGATGTCGAGTACTCCGATGACGGAGATCGGTAGCGGCCGAAGGGCCGGGGGGTACGGGCAGGACGTGCCGCCCGCCTGGCCCGACCACGACCCGGCCCGCGACGGGTACGAGCTGCTCTCGCACGGCGAGTCCGCCCCGCCGGACGCCGCGCTGCGCCGCCAGGCCGCCGAGGCCAACGCCCGGGCCGCCGAGGCCGCGGCCGCAGCGGCCGCCGCCGACGCGAAGGCCGCGATCGAGCTCGCCGCCCGGGCCGCCGCCGCCGCCGACGCCGCGGCCCAGGCCGCCGTGCAGGCCGACGCCGCCGTCCGCGCCGCGGCCGCCGCCGAGGCGTTGCCGGCGTTCGCCCCGCCGCTCGACGCCCGCCCGCCGTTCCCCGGCGCCGCTCACGCCGCTCACTCCGCGCCGCAGGCGCCCCGCCACGGTGCCCCCGACGGCCCCCGCCACGGGGACCCGTCGGGCAACGCGGTGTCCGAGACCGACGTGCTGGGGCGCGTGCCCTCGCCGCGTCCGATCCCGTCCCGCCGCGTCGACACCGACGGCACCGGGACGGCGCCCGGGGGTGGCCGGGCGGCCCGGCGCCGCGCCGCGGCCGCCGAGACGACCGTGTTCGACGTCCCGAGCTACGACGTCCCGAGCTACGGCGACGCGGCCTACGGCGACGCGGCCTACGGCGACGCGGCCTACGGCGACGCGGCGTACGGCGACGCGGCGTACGGCGACGCGGCGTACGGCGACGCGGCGTACGGCGACGCGGCGTACGGCGACGCGGCGTACGGCGACGCGGCGTACGGCGACGCGGCCTACGACGACGCGGCCTACGACGACCGGGCCTACGACGACGGTCCCGGCGAGCCGGTGACCGAGCTGGTCGACACCCGGGCCACGGGCGAGCAGCCGACCGCGCTGGTCGCCACCGGCGGCCGTCGCCGGGCCCGCCCCGCCGACGACGACCTCGTCGACAGCGGCATCGACGTCCTCCCCGGAGCGGGCGAGGACGATGAGGCGCCCGCCGACGCCGTCTCCGAGACGGGTGGCCGTCGCGCCGCCCGCCGGGCCGCCGGGAAGCGCCGCGGCCTGTTCCGTCGCCGCTGGCCCCTGCTGGCGGCGGGTGTCGTCGTCGGGGTGATCGGGTTGACCGGGATCGTCCTGCTGAACAGCGGCGACGCCGCCCCGCAGCCGACGGCCGTGGTCGAGTCCGCCCCGGTGGTGCCGGAGCTGCCGACCGCCTCCGACGCCTCCGACGGGCAGGACGAGGCGGCCGGCCCGAGCCAGGGTGACCCGCTCTCCGATCGCGGCAGCACGTTCCTGAGCGCGCTGCGCGAGGCCGGGGTGCCCACCAGCCGGGGCGGGGCCGCGGAGACCGAGGCCGCCGAGCTGGTCTGCGGGGAGCTCGCCGACGGCGTCGACGAGGCCCGGATCGCCCGCGCGCTGCCGGCCTCGCTGCCGACGGTGACCCGTGCGCAGGCGGCCGACCTGGTGGAGATCGCCAAGGAGAACTACTGCACCAGCTGATCCCTCACGGCGGGCAGAGCGTGCCCGCCGCCGGGAGCAGCCCGTCGACGAGCAGGGTGTCCACCGCCGTCCGGACGCACGGCGTGCGGGGGTAGGCGCCCGTCCCGGCCCCCTGCCAGCTGACGAACGCGCCGGTCGTGAACTGCTCGGAGATCCTCCGTGCCGCCTCGGCCGGGTACCGCGGGTCGCCTGCGGTGCCCACGACGAGTACCTGGGGCAGCGTCTCGGCGGGGGCCGGTGCCGCCCGCGCCGTCCCGGCCGGCCACGGCGCGCAGGCCAGCAGGCCGAGTGCGAGGGTGCCGCCGAACAGCGGGTGGTCGGTGCGCAGGGTGGTCGCGAGCTCGCTGACCTCCGGTGGGGAGAGCCGCGTGGGGTCGTCGTTGCAGGTGGTGGCCAACGTCGCGTCGAACCCTCCGGTCGGCCCGGTCAGCGGGTCGAGCAGGCCGAGCAGAGCCGTCGGGTCGCCCGTGGCCGCGGTGGCGAGCGCGCCGGACAGTGCGGGCCACTCGTCGGGGCGGGCCAGGACGGTGAGCACCGTGAGCAGTGCCGCGCCCGCGGTGAGCCGTCGCCCGTCGGCAGCGGCCAGCGGACGCGAGCGCAGGGCGTCGGCGAGTGCGGTCACGGCCTCGCGCGGGTCGGCCCCGAGCGGGCAGGCGCCGCCCCCGGTGCAGGCCAGCGCGAACGCGTCGAACGCGGCGTCGACCGACGCCGCGCGGGCGGTGCTGCGGTCCGGCTCGGTGGCGGCGGCGTCGGGTGGCCCGTCGAGGACGAGCCGGCCGACCCCGCCGGGCGCGGTCCGGGCCCAGGTGTCGAGCGCGCCCGCCCCGTCACCCGTGCCGACCGCGGAGAGGCGGGCGACGCCGAGCCGGACCCGCAGCTGCTCGACGTCGGCGGCCGTCGCGGAGCTGCGGAGGCCCCCCAGCCCGGAGGGCAGCGTGAGGTTGCAGTCCTGCACCACGGATCGGGCCCGCTCCAGCAGCGGGGCGAGGTCGCCCTCCGAGGTGGCGGCGGGGTCGGCGTCGACGAGTGCGGCGCGCGCGGCGGGGTCGGCGCAGTCGATGCGATCCACTCCCGCCCCACGCCGGTCGAGACCGATCACGGTGTACGTCTCGAGCACGGCGGGGGAGACGCGGGCGGCGACGGCGAGGGCGTGACCTGCCGTCGGGCCGGTCGCGCTGTCGCCGACGGCGAGCAGCGGGGGACCGTCGAGCGGGCCGCCGGCCGGACCGATCCGCACGACGCCGAGCAGCACGCTGCCCTGCTCGGGGCGGTCCGGGTCGGCCGGGACCGGCAGTTCCCCGCACTCGACGCGCAGCGCCCGGTCGGCGGGGACGGCGACGTCGTACGAGGCGAACGCGTCCGAGGTGCAGTCGGCGAAGGGGATCGAGGTGTCCTGCGCCTGCAGCGGTGGCATCGCGGGGACCGACGGACCTGGGCTCGCGGCGGGTGCGGCGGGGAGCCCGTCCTGCCCGCGCACCGCCACCGGGGGACGCTGCGACGGACCGACCGTGCACCCGGCCAGCAGGGCGGACAGACACAACAGCCCCGCGACGACGCGGCGTGGATTCCCGATCATGACCGGGGCAGCGTGTCGCAGGGCCGGTGTGGCAGGGGTGAAGGCCGCAGCGGTGACGGTGGGTCTCAGGCGACCCGGGGGCCACTGGTGGGCTGGTCGAGCTCGAGCCGGACCGCCACCGGGAGGGCGGCGATCCCGAGCGAGGAGCGGGCCGAGGCCAGGACCTGGCCGTGCAGCTTCTCCAGCACGTCGCGGACGTCGGCGTCGTCGGAGAGCCAGACCCAGACGCGCAGCGCCGGGGCGTCCTCGGTCCCGACCATGCGTGCCTTCGCCCGGCCGACGCCGGGGAGCTCGGCGGCCTGCGCGGCGAGCGCGTCGGCGGCCGCGGAGGAGCTGACGGTGATCGCCGTCGCCGGGCCGCGGTCGATGACCAGGTCCGGCTTGCGCTCCGGGCGCAGCGAGCGCGCGGCCCAGGACAGGCCGAGCACGAGCAGCAGGAGGCCGACGAGGATCGCGACGATCCGGGCGATCAGCGGCTGGGCACGCAGCAGGTCGACGACCATCGGGTCGAGCAGCGGGCGCCCGCCCCGGTCGGTCCCGAACACGCCGTAGCCCAGCAGCGCCACCAGCACCCCGACGGCGAGCACGACGGTGCCCAGCAGCACCAGCAGGGACCGGTCCCCGCCCGAGGACCGGGCGACGGCCGACCTCGAGCGGCGCTTGAGCGCACCCGAGGCCGGCGCGGGCGGCGGATCGGCCGGCTTCTCCATCGAGACGGTCATCGGGGGCCCTTCCTCTGCTGCACGGTGACGGCGACCCGCGGGCGGCGGGCCAGCGGCAGCTCGTCGAGCAGGGTGTCGACGGTGGAGGAGATGCTGCTGCGGAGCTCGGAGCCGGAGTCGTTCCAGGCCTGGGCCCCGACGGCTACCTTGCGGCCGGTCGCGGTGACCGACGCGGCGGCCACCCCGTCGGCCGCGCGGACCCGGCGCCCGACGAGCCGGGCGAGCACGCGCGGGGAGGTCGTGACGGCGACCTCCGGGGCGGGGGAGGTCAGCGCGATGTCGTGGCGGCGGGCGAGCAGGCCGATCAGCAGGAGCAGCAGCCCGAGGACGGCGACGCCGATCGCGATGCCGGGTACCGGTGCGTCCGCCCAGGTCAGCGACTCGAGGGAGGTGCGCCAGTCGGGCCAGGGCACGAGCAGGCCGGCGGTTGCGGGGGTCCGCACCCACGCGGCGACGACCTCGATGACGGTCAGGACTCCGACGGCGGCCAGCGCGAGGCCGAGGAGTGGGGCGAGGACCCTGAGCAGGACACGCATGGTCATCTCCTACTGGACTCGGGAGCCGGAGCCGGTGGAGCCGTCGTCGGGTCCACGCAGGCCGGACACGGTGACGGCGAGGTTGCGGATGCGGCGGCCGGTGATGCGGACGAGCTCGTCGCCCACCCGGCCGCGGACCGCGTCGACCGTCCGGCGGACGGGTGCGGGGTACTGCAGCGTGAGCTCGAGCGCGACGTCGACGGCACCGTCGGGCCCGTCGCTGATCTTCGCGGTGGACCCCGCCTGCCCGACGCCGACGCCCGCGAGGCGGCGCTCGTGGCGCAGCGTGCCGGGGGTGCCGTCGGCGGCGTATTCGACGATCTTGCGCAGCACCGTCGGGTGGATGTCGAGCCGGCCGCGCTCCTCGGGGGAGGCGGCGTCGGACCCGGTCACCGGTCCCGACCCCGGCCCAGCACCGCGTTGAGGTCGAGCTCGCCGTCGAGCACACGGCCGACGACGAGTCCGATGACGCCGATGACGAGGGCGACGAGGAACGCGCCGAACCCGCCGATCGCGCCGGTGGCGCCGAGGATGAGGCCGGCCAGCAGGCCGGTGTGGGTGGCGTTCATGGGATCTCCTGTGTGAGGGACGTGCGTGCGGCTACTCGACGCGGCGTTCGCGATGCCACCGCAGGGTGCGGATGAGGGCCACCACCACCCGGGCGGGCAGTGGCAGCGGGGTGACGATCTCGATCGGCGCGTCGTACCGGCGGTCGTCGTCTCCGGGCGGCACCGCCGCCCGGCCGGCCCGCAGACGTGCGAGGCCGGCCACGAAGAACTCCGGGTCACCGCCCCGGTCGGGATGGTGGTCGCGGACGAACGCGCGGTACTCCGCGCGCTGCTCCGGGCTCATGCTTCCCGACGGATCGTCCGCTGCCATCGCGCCGGGCCGGTCAGGCCGTGGCCGGCGGACCGACCACGACCGCGGGGATCGCGAGGTCGGACACCGTGATGTTCACGGCGGTCCCTCCGCACAGCGCGGAGACCTCTCGACGCAGGTCGCGGGCCACGTCCGGGATACGGGCGCTGAGGTTCAGCACCACGCTGAGCTCGACGGGCTCCGCGCCCTGCCCGATCCGGACGCCGACGAGGCGGCGTCCGGGCAGGTAGGTCGCGATCGATCCGAACACGCCGCCGTCGAGCCGGGCGACCGCGGGGTGCGCGGTCACGGTGGCGGCGACGAGAACGGCGAGTGCGTCGGCGTCGGCGAGCGGACCGTCGTGAAGCGCCGGGTCGCCGACGGGCCGGGCGCCGCTGGGGCCAGCCATGGTGCCGGGCTCCGTCACTCGACCCGCGACGGCTGGGCGACGACGACGTCCTCGGCGCCGTCGTCCTCGGACGGCAGGTGGATGTCGTTGACCGCGATGTTGACCTCGATGACCTCGAGGCCCGTCATGCGCTCGACGGCGGTGATCACGTTGCGGCGCACCGCGCGGGCGAGGTCCACGATGGACGCGCCGTACTCGACGACGAGGTCGAGGTCGACGGCGGCCTGCTTCTCGCCGACCTCCACCTGGACGCCCGCGATGTTCGAGGCGCCGGTGCCGCCGCCGGGGATACGCTCGCGCAGGGCACCGAAGGCGCGGGACACACCGCCGCCCATCGAGTGCACACCCGAGATCTCACGCGCGGCGATACCGGCGATCTTCTGGACGACGGACGCCGCGATCGTGGTCTTGCCCTGCGTGGTGTCGTCGGCGAGGCGTGCCGGGCTGGCGCCGGTGGTGGGGCTGGGCGTGGGGGTGGTCATGTGTGCTCCTCAGGTCGTTCACGTCCGTTGCGTACGGACTTAGGACGCAGGTACCCGGCGCAGCCTCTCGCTAACTCACCCGATCGGACTAGTCCCGGCCCTGAGCATCGCCGGACCGGCGGTAGCGCAGCAGCAGGGCCCCGTCCTCGTGCAGGGCCCCGGCCAGTGACATCGAGCGCGGGACGTCCCCCGCGTCCCCGACGGCGATCCGGCCGGCGTCGCCCGCGGCGAGCAGCGGGGACAGCGTCAGGCACAGCTCGTCGACGGCGTCGTGCGCCACCAGCGCGCCGTGCAGCGACGGCCCGCCCTCGCACAGCACCCGGTACAGGCCGCGGCGGCCCAGCTCGGTGAGCAGCGACCCGGGGGTGAGGTCGTCGAGCACGGCGACGTCGGCGCCGGCCGCGGCGAGCCGGTCCCGGCGCTCGCGCGGGGCGTCGCCGGTGGTCAGGACGACGGTCGGGACCAGCGTGTCCGTGAAGAGCCCGCCGCCCGGGTCGATGTCCGCCGACCCGGTGACGACGGCGATCGGTGGCGGGGTGTCGGTGCCGATCGTCGGTCTGCGGGCACCGCGGTACCCCTCGGCGCGGGCGGTGCCCGCCCCGACGAGCACCACCTGCGCCAGCTGCCGCAGCACGCCGAAGACCCGCTTGTCGGCGTCGGTGCCCAGTCCGCCGGACACGCCGTCGACGGAGACGGCCCCGTCGAGGCTCGAGACGAAGTTGACGCGGACGTACGGGGAGTCGAGGTCGGGGTAGGCGTAGTGCTCGACGAGGGCGGGATCGTCGAGGGCGGGGAGCGGCCAGATGCGGTCCATGACCGGATCCCAGCACGGGACGTCGGCCGGCACGATTCGGTGACCCACCGGGTAGGCCGCAAGGCGAGGCTCACCTATGGTGAGCGCAGCACAGCATTCGGCCCCCGAGGAGACCCCATTGAGCACGGTGACGCCCGTGCCCGCCACGGCCACCGGACGCCCCCCCGGCCCGCGGCGCTCCCTGCGCGGGCGCCGGCTGGTCGGGCTCGCGCTCCTGCTGGTGGCACTGGTCGCCGGTGCACTGCTCAGCGTGGCCGTCGGGGCGAAGCCGATCCCGCTGGACGTCGTCTGGGACGCCCTGGTCCGGCCCGACCTCACCCTGGAGGACCACATCGTGGTGCGCTCGCTGCGCATCCCGCGCACGGTCCTCGGGCTGGTCGCCGGGGCCGCGCTCGGGCTGTCCGGCGCGCTGATCCAGGGCCACACCCGCAACCCGCTGGCCGATCCCGGGCTCCTCGGGATCAACGCGGGCGCCGCATTCCTGGTCGTCCTCGGGATCTACGTGTTCAGCGTCACCGACCCCCTCGGCTACGTCTGGTTCGCCTTCGCCGGCGCCGCCGCGGCGAGCGTCGCCGTGTTCGTCCTCGGCTCGGTCGGGCGCGGTGGGGCGACCCCGGTGACGCTCGCGCTCGCCGGGTCCGCGATCAGTGCCCTGCTGGGGGCACTCACGTCCGCGGTGATCCTCATCGACGTCGCCGCCCTCGACGCGTACCGGTTCTGGGCCGTCGGATCACTGGCCGGTCGCGACGGCGAAGTGCTGACGAACGTCGTCTGGTTCCTGGCGGCGGGCGCGGTGCTGGCGCTGGCCTCGGCCCCCGCCCTGAACGCGCTGTCACTCGGTGACGACGTGGCGCGGTCGCTGGGCCACTCGGTGAGGCGCACGCGGATCCTCGGAACCGTCGCGATCACCCTGCTCGCGGGCGGTGCCACCGCGGCGTGCGGGCCGATCGCGTTCGTCGGGCTGGTCGTGCCGCACATCGTGCGCACGTTCACCGGTCCCGACTACCGCTGGCTGCTGCCGGCGTCGGCACTGTCCGGTTCGGTGCTGCTGCTCGTCGGCGACGTCCTCGGCCGCGTGCTGGTGCGGCCCGGGGAGCTCCAGGTCGGGATCGTCCTGGCCCTGGTGGGCGCACCCTTCTTCATCTACCTGGTGCGCCGGCGGAAGATGGTGGACATCTGATGGCCGTCCTCACGAAGCGCGCCCCGGAGCCCCCGGCGAAGGTCCCCGGTCGCCCGGCCCTGCGCCGCGGCCGGTTCTCCGTGGTCTGGCGTCCGCGCACCGTGGTGGTGCTGGCCCTCACCGCACTCGTCCTGTTCGTGGGGCTGGTCGTCAACATCGGCCGGGGCGACTTCCCGATCAGCATCGGCGAGGTCGTGGCCGTCCTGTTCGGTGGCGGTGACCGCGGGCAGCGGTTCATCGTCCTCGACCTGCGCCTGCCCCAGTCGCTCACCGGCGCGCTCGTCGGCGGCGCGCTCGCCGTGTCGGGCGCGATCACCCAGGCCATCGCCCGCAACCCGCTGGCCAGCCCCGACATCATCGGCATCACGATGGGCGCCAGTGCCACCGCGGTGTTCGTCATCGTGATCGGCGGCGGGTTCGGCGCCGTCGGCGGCTTCCTCACCGCGGCCGGCCTGCCGATCGCGGCCCTGATCGGCGGGCTGCTCACCGCGTTCGTCATCCACGGGCTGTCCTGGCGCCGCGGGATCCAGGGCTTCCGGCTCGTGCTCGTCGGCATCGGGATCAACGCGATGCTGCTGGCGATCGTGCAGTGGCTGCTCGTCGTCGCCGAGATCCACGAGGCGGCGCGCGCCACGGTCTGGCTCACCGGCAGCCTCAACGCCCGCGGCTGGGAGCACGTCATCCCGGTCGGGCTCGCGCTGGTGGTCCTGGTGCCCGCGGCGCTGGTGCTCGCCCACGGGCTCGGCGCGCTCCAGTTCGGCGACGACACCGCCCGCGGCCTGGGCATGCGCGTCGACCACGCCCGGTCGTGGCTCCTGGTCGTCGCGGTCGGGCTGGCCGCCGTCGCCACCGCGTCGGCCGGGCCGATCGCGTTCGTCGCGCTGGTCGCCCCGCAGATCGCGCAGCGCCTGGTCGGGTCGGCCCGGCCACCGATCGCCGCGTCGCTGCTGGTGGGGGCCGCGCTGACGGTCCTGTCCGACGTCATCGCACGCACCGCGTTCCCGTCGCCGCTCCCGGTGGGGATCATCACCGCCGTCGTCGGCGCCCCGTACCTGCTGTACCTGCTCGCCCGACACGGCCGGGAGGCCCGCACATGACCGAAGTGGTGACGTCCGTCGACGCGGCCGTGCGGCTGCGCGCGGAGGAGGTCCGGCTCGGCTACGGCGACCGCGTCGTCGTCGACGGGCTCGACCTCGACGTCGTCGCCGGCACGATCACGGCCGTCATCGGGCCCAACGGCTGCGGGAAGTCGACGCTGCTGCGCGCGCTGGGGCGGCTGCTCAAGCCCAGCTCCGGCCAGGTCCTGCTCGACGGCGAGCGGATCGACCGGATGGCCACCCGCGAGGTCGCGACGATCCTCGGGGTGCTGCCGCAGGCCCCGACCGCGCCGGAGGGGCTGACGGTCGCCGACCTCGTCGCCCGCGGGCGGCACCCGCACCAGGCCTGGTACCGGCAGTGGTCCTCCGACGACGAGGACGCCGTGCACCAGGCCCTGGAGTGGACCGGCATCCTCGATCTCGCCGAGCGGCCGGTCGACGAGCTGTCCGGCGGCCAGCGCCAGCGCGCGTGGATCTCGATGGCCCTGGCCCAGGGCACCGACCTGCTGCTGCTCGACGAGCCCACGACGTTCCTCGACCTCGCCCACCAGGTCGACGTCCTGGAGCTGGTGCGGCGGCTGCACCTCGAGGCCGGCCGCACCGTCGTCATGGTCCTGCACGACCTCAACCTCGCCGCCCGCTACGCCGACCGGCTCGTCGCCATGCGCGACGGGCGGATCGTCGTCTCGGGCACCCCCCACGAGGTGATCACCGAGGACCTCCTCCTCGAGGTGTTCGGGCTCGACGCACGCGTGATCGCCGATCCGGTCGCCGGGACACCGCTGGTGGTGCCGGTCGGGGCCCGACCGGTCGGCTGACGCCGCCGCCCGCCGGTCGCGCGTCGCGACCGGGTTCGACGCGGGATCCGACCTCCTGTGCCACGATGGCGCGGCGCCGCGACGTGCGCCGATCGTCTGAGGAGGGGGATCCTGACGATGCTCGACCAGGACGGGCCCTGGACCGAGGAGGCCTACCTCGCGCTGCCCCGCGACCGGCGGATCGAGCTGGTCGACGGCAGCCTGCTGGTGGCCCCGACCACCGACGACCGCCACGCCGCGGCCGTCGCCGCCGTCCGGGACGCGGTGGAGAAGGTGCTGCCCGAGGGGCTGGAGGTCACCGGACCGGTCGCGCTGCGCCTGTGCCCGGGGCGCATCCTCGTCCCCGACCTGGTGGTCGCCGCCCGCACCGACGAGACCCCCGACGTGCGTGACGGGTCCGTCGCGCTGGTCGTGATCGACGTCGTCGGCTCCGGCAACGGGGTCGCCGACCGCTGGTTCAAGCCCCAGCTCTACGCGGGCAGCCGCATCCCCTACGCCCTGCTCGTCGACCACGACGCCCCCTTCGCCGTCGCCACGATGCTGATCGGCGGCCGGTACCACGAGTACGCCCAGGCGGGGGCGGGGGAGACCTTCGCCCTGGAGGAGCCGTTCGGACTGGAGCTGGACCTCTCCACGCTGTCCACGCCCGTCCCGTCCGCGTCCACGCCCCCCGGATCGGGCGACGCCCGGCCGGTCGCGGACGACACGACCGACCCCGCCGACGACGACACGGTTCCCGAGCTCATGTCCGGCGGCGGCACCGCGCCCGATCACGGCACCGCGCCCGATCACGGCACCGCGCCCGACATCGTGGTGCCGGACGAGGAACCCGACGGCGACCACCGCCTGCGCGCCTGATCCCCGGTCCCGCGCTCCGCGCACCGTCCCGCGTCCTGCGCACCGTCCCGCGTCCTGCGCACCGCCGGACGTGCGCGGATCGCCGGCAGGTGCGCGGAACCGGACCGGGCGGCCGGTGATCGCCGCCCGCCGCACGTCAGCGGCCCCGGCGGTCCCTCTAGGGTGGGGATCATGGTCAGTACCGCGCGCTCGACGTTCCGGGTGCCCGCCGAGCCCGACCTCGCGGAGATCGACCCGCGGGGAAGGCCGGTCGGCCCGAAGGACAAGTCGGCGGCCGCCGAGGCGATGGCCGACCTGGCCACCGTGCTCGACGAGCGCCAGGAGGCGCTCTACGCCGAGGCCGTCGGTGGTGGCACCCGCGCGGTGCTGCTCGTGCTGCAGGGCATGGACACCTCCGGCAAGGGCGGGGTCATCCGGCACGTCGCCGGGCTGGTCAACCCGCAGGGCCTGATGATCTCCTCGTTCAAGAAGCCCACGGCGGAGGAGCGGTCCCACCACTTCCTGTGGCGGGTGCGTCCGAAGGTGCCCGCGCCGGGGCAGATCGGGGTGTTCGACCGGTCGCACTACGAGGACGTCCTCATCGCCCGGGTCGACTCGCTGGTCCCCGAGGACGTCTGGCGCGGCCGCTACGCCGAGATCACCGCGTTCGAGTCCGAGCTCGCGGAGCAGGGCGTCACCCTCGTGAAGTGCATGCTGCACATCTCGCCGGAGGAGCAGGCCGAGCGGCTGCTCGCCCGCCTGGACGACCCGGCGAAGGTGTGGAAGTACAACACCGGCGACCTCGACTCCCGCGCGAAGTGGGCCGCCTACCGGCAGGCCTACACCGACGCGCTGCGCGGGACCGACTCCGACGCCGCGCCCTGGTACGTCGTGCCCTCGGACCGCAAGTGGTACCGGAACTGGGCGATCGCGTCGATCCTCGCGGAGACGCTCACCGAGCTCGACCCGCGCTTCCCGACCGCCTCCGTGGACGTGGAGAACGAGCGCGCCCGGATCCGTGCGAGCGTGGTGGCATGAAGCGCCCCGCGATCGCCCTCGCCACCACCCTCGCCGCGCTGAGCGTGCTCGCCGGCTGCAGCACGGCCGCCGCTCCCGCGCCCGCCTCCACACCGTCGGCCGCGCCGGCCCCCACCGGTGCCGCACCCGCCACGCCCGAGGACGTCGTCTGCGCGGACTACACCGACTCGCAGTCGATCGTCCGGCAGGCCGCCGACGCGATGAACCGGATGCCGGTGCTCCCGGCCGGGGTCGCGGTGCTCCTGCTCGGCGCGCGCGAGGTGGCCACCACCGGCGGCGTCACCGACCCGGCGATCGTCGCCGCCCAGACCGAGCTCGTCGCGGCCATCGACGACCTCGACGCGCAGGGGCGCGCGCTGCTCGGCCCCGACGGCAACGCCGCCCAGGACGCCGTGCAGCTCGACGCGACGCGGATCGTCGCGGCCGTCACCGAGATCGAGCGGGTCTGCGGCGCGCGCTGACCCGGCTCAGCCGATCAGGGACCGGCCGATGATCTCCTTCATGATCTCGTTCGTGCCGCCGTAGATCGACTGCACGCGCGAGTCGACGAACGCCTTCGCGATCGGGTACTCGAGCATGTAGCCGTAGCCGCCGTGCAGCTGCACGCAGCGGTCGACCACGCGCTTGAGCACGTCGGAGGCCCACCACTTGGCCTTCGCGGCGTCGGAGATCGACAGCTCGCCCTCGACGTGCTGCCGGATGCAGCGGTCGACGAACACCTGGGTCACCGTGACCTCGGTGTCCATCTCGGCCAGCTCGAAGCGGGTGTTCTGGAACGCCGAGACGGGCTTGCCGAACGCCTTGCGCTCCTTGACGTAGTCGAGCGTCAGCTCCAGGGCCTGCGCGGCGCCCGCGATCGAGCCGACGGCGATCGACAGGCGCTCCTGCGCGAGGTTCTGCATGAGGTAGATGAACCCCTGCCCCTCCTCGCCGAGCAGGTTCTCCGCGGGCACGCGGACGTCGGTGAACGACAGCTCCGCGGTGTCCTGGGCCTTCATACCGACCTTCTTGAGGTTGCGGCCGCGCTCGAAGCCCGCCATCCCGCGCTCGACGACGAGCAGGCTGAACCCGCGCGCCCCGGCCTCGGGGTCGGTCTTCGCCACGACGATCACCAGGTCGGACAGGATGCCGTTGGTGATGAACGTCTTGGCGCCGTTGAGCAGCCAGCTGCCGTCGTCCTGCTTCCTCGCGGTGCTCGCGATGCCCTGCAGGTCGCTGCCGGTGCCGGGCTCGGTCATCGCGATCGCGGTGATGATCTCACCGGAGCAGAACCCGGGGAGCCAGCGCTTCTTCTGCTCGTCGGTGGCGAGGCGGAGCAGGTAGGGCGCGATCACGTCGTTCTGCAGCGGGAAGCCCAGGCCCGAGGTGCCGGCGCGGGAGATCTCCTCGGTGATGATGCAGTTGTAGCGGAAGTCCTCGACGCCGCCGCCGCCGAACTCCTCGGGCACGTCGGTGCCGAGCAGGCCGGTGGCGCCCGCGGCCTTCCACACCGCGCGGTCGACGTGGCCGTCGGCCTCCCACTGGTCGTGGTGGGGGAGCACCTCCTTGGTCAGGAAGGTCCGGACGGTGTCGCGGAACGCGTCGTGGTCGGCGTCGAAGAGGTCGCGCTGCATGTCCCGCAGTCTCACATACCCGCCGGTAACCGGGAACGGCTCGCCTGTGCCGACGGCGGCCCGCGCGGGCCGCGGATAGGCTCGTCACGTGAGCCTGGTCGACCGGATCCCCGCCGTGGCGCTGAACGTCGTCGACAAGGCGGTCCGTGGCGGGGTCGCCGACCTGCGGCGGATGCCCCGCGACGCGATCACCGGCTCCCCGGCCGCCACGCTGTACCGCTACCGCCCGCTGGCCGGCGTGCCCCTGCTCGACGCCCCGCCGGTGCTGCTCGTGCCACCGCTGGGCGCCCCCGACTTCGCCTACGACCTGCGCCGCGGATGCTCGCTGGTGCAGCACCTGCTGGCCGCCGGCCGCACCGTGTTCCTCGTCGACTACGGCCCCATCCGCTTCGCCGACCGCGCGCTGGGCATGGAGCACTGGGTCGACGACGTGGTGCCCCGGGCGGTCCGCGACACGTGCGCGGAGACCGGGGCCGACGGCGTCGACCTGCTGGGGTGGTCGCTCGGCGGGATCTTCTGCCTGCTCGCCACCGCCGCCGACGTGACGCTGCCGATCCACACCCTGTCGGTGATCGGCAGCCCGATCGACATCGCCGCGGTGCCGCTGGTGGCTCCGCTGCGCCCGCTCGCGGCCGTCACCGGTGGGCTCGGTCTCTCCGCGGTGTACCAGGCCATCGGCAGCTTCCCGGCCCCGCTGGTGAGCTGGGCGTTCCAGCTGACGGCGGTCGACCGGCTGGTCACCAAGCCGTTGACGATCCTCTCGCGGCTCGACGACCGCGACTGTCTGGCCCAGATCGAGGCCGTCGACCACATGATGACGCACATGCACGGCTACCCCGGCCGCGTGTTCGGGCAGATCTACCACCTGCTGCTGCGCAGCAACGACCTCGCCGACGGCACCCTCGACCTCGCCGGGCGGACCATCGCGCTCAAGGAGATCGACGTGCCGGTGCTGGTCGTCGGCGGGGAGAGCGACGTGATCGCGCCGCTGGCGGCCGTCGAGCGGGTGGCCGACCTGCTCACCGGCGCTCCGGACGTGCGGTTCGAGAGCGCACCCGGCGGCCACCTCGGCGTCCTCACCGGCCGGCGCGCCCGCACGTCGACCTGGGTGTACCTCGACGAGTTCCTGACCGAGCACGCCTGAGTCGCGCCGGCCCGTTCGGGGTACAACGGGGGCATGCGCCATCTCGACATCGCCACCGCCAAGCCCTACTCCGTGATCGGCCTGGGCACGTGGCAGTTCGGCTCCCGGGAATGGGGCTACGGCACCGACTACGCCGACGGCGAGGCAGCGAAGATCGTCGCACGGGCGCGGGAGCTGGGGATCACGGTGTTCGACACCGCCGAGGTCTACGGCTTCGGGCGCAGCGAGCGGATCCTCGGGCAGGCACTGGCGGACTCCGGCGGCACCGACGACGTCGTCGTGGCGTCGAAGGTCTTCCCGGTCATGCCGACGGCCGCGATCGTGCAGCAGCGCGGGGTGGCGAGCGCACAGCGGCTCGGCGTGCAGCAGATCGACCTCTACCAGGTGCACCAGCCCAACCCGGTCGTCGGCGACGCCACGACGATGCGCGGGATGCAGGCGCTGCGCGACGTCGGCGTGATCGACGAGGTGGGGGTCTCGAACTACTCCCTCAAGCGCTGGCAGCGGGCCGAGGGGGCGCGCGGCGGGCAGCGGATCCTGTCCAACCAGGTGCAGTTCAGCCTGGTCTCTCGAGACCCGATGGCCGAGATGCTGCCGTGGGCGCAGCGCACCGGCCACATCGTGATGGCCTACAGCCCGCTCGCCCAGGGCCTGCTGTCGGGCCGCTACGGCGCCGACCACCGCCCGACGGGCGGGATCCGGGCGACCAACGCGATGTTCCTGCCCGAGAACATGACGGCCGCCGCGCCGCTGCTCGACCTGCTGCGCGACGTCGCATCGGCCCACGACGCCACGCCCGCCCAGATCGCGCTGGCGTGGCTGGTGTACTTCCCGAACGTCGTCGCGATCCCGGGGGCGTCGAGCGTCGCCCAGGTGGAGCGGAACGCGGCGGCCGCCGACATCGTCCTGACCGGGTCCGAGCACGGGGCGCTGACCGCCGCCGCGGAGGCGTTCCACCCGACGACCGGCCTCTCGGCCCTGCCCGGACTGGTGCGGGCCCGCCGCTGACCCCTTGACGCAACTGATCGGTTGCCATACGTTTCATGGCAACCGATCAGTTGCTATCTGCGGAGGCAGTCATGGGGTTCCCCGACCGGATCGAACGGGTCGTCGAGATCGACCGGCCACCGGCCGCGGTGTGGACCGCGCTCACCTCGGCCGACGGGCTCGCCGCCTGGTTCGGTCAGCGGGCCGCGATCGACCTGCGCCCCGGCGGCACCGCGAGCATGAGCTGGGACGGTGGGCACGGCGTCGAGATGCGGGTGGAACGGGTGGAGGAGCCGAGCGTCTTCGCCTTCACCTGGCCGCTGGAGCACCTGCCCGCCGACGACCCGCGCCGCACCTACGTCGAGTTCACCCTGGAGCCGACCGACGGCGGCACGCGGCTGACCGTCGTCGAGACCGGGTTCGCCCAGCTCCCGGACGCCGAGCACCGCATCGAGCACGACAGCCACGTCCAGGGCTGGGCGAGCGAGCTGGGTGAGCTGGTCGAGCACCTCCGTGCCGCCTGACCCCGATCTCGAGGCGACCGCCGAGCAGGTCTTCGTCGCCCTCGCCGACCCGAGCCGCCGGGCCGTGCTGGCCGCGCTCGCAGGGTACGGCCCCGCCACGGCGACCGACCTGGCCGGGCGGCTGCCGATCACGCGGCAGGCGATCGCCAAGCACCTGGCCCTGCTGGCCGGGGCCGGGCTCGTCGCGGCCGAGCCGGGGGAGCGCCGCCGCGTCCGCTACCGCCTGCGCTCCGCCCCGATGCGGGTCGCGCAGCAGTTCCTCGCCGCGCTGGCCCGTGACTGGGACGGCCGGCTCGACGCACTGACCGACCACCTGACGAGCGAAGGAACCGATCATGAGTGAGCTGCCCGCGGTGACCGACCGCGCCACCTGGCAGGCCGAACTCGACGCCCTGCTGGTGCGCGAGAAGTCCCACACCCGCGCCGGCGACGCGATCGCCGCGGCCCGCCGCCGCCTGCCGATGGTGGAGGTCGACGCCGGCCTCAGCCTCACCGGCCCGGACGGGCCCGTGCCGCTGGCGGAGGTGTTCGAGGGCCGGAGCCAGCTGATCGCCTACTTCCAGATGTGGCACGACGACACCCCCGCGGCCGGGCAGTGCGTGGGCTGCACGTTCTTCAACGGGCAGGTCCGCGAGCTGTCGTACCTGCACGCCTGCGACGTCACCTACGCCACGTTCTGCCACGGGCCCTACGCCGAGAGCGTCCGCTACCGCGACTTCATGGGCTGGGACGTGCCCTGGTACTCGGTGCGCGACGCCGCCGGGGCGCTGCACGCCGGCCGATGGGAGGTCCTGATGGTCTGCTACCTGCGCGTCGGCGACCGGGTGTTCGAGACCTACCGGACCGGTGGTCGCGGCATCGAGGTGATGGCGCCGACGCTCGCGCTGCTGGACATGACCGCCCTCGGCCGGCAGGAGACCTGGCAGGACTCACCGTCGGGGCGTCCGCAACGGTGGGATGCGTCCACAGGAGAGCAGTTGCGCGTCGGTGGACGGCCCACCGCGCAGTGGCCGCGCGTGGCCGCCGGGTACCGCGACGACCTCGTCGTCACTCCGATGTGACGAATCAGCCCACATCAACGGGGTGGGCAGTGCGGCACCGGGGTACTAGCGTCGCTCGACATGAGCGCCGGGCTGCACGTCACCTCCCCGCCCACCGTCCCCCGCGCCGTGCACGACGCCGCCGTCGCCGAGCTCGTACGGCAGTACCGGGCCGTGCCGCCGGGGGAGCGGGTGCGTCTGGGCAAGCGCACGTCGAACCTGTTCCGGTTCGGTACCGCCGGTGCCGACGACCGCAGGCTCGACACGTCCGCGTTCACCGGGGTGATCGAGGTCGACCCCGTCGCGCGCACCGCGCAGGTGCAGGGCATGACCACCTACGAGCACCTCGTCGACGTCACGCTCGCGCACGGCCTGATGCCGCTGGTCGTCCCGCAGCTCAAGACGATCACCCTGGGTGGGGCCGTGACGGGGCTGGGGATCGAGTCGACGTCGTTCCGGCACGGGCTGCCGCACGAGTCGGTGCGCGAGATGGACGTGCTGCTGCCGAGCGGGGAGCTGGTCACCGCGCGGCCCGACGGCGAGCACGCCGACCTGTTCGCCGGGTTCGCCAACTCCTACGCCACGCTCGGCTACGCGCTGCGCCTCGAGATCGACCTGCTGCCCGTCATGCCCTACGTGCGGCTGGAGCACCACCGGGTGCCGACGGGGAAGCTCGTCGAGGCGATCGAGGAGGCGTGCTCCGGGCCCGCCGACTTCGTCGACGGCGTCGTGTTCACCCGTGACGAGCAGTACCTGACGCTGGCGTACCTGACCGAGGACCCCGGCCCCGGAGTCAGCGACTACACCGGCCAGCAGGTGTTCTACAAGTCCGTGCGCGAGCGCACCGTCGACCACCTGACGATCCACGACTACCTGTGGCGCTGGGACACCGACTGGTTCTGGTGCTCCGCGGCGCTCGGGGCGCAGCACCCGCTGGTCCGGCGCGTGTGGCCGGGCCGCCTCCGCCGGTCCGACGTGTACCGCCGGATCGTCGCGCTCGACCGCCGCACGCGCTTCTCCTCCCGGATCCGCAGCCTGCTTCGGCAGCCCCAGGAGGAGCCGGTGATCCAGGACGTCGAGATCCCGGTGGGGCGGCTGCCCGAGTTCCTCGACGCGTTCCAGCGCGACGTCGGCATCGAGCCGGTGTGGCTGTGCCCGCTGAGGCTGCGCGTCATGGAGGACGGATCGAGCCGCACCTGGCCGCTGTACCCGATGCAGCCCCACGAGCTGTACGTCAACGTGGGGTTCTGGTCGACGGTGCCCGAGGTCCCGGGCGACCCGGAGGGCCACAACAGACGCGTGGAGGGGCTGGTCGCCGAGCTCGGCGGCCACAAGTCGCTGTACTCCACGGTGCACTACGACGAGCCTGAGTTCTGGCAGCACTACAACGGGCCCGCCTACCGGACGCTCAAGGATCGCTACGACCCGGACGGCAGGCTGCCCGACCTCTACACCAAGGTCACGGGGAGGCCATGATGCAGGTCGCAGAGATCATCTCGAGTGTCCTCGGTGCCGACGTACCGGTGCGGATCATCGGCTACGACGGCAGCAAGGCGGGGCCCGACAGCGCCGAGGCGGCGATCCGGATCACCTCACCGCGGGCGATGGCCCGGCTGGTGACGGCACCGGGCACGCTCGGGCTCGCGCGCGGGTACGTCACGGGGGAGATCGAGGTCGAGGGCGAGCTCTACGGGATCCTCGCCGCGATGCCGGACGTGATCCTGCACGACATCTCGCGCGCCCAGCGGGTGAAGCTGGCGCGCCAGCTCGTGCCGGTGTGGCTCAAGCACCGGATGCCGCCGCCGGAGTTCGAGTTCGTCCCGCCGGGCCGGCTGCACTCCAGGGCGCGCGACCGCAAGGTCATCTCGCACCACTACGACGTCTCCAACACCTTCTACGAGTGGGTGCTCGGCCCGTCGATGGCCTACACCTGCGCGGTCTACCCGACCGCCACGGCGACCCTCGAGGAGGCGCAGGCAGAAAAGCACGAGCTGGTGTCGCAGAAGCTCGCGCTGGCACCGGGCATGCGCCTGCTCGACGTCGGCTGCGGCTGGGGCGGCATGGTCATGCACGCGGCAGCGGAGCACGGCGTCAAGGCGCTCGGGGTGACGCTGTCGGCGAACCAGGCCGCGTGGGCGCAGGCCGAGATCACCCGCCGTGGTCTCGACGACCTCGCCGAGGTGCGCCACGTCGACTACCGCGACGCCCCGGAGACCGAGTTCGACGCGATCAGCTCGATCGGGCTCACCGAGCACATCGGGCGCGCGCAGCTGCCGAGCTACTTCGCCTCGCTGCACGCGCGCCTCAAGCCCGGCGGACGGCTGCTCAACCACTGCATCACCGAGTCGCGCACGCCCGCCCGCCGGCTCGACCCCTTCATCGGCCGCTACATCTTCCCCGACGGCGAGCTGCACACCGTCGGCCACGTGATCGGCACGATGAACGACGCCGGGTTCGAGATCCGCCACGAGGAGAACTTCCGCGAGCACTACGCGCGGACGCTGCACGGGTGGGGCGACAACCTGGAGGCGCACTGGGACGAGGCCGTCGCGGAGGTCGGCATCGGCAAGGCGAAGGTGTGGCGGCTCTACATGGCCGCGTGCCGGCTCGGGTTCGAGCGCGACAACATCCAGCTGCACCAGGTGCTCGGGGAGCGGGTGCACGGGGACGGCCGTTCCGGCTTCCCGCTGCGGGGGTGGTAGGACTCCTCCGTGCCCGACCGACTCTCACCGCTGGACGCGTCGTTCCTCTACGCCGAGCACGACACGACGGCGATGCACGTCGGCGGGGTGATGACGTTCGAGCCCCGTGAGGGGTTCGACGTCGATGCGCTCGTCGCGCTGATCGGGCGACGGCTCGGGCTGGTGCCGCGCTACCGCCAGAAGGTGCGCGAGGTGCCGGGCCGGCTCGGGCTGCCGGTGTGGGTCGACGACCCTGAGTTCGACCTCGCCTACCACGTCCGGCGCTCCGCGCTCGCCGCGCCGGGCACCGAGGAGGTCCTGCACGAGCTGGTCGGGCGGCTGCTGTCGCGCCGGCTCGACCGCTCGCGCCCGCTGTGGGAGATCTACCTGGTCGAGGGCCTGGCCGACGGGCGGCTCGCGGTGGTCACGAAGACCCACCACGCGATGGTCGACGGGCTCGCGTCCGTCGACATCGGGGCGGTGCTGCTCGACCTCACCCCCGAACCCCGGGAGACCCCCGACGACGAGTGGCGGCCCGCGCGCGAGCCGTGGGGCCTGGAGCTGGCGGCGTCGGCGGTGCTCGACACCATGCGCCGCCCGCAGCTCGCCCTCGACGTGACCGGCCGGATCCTCGGCGACGTCCGCTACGCCGCCACCGCGGTCGGGCGCACGGTCGAGGCCGCGCTCGACACCGGGCGCACCGCAGCCCGCACCCGTCCGGTGCACCCGCTCAACGCCGTCACCGGGTCGCAGCGCCGCTACGGCACCGCGCGCACCCCGCTCGCCGAGCACCGCGCCGTCCGCAGGGCGCACGGCGGAACCGTCAACGACGTGGTGCTCGCCGTCGTCGCCGGGGGGCTGCGACGCTGGATGATCAGCCGCGGTGAGCCGCTGACCCACCACACGACCGTCCGCGCGCTGGTGCCGGTCTCGGTGCGGGCGCGGTCCGGCGCCTCGGGGTCGGGTGCGGGCAACAGCATCTCCGCGTACTTCGTCGACCTGCCGGTGGCCGAGGAGGACCCGGTGGCCCGGCTCGCCGCGGTCCGCGGGGCGATGGAGGCGCACAAGCGCGGCGGGCGCGCCGTCGGAGCCGCCCGGCTGATCGGGCTCGTGGGACTCGCCCCGCCGGTCGTGCACAGCCTCGCCGCGCGGCTGACCAGCCAGTACTCCAGCCGGCTCTACAACGTGCTGATCACGAACGTGCCCGGCCCGCCCCGCCCGCTCTACGCGCTGGGCGCGCGGATGGCCGACATGTTCCCGGTGGTCCCGCTGGCCGGCGGGCAGGCCGTCGCGATCGGGGTGACGTCCTACGACGGGGCGATGCACTACGGGCTCACCGCCGACCGCGACGCGATGCCGGACGTCGCCGTGCTCGCCGCCGCACTGCGCGACTCACTCGCCGAACTGGTCGCGACCATCCCCTGACGGACCAGTCGGCTGCCGCCGTTCGGAGCACGGCATAGTGCGTGGATGGACATCGACGTTCACCCGCTCGGCGCCACCGACCTGGACGTCGCCGACGAGATCTTCCGGGACGCCTTCGGCACGTTCCTCGGATCCGACGTGTTCGGCGACACCGACCTGCTGCGCACCCGGTTCCGCGCGGGGCACACCACCGTCCTCGGGGCGTACCACGGCAGCGACCTGGTGGGGTCGAACGTGGTCTCGCGCTGGGGCGACGTCGGCTGGTTCGGGCCGCTCTCGGTCGCCCCGAAGCTGTGGGACGCCGGCGTCGGGTCGCGGCTGATGGTGGCCACGATGGAGGTGTTCGCCGACTGGGGCGTGACGCACCAGGGCCTGTTCACCTTCGCGCACAGCCCCCGCCACCACGGGCTCTACCAGAAGTTCGGCTTCTGGCCGAGGTTCCTCACCGCGATCATGTCGCGGCAGGTGACCGGCTCGGAGCCACCCGCAGGGCGGCTGCTCTCGGCGGCCGAGGACCGGGCCGCGGCCGTCGCGGGGTGCCTCGCGGTGACCGACGCACTGCACGCGGGCCTGGACGTCACGGGCGAGATCGGGTCCGTGCTCGACCAGGGGCTCGGCGACGTCGTGCTGGTCGGCGACCCCGACGCACCCTCCGGGCTCGCCGTCTGCCACACCGGCGCGGGCTCGGAGGCCGGCACCGGGATCGCGTTCGTCAAGTTCGCCGCGGTCACGCCCGGCCCGCAGGCCCGCGACGCGTTCGACAGCCTGCTGGCCGCGTGCCAGGGCTGGGCGGCCGCGGCGGGGGCCCGGCGGCTGGTGGCGGGCGTCAACACCGGCCGGCACGACGCCTACCGCCACCTGCTCGCGAGCGGCTTCCGCACGGACACCCCCGGCGTCACGATGCACCGCCCGAACGGTCCCGGTTACGACCGCCCGGACGCCTACGTCCTCGACGACTGGCGCTGACACGCCGCGGCGCCGCCGGGTCAGCGGTTATCGCGCACCCAGTCGAGCATGCCGGGGACCGCGGCCCGGATCATCGCCAGCACGTCGGCGAACCCGTCGGCCTCGCCGTAGTAGGGGTCGGGGACCTCGGCGCCCTCCGGGGCGGCCGGGTCGAACGAGCGCAGGAGGCGGACGCGGTCGGGCTCGGGGACCATCCGCTGCAGCGCCCGCAGGTGCGTCCGGTCGAGCGCGACGAGCAGCTCCGCGCCCAGCTGCTCGGCGTCGACCTGGCGGGCGGCGTGCCCGTCGGGGTAGCCCTCCGCGCGCAGCAGGGCGGCGGCGCGGTCGTCGGCGGGGGCGCCGACGTGCCAGCCACCGGTGCCCGCGCTGGTGACGGTCACGCCGTCGGAGAGGCCCGCCCGCTCCAGCTCGGCGGCGAAGACCTTCTCGGCGATGGGGGAGCGGCAGATGTTGCCGGTACAGACGAAAACCACATGCACCGCTCCACCGTAGGGTGCGGAACATGGATCACGCCCCGCAGCACGATGGGCTGCGTCACCACGGCGACGTCGACGCCGAGCCGGGGCTGCTGGACTTCGCGGTGAACGTGCAGGGCACGGGCCCGCCGCGCTGGCTGCGCGACCGCATCGCCGCCGTCCTCGACGACCTGGGCCGCTACCCGGGCGCCGCGCACGACCGCGCCGCGCGCGAGGCGGTCGCCGCCCGCCACGGCAGGCGCCCCGACGAGGTGCTGGTCCTCGCGGGCAGCGCCGAGGGGTTCGCGCTGCTCCCCACGCTGCGCCCGCGGCTCGCGGCCGTGCTGCACCCGGGGTTCACCGAGCCCGAGGCCGCGCTGCGCGACGGGGGCGTGCCGGTCACCCGCGTGCTGACCTCCGCCACCGACGGGCACCGGCTGCGTCCCGCCGACGTGCCCGCGGGCGCCGACCTCGTCGTCGTCGGCAACCCGACCAACCCCACCGGCGTCCTGCACCCCGCCGACGACGTGCGGGCACTCGCCGCACCCGGCCGGGTCGTGCTGGTGGACGAGGCGTTCGCCGACGCGGTGCCGGGGGAGACCGAGTCGCTCGCCGGGGAACCGGGGCCGCTGGTGTTCCGCAGCCTCACGAAGACCTGGGCGCTCGCCGGTCTGCGGGCGGGCTACGCCCTCGGTGCTCCCGACCTGCTGGCCCGGCTCGCACGCACCCGGCCGCCGTGGCCGGTGTCGACACCCGCGCTGGAGGCCGTGATCGCCTGCTGCGAGCCCGCCGCGGTCGCGCAGGCGCAGGAGGCGGCGGCCACGCTGGCCCTGCTGCGCGCGGAGCAGGCCGCCGCGTTGTCGGCCGTCGACGGCGTCACGGTCCTGCCCGGGCGCGCGCCCTACCTGCTGCTGCGCCTGCCCGACGGGCACGGCGAGCGGGTACGCGGCGAGCTGCGGGAGGCGGGCATCGCGGTCCGCCGCGGCGACACCTTCCCGGGCCTGGGACCGGACCACATCCGGGTCGCGGTGCGCCCGGCCGCGGCGGTGGCGAGGCTGGTGGCCGCCCTGGAGTGCAGCATGGCCACCTTCACGCAACCGGATGGCGTGAAGGTGGCCATGCTGCGATCGGGAGGGCCCCGGTGACCAGGAGGGATGCAGTAACCGGGAAGGACGCAGCGACCGGGAAGGACGCAGTGACCGGGAAGGACGCAGCGACCGGGAAGGACGCAGTGACCACCGTCGCCGACGTCGTCTCCGCCCTCGAGGCCGCCTACCCGCCCCGCCTCGCCGCCGACTGGGACGCCGTCGGTCTCGTCTGCGGCGACCCGTCCGAATCCGTCACCACCGTGCTGATCGCCGTCGACCCCGTGCCGGAGACCGTCGCCGAGGCCGCCGAGATCGGTGCGCAGCTCCTCGTCACGCACCATCCGCTGCTGCTCAAGGGCGTGCACGGTGTCGGGGCCGACACCCCCAAGGGTGCGCTGGTGCACCGGCTGATCCGCGGCGGTACGGCGCTGTTCACCGCGCACACCAACGCCGACTCCGCCGACCCCGGCGTCTCCGACGCGCTCGCCGCCGCACTGGGCCTGACGGTGGAGGGCCCGCTGGTCGGGGCCCCGCTGCCGCCGCTCGACAAGATCGTCACGTTCATCCCGGTCGGCCCGGCCATCACGACGGTGCACGACGCGCTGTCGGCGGCGGGCGCGGGCAACATCGGCGACTACAGCCACTGCTCGTTCGCCTCCGCCGGCACCGGCCAGTTCAAGCCACTCGACGGCGCGCAGCCGGCGATCGGCCGGGTCGGGCGGCTGGAGCGGGTCGCGGAGACGCGCCTGGAGATGGTGCTGCCGCGGGGGAAGCGGGCCGCGGTCGTCGCGGCGTTGCGGGCCTCGCACCCCTACGAGGAACCGGCGTTCGACCTGCTCGAGCTGGCCGAGATCCCGTCGGCTCTCGGGCTGGGCCGGGTCGGCCGCCTGGCCGAGCCGGAACCGTTGCGCGCCTTCACCGAACGGGTCGCCGCCGCGTTGCCGCCGACCGCGTGGGGCGTGCGCGCCGCGGGCGACCCGGACCGCCTGGTCGAGCGGGTCGCGGTGTGCGGCGGGGCCGGTGACTCGGCGCTCGGCGCGGCGATCGCGGCGGGCGTCGACGTCTACGTCACCGCCGACCTGCGCCACCACCCGGCCTCCGAGCACCTCCTCGCGGGCACCGGCCCGGGGGGACCGACGCCGGCGCTCGTCGACGTCGCCCACTGGGCGTCGGAGTGGCCGTGGTGCGCGCAGGCCGCGGACGTGGTGCGTGCGGCCACGGGCGGTAGCGTCGAGGTCCACGTCTCGGACCGGCGCACCGATCCGTGGACCGTCGCCTCTGGAAGGACCTCCCCATGAAAGCCGAACCCGCCGTCCAGCGGCGGTTGCTCGACCTCGCCGGCGTCGACACCGAGCTCAACCGCCTCAACCACCGCCGCACCTCGCTGCCCGAGCACGCCGAGCTGACGGCCGCCGAGGCCGCGGTGCGCACCGCCAAGGACGCGGTCGTGGAGGCCGAGACCAACGCGAGCGACCTCGACCGCGACATCCGCCGCATCGAGCGCGACGTCGACGGTGTCCGCACCCGCACGGCGCGCGACAACCAGCTCCTCTCCGGATCCGGCATCGGGGCTAAGCAGGCCTCCGAGCTGCAGCACGAGCTGGAGACCCTGGCCCGGCGGCAGTCGGTGCTGGAGGACGAGCAGCTCGAGATCATGGAGCAGCGCGAGGCGCTGGAGGGCCAGCTCGGCCACGCGCGCGTCACGCTGGAGGCCGCGGAGAAGGAGATCTCCACGATCGTCGAGCGCCGCGACACCGCGCTCACCGACATCGACGCGGGCGAGACCGGTCGCCGCCGGGCCCGCGAGGAGGTCGTCGCGACGCTGCCCGAGGACCTGCTCGCCGCCTACGAGCGCCTGCGCGCCCGCACCGGCACCGGCGCGGCGCTGCTGCTGGCCCGCCGCTGCCAGGCCTGCCGCCTCGACGTCGACCGCACCGCGATCTCCGCGCTCAAGGCCGCCGCGCCCGACGAGGTCGTGCACTGCGAGGAGTGCGGCGTGATCCTGGTCCGCACGCCGGAGTCCGGCCTGTGACGGCGTCGAACTCGTGGACCGGGCAGAAGGGCGAGCCGACGCGCCTGCTGCTGCTGCGCCACGGCCAGACCGAGCTGTCGGTCGACCGCCGCTACTCCGGGCACGGCGACCCCGAGCTCACCGCGCTCGGGCACGCGCAGGCCGCGGGCGCCGCGGTCCGGCTGGGCCGCATCGCCGGTGAGATCGGCGCGATCGTCAGCTCGCCGCTGCGTCGCGCCCGGCAGACCGCCGCCACCGTCGCCGAGGCGACGAACGCGCCGCTGGAGGTGCGCGAGGGGCTGATCGAGACCGACTTCGGCGCCTGGGAGGGCCTGACGTTCGGCGAGGCGAAGCTGCGCGACCCCGAGCTGCACGCGCTGTGGCTGGGCAGCCAGGACGTCTCCCCGCCCGGAGGGGAGAGCTTCGCGGAGGTCTCGGACCGCATCGCGGCCGAGCGCGACGCGATCCTCGCGGCGCACGCGGGCACGACGGTCGTCGTGGTCAGCCACGTGACACCGATCAAGATGCTGCTGCGCGACGCGCTGGGCGCCGGCCCGGAGATCCTCTACCGGATGCACCTGGACCTCGCGGGCCTGTCCGAGGTGGCCTACTACCCCGACGGCGGCACGAGCGTCCGGCTGGTCAACGACACCAGCCACCACCCGGCGGGATGATCGTCGGGTGGTGCACGGCACGCCGGGGGGACCCCGGGGCCTCCATCGGCCTATCGTCTCGTGAACCGCGGAGCGAGAGGGGTGCCGACCATGGCGATCGAGGAACTGTTGGCGCGCTACCAGGCGGGCGGTGGCCGCCTCGCGGCGTCCAACGCCGAGGGACTGCCCGTCCCGCCCGCCCTGCACACCGCCCTGCTGACGTGCATGGACTCCCGCATCGACGTCTTCGCCCTGTTCGGCATGGAGCTCGGTGAGGTGCACGTGCTGCGCAACGCGGGCGGCGTCGTCACCGACGACGTGATCCGCTCGCTGACGATCAGCCAGCGCAAGCTGCACACCCGCGAGATCCTGCTCGTGCAGCACGCGGGATGCGGCCTCACCACGTTCGCCGACGACGACTTCGCCGAGGAGCTCGCCGAGGAGACCGGCATGCGGCCGCCGTGGCGCACGCACGCGTTCCGGGACCCGGTGGTCAGCGTGCGCCGCGACATGGCGCTGCTGCGGCGCGACCCGTTCCTGCTGCCGGGGACGCCGATCCGCGGGTTCGTGCTCGACCTGGAGGACTTCCACCTGCTGGAGGTCCACGAGGAGGGCGAGAACCGGGACGACGCCGTTGCCTGACCCCCGGTGACCGGGGCCGCCCTCGCGGCCCTCGCCCTGCTCGCCGCGGTGCTGGTGTTCGCGCTGGCCTCGCCCCGGGGGCTCCCGGAGGCACTGGTCGCGGTCCCGGCCGCGGGGCTGGCGCTGTCGCTGGGGCTGACGACCCCGGCCGCGGCGCTCGGGGAGATCACCGAGCTCGGTCCGACGATCGCGTTCCTGGCCGCGATCCTGCTGCTCGGGTACCTGGCCGAGGTCGAGGGTGTGTTCGCCTGGCTCGGTGCACGGATGGCGGCGGCCGGACGGGGGAGCCCGCAGCGGCTGCTCGGGCTGATGTTCGCCGCCGCGTCCGTGACGACCGCGGTGCTCAGCCTCGACGCCACCGTCGTCCTGCTGACGCCGGTCGTGCTCGCCACCGCGCGACTGCTCGCGATCCGCGCCCGGCCCCACGTGTACGCGTGCACCCACCTCGCGAACTCCGCGTCGCTGGTGCTGCCGGTGTCGAACCTGACGAACCTGCTCGCGTTCGCCGCGTCCGGGCTGACGTTCCTCGGGTTCGCCGCGCTGATGGCGGTGCCGTGGCTCGTGGTGATCGCCGTCGAGTACGCGGCGTTCCGATGGTGGTTCCGGGCCGACCTGCGGGTCGTGCCGTCCGCCCCGGCACCCGCCCCCGACATCGCGACGCCGGGGTTCGCGCTGGCCGTGCTCGCCGCGACTCTGGTCGGGTTCGGGGTGTCGTCGCTGTTCGGGATCGAGCCGGTGTGGGTCGCGCTCGCCGGGGCCGTCGCGCTGGGGGCCCGCGCACTCGTGACCGGGCGGGCGCGGCCGGTCGCGTTGCTCCGTGCGGCCGATCCGCTGTTCTGCCTGTTCGTCCTCGCGCTGGGCGTCGTCGTCGAGGCGGTGACGGAGAACGGGCTGGGGGCGGTGCTGGCCGGCGTCGTACCGTCGGCGGTCACGCTGCCCGGCCTGCTGGGCCTCGCCGCTGTGGCCGCGGTGCTCGCGAACGTCGTGAACAACATCCCCGCGACGCTGGTGCTCCTCGCAGTCCTCGGCGCCGCCCCGGCACCGGGGCTGGTGCTCGCCGTGCTGATCGGCGTCAACGTCGGGCCGAACCTGACCTACGTCGGCTCGCTCGCGACCCTGCTGTGGCGGCGCGTGCTGTCCGGGACGGAGGCGGCGCCGTCGGTGCGGGAGTTCACCGGGCTCGGGCTGCTGACGGTCCCGCTGGGGCTGGTGGCGGCGGTCCTCGCGCTGTGGGCGGGGCTGCAGGTCGTGTGACTCAGGTCAGGAACAGGTAGATCGCGACCCCGACGCCGAGCACCACGACGGCCCAGCGCAGCACGCTCTCGGGCAGCCGCCGCGCCAGCTTCGCGCCGAGGAACCCGCCGATCAGCGTGGTGGGGGCGAGCAGGGCGACGGCGAGCCAGTCGACGGGCGCGCCGAACGCGAACACCGCCACGGTGACGGTGGCGATCACCAGCGACAGCAGGCCCTTGAGCGCGTTGACACGGCGCAGCTCGTCACCGACGCACAGCGAGAGCGTCGCGACGAGGATGACGCCGAGCGCGCCGCCGAAGTAGCCGCCGTAGATCGAGGCGAAGAAGACCGACGGGAGGAGACCGGCGTTGCGGTCGGGCGCCCCGGCGTCGGGAGTGCCGATCCGCTTCTTGATCCACGGCCCGAGCGCCATCACGACGCTGGCCAGCAGCACCAGCACCGGGACGACGGTGTCGAACACCTCGCCGGGCAGCACGAGCAGCAGCGCGCAGCCGATCGCCGCCCCGACGACGGCGACCCCGGAGGTCAGCAGGATGCGCCGACCCTGCCCGCGGAGCTCCCTGCGGGCCCCGGCGACGATGCCGAGGTAGCCGGGCCACTGCGCCACCGAGTTGGTGACGTTGGCGGCCAGCGGCGGGAACCCGACGGCGAGCAGGGCGGGGAACACCAGCAGCGACCCACCGCCCGCCACCGCGTTGACGCCCCCGGCCAGCAGCCCGGCCACGAGCAGGAACACCAGCGCACCCGGCGACGACACGTCGATCACGGGTGCGACCGTATGCGCCCCGCGCTAGCGTCGCCCGGTGGCCCTGACTCTCATCTTCGACGCCGACGACACGCTCTGGGAGAACAACGTCCTGTTCGAGCGCGTGAGCGAGGACTTCTTCGCCTGGCTCGCCCACCCGGACGACGCCCACGCCCGCGCCGTGCGCGCGGAGATCGAGACCGCCAACATCGCTCTCCACGGCTACGGCAGCGCGGTGTTCCTGCGGTCGCTGCACGACTGCGTCACGCATCTGCGCGGCCGCCCCGCCACCGATGCCGAGCGGGCCGAGGTCGCCGCGCTGGCCACCGCGCTGCTCCAGCACGAGCTGGAGCTGGTGCCCGGCGTCGCGGACGTGCTGGCCGAGCTGGGCACCCGCCACGAGCTGCGGTTGATGACCAAGGGCGACCCCGTCGAGCAGCAGCGCAAGATCGAGGTGTCGGGGCTCGCCGGCCACTTCCGCAGCACGCACGTGGTGGCGCGCAAGGACGTGGCCACCTACCGCGCGCTGGCCGGTGAACTCGCGCTCGACCCGTCGACGACGTGGATGATCGGCAACTCGCCCCGCTCCGACATCCTCCCCGCCCGCGCCGCCGGCCTGAACGCCGTGTTCGTGCCGCACCCGTACACCTGGGCGCACGAGGAGGCCGAGATCGACGACCCGGCCGTCCTCACCGTCGACTCGCTGCACGACCTGCCGGTTCACTTCTGATGGACGAGCCCGGTGACCCCGTCTGCTGGCTGCACCGCCTCTGTGCGGAGTGCGGGGCGATGCCGGCCGACGAGGACCCGGGCGGCCCGTGCTGGCGCTGCGGCACCGTGCCCCCGCGGCCCTCTCCCGACCCCGGTGCCTAGACTGACGACGCGGACGAGCTGGCCGGGCGGCCGCGTCGGCGGTCCACCCGGACCGCCGCCGAGGAAAGTCCGGACTCCGCAGGGCAGGGTGGTTGTCAACGGCAACCCGGGGTGACCCGCGGGACAGTGCCACAGAGAACAGACCGCCTCCCGCGTCTCGTGTCGTTTGCGAGAAGCGGGCGGTAAGGGTGAAACGGTGGTGTAAGAGACCACCAGCACCCCGGGTGACCGGGGTGGCTCGGTAAACCCCACCCGGAGCAAGACCAAGAGGGCCCCGCTCCGGCGGGGTCTGCGCAGGCGTTCGAGGGCGGCCCGTCCGAGTCTGCGGGTAGGTCGCACGAGCCCGTCGGCGACGGCGGGCCTAGATGGATGGTCGCCGGGCGGTGAGCCGCGAGGCGCACCGCTCACAGGATCCGGCTTACAGGCCAGCTCGTCCCACCTCATCGGATCTGACCTGCGGAAACGCGGTTCAAGATCGTTCGCATGGCACGCACACGGCACAAGAATTGAAGATCTTGGTCGAGCAAGATCGATCTCGCTCGATTCTCATCCACTGTGGACGATACGGCGCATGATCCGTTCAGCGGGACCGTTCGAGGACCGCGGCCGCGCCATCGTCTGGCCCGTCCCGGCGCGATCGCGTGCCCGCCGACTGCTCGGACTCCTGCGTCGGCGCCCGCGGGCTACCGCGATGTGGACGACATCGGTACGGGTTCACTCGAGGGTCGAGCCACTGTGGCTGCGGTGTGGTCCAGCGGTGGTCCGCGGCGTGGTCGCCGGTCGGGGCGTGGTCCGCTAGAGCGTGGGCGGCGGTCGGAGGACGGCGTCGATGGCGGCGCGGGTGCGGTCCTCGGAGTCGGGCCAGAGGTGGGCGTAGGTGTCGAGCGTCTCCGCGGCGGTGGCGTGCCCGAGGCGGCGCTGCACGGTCTTGACCGACTCGCCGTGGCGGATGAGGAGTGAGGCGTAGTAGTGGCGCAGGTCGTGGAAGCCGGTGCCGCGCCGCGCTCCCGTGGCTGCGATGGCCGGGCGCCAGATCTGGTAGGAGAACGTGGTGCGCCGGATGCCGCGTCCGTCGTCGTCGGTGAAGACCAGTCCGTCACGGTGGCGGACCGGGAACTGCTCCAGGTGGGGTGCGCAGCGCCCCCACCACCCCGGGGAGCGGGACCGTGCGGTACGAGGCCGGCATCTTGGGCGGGCCGAAAAGAATGGTGGCCGTGCTCGATTCGACGGTCGGTCGGTGGCGGATCTACGAGCTCCGACGTCCGCGAACGCCGCTCACGGCCTTCGGCCAGGGCGAGGCAGTTCCTCAGGCTCGGCAGGTTGTCGCTGCCCGTCCGATCCCGCCGGCGGTTGCTGAGCTTGCGGGTACCGCAGACCTCGATGCTCTCCTCACGAAGTACTGCCCAGGGCAGCGGCGGCAGTCCCGGACCAGGAACTGGGCCGACGGGGATTGGTGACCCGCTGGACGGGGTGGCCCATGAAGCCGCCTCGGTCAGATCCACTTGATGGCGTTGTCGGCCATGCCCGTCTGCGTCGGTGAAATGGCGCAGCCCGCCGGAACAGAGCCAGGTTCGACCAGAAGGCCGCATTGTCTTCGCGTGCGTCCGGACAATCTGTGGGCCAAGCTCGTTCCAGGATGACCTGTCGCTCATCGTGGAGGGGCTCCGTCCCGCTTCGTCCGCCCCGGTGACGCAAGAGGTACGGCGCCACGATGGGCGACTCACTGTGGGTCTGACCCGGTCGGTAGTCCATCGGCGGTGCGGGCGAGTGCGGTGACGGCGTTGAGCCGTTGTCGGATCGACGGTCCGCGACGGCGGACCCCATAGGTGAGCGCGGTGTAGCGGTGGACCGTGTCGAGATCATCCCACCCCAACCGGTCGGCCACCCTGGCCATCACTGCGGCGAGCTCCGAGGGCGGGACGTGGTCGAACTCCCGCGGACCCAGTTCGCGGACCCTGACCGCTTCCTGCTCAGGTAGTCGGAAGGTGCGCGGCTTGATCCCGACCTCGCCAAGGGGGTCGTACTGGATCAGACGTCCCTGCCGCACTGCGGTGGAGACGGCCCGGTTGAGCAGGCGTGCGATCTGCGAACCGACGCGCTGCCCAGCAGAGGAGCGCACATAGACGGAGTGCAGGCGATGCCCCACAATCGGGCCCTCGGCGGCTACGATCTGTACGAGACCGTCGACGAGGTCCTGGCTCCTCGCCGATCCGACGGGAACGAGATCTCCGGAGAACGCCGCGTAGGGATCCAGTTCAGCCAGAGTAGGTTCCTCTGGCGTCGATGCGTGTGCCGCGTCGGCGGGCGAGACCGGCGAGACCGGCGACGGTTCCGATCGGTCGGCCGCCGAAATGGCGACAGGAATCTCGACCGTCGCCGGATCGTCATCAACATTGATCGGCATCGCGGGCTGATCAGTGAGGTCGGCGGGCGCAGGAGGTAGCCATCCCGAAGGATGGATCTCCAATCCCTCCAGCTGTTCCCAGACAACAGCCATGGCTGACGCGGGATCGCGGACGAAATCGGATTCGAGGACGCGGACGAACGTCCAACCGCACCGTTCGAGCTCCCTCTGGCGGGCCATATCGCGCTGGTGGGCCTCGGGCCCGTGCCAGAAGTCGCCGTCGCATTCGACGGCCAGGCGTGCGTGCGCTCCCACTACGACGAGATCGATGCTGTAGCCGAGAGCCGGGTACTGCGGAACGACGCTGTACCCGCGATCGGCAATCCGGTTGCAGACCCGCTGCTCGAACCGCGAGCCGAAGGGCTGGACGACCACGTCCTCGCGTACGGGCGCGGTCACGAACCGCTCGTCGTCGGCTGAGCTGCGGGCGGTGATGCCGTAGCAGTAGTCGAGCAGCTGGAAGCGCATGTCCTCCGGGTTGTGCAGGTCGGCGAGCGGCACCGAGTGGAAGACCCAGACCTGGTCCTTGGCCCGAGAGAATGCGACGTTGTACCGCTGCACGTACTGGGCGCTGGTGAGCGCGGTAATCCGACGGTCGGGTCCGGGTGCCGCGACCATCGACAAGAACATGACGTCCCGCTCAGAGCCTTGGAAGTCCGCGGCGTCGCCGCACCGCAGGTCGCGATCGACCCACTGCTGCGGCGACATCCGCTCGAGCAGCTTCTGCTCGATCGCCTTGGCCTGACCTGAACCCAGCAGCGAGATCACGCCGAAGGTGAGGCCGTCGTAGCGGGGGTCGGCGGCGCACTTCTCGAGCTGATCGACCAGGGCGTCGACCTCGGCCGGGTTCGTTCGGGCGGCCGAGGAGCCGCGCTCATACCCGTCGTGCACGAAGACCGGACAGATCGGTACGAGCCGGTCGGGTCCGAACTGGCGGACCGGGATCAGACGCACGCCGTCCGGCTCGTAGGCGATGCGATTGGAAAAGTTGATGATCTCCGGCACGCAGCGGCGATGTTCGGTCAGGGTGAGCATGCCGCTGAAGCGCATCTTCGCCTCGTCGAAGAGGCTGCGCTGCGGATCTTGCCAGGTGGAGCGGTACTGGTCGTCGTACAAGTGGTGGCGGGCGAGGTCGCGCAGTTCCTGCTGGTCGACGCCCACCGCGCTCGGCGAGACCTGGCGATCGTCACCGATGACCACGATGCGGGGAGCGAGGTACTGCAGGAACGTCGCCTCCACGCCCGCCTGCGAGGCCTCGTCGACGATGACGACGTCGAACATCCCGGGCTCGACGCTGAGCTGGTCAGCGATCCGGTACAAGGGCATGATCCAGACCGGGACCGCGGCACGGCATCGGTCGAGCGCAGCCCGAATCTCGGTACGCCGCTGCTCGCGGTACTTGCCGCCGGTCTTCCCGAAGCCCTTCACCAGGCCCGCGTACTGCTCGAGGCTTGCCCGCGACCGCTGGGTGAGGCGATCCGGACGGACGGCGTGGCCCCAGGCCCGCCTGGACGCGAGTTCCTGCACCTGCCGCCTGATCAGATCTTCGATCTCGACGATGCGATGCTGGACGTCGCCGACATCGGTGCGCACGAGGTTGTCGATCCGAACTCCCGCCGCGGCCCACATCCAAGCCTTCTCGAGGTCGGCGAGGCGGGTCGGCCACAGCGGATCCTCGGGCATCCGCTCGATCGCGTCCGCCAGGTCGGGGGCCGCCGTCCACAGCACGTCACGAGCAGCAGCACGCGCGGCGCACATGGCCCGCACCTCGTGCAACCGCTCCAGGCGCAACCGCGCCGCGGTGTACGCCGCGGGGTCCCGGTCCGACACGGCAGCGCGAAGCTGGGCGACAACTGCTCCGGCGTCCGGGCGGCGGGCCACGTCGTCGATGTCGTCCAACACCTTCTGGATCGCGGCCCGCGCAGTGGTCTCCTGCTCTGCGCTCGCCACCGCAGCGGGAAGCTGCACGACCTCGCTCGTGGTGCGACCGTCCCGCCACACCGTGGGCGGCAGACCCGCGGCCGCGGAGGCTCGGTCCTCCTCGTGGAGCGCGGCACCCAGCCTGAGCAGTCGCTCCAGGAGCGCGTGGGTGTCGGCGTGACCGTGGAGTCGTTCGGTGACGTCGCCCGGGACCTCGGCCCGCGCGGCGGGCGCGGCCCGGTCGAGCGCGTCCAGCAACCGGTGGACGTCCAGCCAGCGGCGGACGGCCGTCAGCTGGTCGGTCGTCGTCGCAGGGACGCCGTCGACCCGCACCCGCTCGAAGAAGTCTGCGGCGTCCTTGACCGGGCGGGCGGTCAGCATCCCGATCCGTGGGGTGCCGTCGCCGCTCACCTTGATCTGGCCGCCCCCCGCGAGGTGCGTCAGTAGGTTCAGGGCGTGGGGGTCGAGCCCGCCGTGCGGCCCGCTCACCCGGACATCGACGACGACGCCCAGCTGGGACACGACCTCTCGCAGGCGTACGAGGAGGGCTCCCATCCGGTCCCGATGATCGGCCCATCGCTGCGGTCGCCCGTCCAACACATCGTTCAGCGCCGCGTTGCGCAACCACGGTTCTGATCGACCGGCCAGCGCACCGGTCTCGGTGACCAACCGCGAGTAACGCTGCCCGAGCGCTTCGCGGTCGGTTGCAGGGAGACGTTCGACCGCTGTGTAGGCAGGGTGGTGGGCGTACTGCCGCAGGCGGGCCGCTTCCTCCTGGCTCGTGCGCTCGACGCTGACCAGCGCGGCGAAGGTCCCCGCGTCCGGCACGGATCGGAGATCGACGAGCACGGACTGCGCCGCGGGCTCGTCGCGGATCAGCTCCTCGTCGAGCAGGGCGGCGTGCCAGCGTAGGACGTCTGCCGAACGCATGGGCGGTTGGTCGTCGGCAGGCGCGGCGAGGTCTTCGATCCAGCCGTGCTCCGCCCGCTCGTCCTCCAGCCGGGCAGCGATCGACGCGGCGGTCCCGGAATAGCCTGTGAAGGTCTTGTCGTCGACCTCGCGCCTACGGGCCTCGGCGAGTGTGTGCTGCAGGGACGCCCGCTGCCGGCGGAGCGCGTCGATCCTCGTGAGGTGCTCGGTGATGGCCCGCCCCGACTCGGCCGCGTCGAAGTCGCCCGCTGCCGCGCCTATGCGTTCCACGGCAACCCGTAGATCGGACATCTCCTCCCGTCCGGCCCCCACGATGGCGACGGCCAGGGGTCGGATCGGGTCCGGGAGCTTCCCACGAACTTCCTTGAGGGCCCGGTCGGTCTGCGCGGTGACCAGGACCCGCTTGCCCTGAGCGAGCAGGTGCGCGATCAGGACAGCGGCGGTATGGGTCTTGCCGGTACCGGGCGGACCCTGGATGAGGGTCTGCGCGTGGCTGTCGACGCGCTGGAGGATGCGCAGCTGCGTCTCGTTGACCGGCAAGGGCAAGAAGGGCTCGTCGTCGATCGTGACGAGAGCACCCGCCGCCGGTTCACCGGAAGTGTCTACGGCCGGAACGGCGTCCGGATCGACGAGCGGTCGCACTCCGGGTGGGACCTGCCCACTCTCCTGGATCTGCGCGACGATCCGCCGGAAGACCTCGACCAGCCCCTGCTGCGATCGGCGGCGCAGGACGAGCGCGGGTGCGAACGCCCCGATCGGGCGGGGCGTGACCGGGGGAGGCGTCATGTCGTCGCGGTACTCGGCGTCCGCCGCGAGCAGGTGCACAACGCGTCGGGCGATCTCACCGGCGTGATCGGGGTCCAGCGGTGAGCCGGCGGCCTCCCGAGCCCGTTCCTGGACGGCGTTGATCGTGGCCGGGTCGCGGATCAGACCGGGGTCGATCATCTCCGTCTCGACCCGGGGTAGCTCGCCGCCGTCGTCCACTGCGACGACGAGCCGCGCGGTGTCCTCGTCGAACGCGACGCGCACGGGCGTCGTGCTCAGGTGCCGGCGGAGAGTCTGACCCTGGCCGGGCCGCCACGCGAGCAGCCCGGTACCGATCACGGTCTCCAGCTCGTCCGGTCGACCGGACGCCTTGACGTAGGTCGCGAACAGCGCGGCGTACACCTCGCGGACCGGTCCGTCCCGCAGCTCTCGGCGCGCCCACTCCTCCCAGGGGCCGAGGTAGGTGGCGAACGCGTCCGCGATCTCGGGATGCTCGCCGAGCGGGTGGTTCTCGTCGTCGAGCAGCGCGGGGGCCTGTCGCGGATCGTCCACCCTGCCCGCGAGCCACGTGCGCAGCTCGGGACCGGGTCGGGGTGGTTCGACGGGTGGGATGCGGTCGATCGTGAGCAGCGAGCCGTCGGCAGCGGTGCCGTCGGTGGTGTACACGGCCGGGTGCTCAGGCAGCTCGTGCCACCAGTGCACAGCGCCCTCGGTGCGGTACGACTCGATGTCCCGCACGATCGGCGCGCGCAGCTGCTGGGCCCTGCCGAGGAACGTGAACAACCGGACGGCGTGGTCGACGAGCGGGTCGGCTGCGGACGTGCTGATCACCGGATGTGCTCTCCTGTCGAGGTCGGACACACCATGAGTACACGACGGCACCGACAGTCACAGATGCCCGAGTCGGAACTCCGCTGTCCGGGCGACGGCGCCACGCTCATCCGGCTTCGCGATGGTGTGTGTACAGCGGCGCCATCGCTTCCATCTGCTCGAGTACGAGCCGGATGGCGTCGAGCTGCTTGTCCGGTGGGTACTTGTGCTTGATGAGCAACCGCTTGATCGACGATCGGAGCTTCGCCCGGACGTCATCGCGGACCATCCAGTCCGTCTTGACGTCTCGGCGCATCACCGCGACCAGCTCCCGTGCGATGGTCGCCAGGACGTCCTCGCCCTGCAGCTCCACCGCCGACTCGTTCTCGCTCACCGCGTCGTAGAACGCCAGCTCGTCCTCGGGCAGCGGCGGGGTGAACCGTTGTCCGCGGTCGCCCTCGGCGGCGACCTCCTTGGCCAGGGCGATCAGCTCTGCGATCACCTCGGCTGACGTGAGCTGCTGATTCGTGTCGACCCGGGTGAGCTGCTGCGCGAGGCGGGACTCGACGTCGACTCCTCCGCGCCCGAGGAGTCCACCCTGCTCTGGCGCAAGCTGTGCTTCCTCGGCCCGTTCGCGCTGCTCACGACGCGGGCGATGGAGCCGATCGGGCCGGCCCGCGAGTCCGGGCCCGACCTGCTGGACTCCCTCGTCACCGAAGCCGTGGCCGCCGCGACGGCAGCCGGGGCGCGCGTCGACGGGGCGGCGGTCCGAGCCCGGCTGGGCGGGATGCCCGCGACGATGCGGTCCTCGATGCTCAAGGACGCCGTCGCCGGGGCCGTCCTCGAGCTCGACGCCGTCGCCGGTCCGGTCCTGCGGGCGGCGCCGGACGGCGCACCTGTCACCCGCGGGATCGTCGCGGAGATCGCGGCCCGCTGAGGCACCCGGGTCCGGCCGTGCCGAGGTACGCGGCCCGGCGGGGCAGGTACCGCCGCGGGTCGTGCCGGCGCCGGACCGGGGCCGGCACCGCCCCGCAGCAGGCGCGCTGCCGGCCTCGATCGGCACCGGGTACCCGACGACCATGAGGCGGGCACCGCGAAGAACCCGGCCGGCAGCGGCGTGAACCCCGGCAGTGCGGCCGCCGGTGTGGCGGGAGCACGCGCCTGACGCCCCACGTCACCCGGCGGCGGACGACCTCCCCGGCAGCGTCGCCGGGTGGCGCCCGGGCCCGGTAGGTCCGACCGGCCCGTCCCGCGGGGACCTTCGCCGGTACCCGCGCCCCGCCACCGGGGACAGCCTGGTGCCGTGCTGCACACCCCCGCGCCGACCTCGACCTGCGGTCCTGCCGAGCTGGAGCTGATCGACGCCTGGTGGCGGGCGGCCAACTACCTGTCCGTCGGCCAGATCTACCTTCTGGACAACCCGTTGCTGCGCGAGCCGCTCGCGGCCGCGCACGTCAAGCCCCGCCTGCTCGGGCACTGGGGCACGACCCCCGGGCTGAACCTGCTCTACGCCCACCTGAACCGGGTCATCCGCGACCGTGACCTCGACGCCCTCTACGTCACCGGTCCCGGCCACGGCGGGCCCGGACTGGTCGCGAACGCGTACCTGGAGGGCACCTACAGCGAGGTGTACCCGTCGATCGGCACCGACGAGGACGGGATGCGGGCGCTGTTCCGGCAGTTCTCCTTCCCCGGCGGTATCCCCAGCCACGTCGCCCCCGAGACGCCGGGCTCGATCCACGAGGGCGGCGAGCTCGGCTACGCGCTGGTGCACGCGTTCGGCGCGGTCTTCGACAACCCCGACCTGCTCGCGCTCTGCGTCGTCGGCGACGGGGAGGCCGAGACCGGGCCGCTGGCGGCGAGCTGGCACTCGAACAAGTTCCTCAACCCCGTCACGGACGGCGCGGTGCTGCCGGTGTTGCACCTCAACGGCTACAAGATCGCCAACCCGACGGTGCTGGCCCGCATCCCGGAGCCGGAGCTCGCCGACCTGATGCGCGGCTACGGCTACGCGCCGCACTTCGTGGGGGGTGACGGGGCGGGCGGTGAGGATCCGATGACCGTGCACGCGCAGCTCGCGGCCACCCTGGACGCGGTGCTCGACGACATCGCCACGATCCAGGCCACGGCCCGCGGCGGGGGAGCGACGGTCCGCCCGGCCTGGCCGATGATCGTGCTCCGCACCCCGAAGGGCTGGACGGGTCCGAAGGAGGTCGACGGGCTGCCCGTCGAGGGCACGTTCCGCGCCCACCAGGTCCCGGTCGCGCAGACCCGGACGAACCCCGCCCACCGCGCGCTGCTCGAGGGCTGGATGCGCGGCTACCGCCCCGAGGAGCTGTTCGACGCCACCGGGGCGCTGGTCCCTGAGCTGCGGGCGCTGGCCCCGCGGGGCACCCGCCGGATGAGCGCGAACCCGCACGCCAACGGCGGGCTGCTGCTGCGGGACCTCACGATGCCGGACTTCCGCGCCTACGCCGTCGCCGTCGACCGGCCGGGGACCGGGTCGAGCAGCGCCACCGGGGTGCTGGGCGGGTTCCTGCGCGACGTGATCGCGGCCAACCCGGACCGGTTCCGGCTCATGGGCCCGGACGAGACCGCGTCGAACCGGCTGCAGGCGGTGTTCGAGACGACCGACCGCGCCTGGGACGCCGAGACGCTCCCCGGTGACGACCACCTCGCCCCCGACGGACGGGTGATGGAGGTGCTCTCGGAGCACCTGTGCCAGGGCTGGCTGGAGGGCTACCTGCTGACCGGGCGGCACGGGCTGTTCACCTGTTACGAGGCGTTCGTGCACATCGTCGACTCGATGTTCAACCAGCACGCGAAGTGGCTCAAGACCACGAACCACATCCCGTGGCGGGCCCCGATCGCGTCGCTGAACTACCTGCTGACCAGCCACGTCTGGCGCCAGGACCACAACGGGCTCTCCCACCAGGACCCCGGCTTCATCGACCACGTCGTCAACAAGAAGTCCGAGGTCGTGCGCGTCTACCTGCCGCCGGACACCAACACGCTGCTGTCGGTGGCCGACCACTGCCTGCGCAGCCGGCACTACGTCAACGTGATCGTCGCCGGGAAGCAGCCCGCGCTGACCTACCTGACGATGGACGAGGCGATCGCGCACTGCACCCGCGGCCTGGGGATCTGGCCGTGGGCCGGCACGACCGACGGCGACCCCGACGTCGTGCTCGCCTGCGCCGGCGACACTCCGACGCTCGAGACCGTCGCCGCGGCGGACCTGCTGCGCACCCACCTGCCGCAGCTGGGGGTGCGGGTCGTCAACGTCGTCGACCTGATGCGCCTCGAACCCGACAGCGAGCACCCGCACGGGCTCCCGGGCCGCGACTTCGACGCGCTGTTCACCCCGGACAAGCCGGTGATCTTCGCCTACCACGGCTACCCGTCGCTGATCCACCGGCTGACCTACCGGCGCACCAACCACCGCAACATCCACGTGCGCGGCTACAAGGAGGAGGGCACGACGACGACGCCCTTCGACATGGTGATGATGAACGACCTCGACCGGTTCCGGCTGGTCATGGACGTCATCGACCGCGTCCCGGGGCTGGGCGCGGCGGGGGCGGTGCTCCGGCAGCGGATGTCCGACGCCCGGGTCGCGGCCCGCGCGTACACCCGCGAGCACGGCGAGGACGATCCTGTGATCGCCGGATGGGTGTGGCCGGAGGGCGGCTGAGGTGCGGGTGCTCGTCGTCAACGCCGGGTCCTCGAGCATGAAGCTGCGGCTCCTCGGCGCCGCCGACACCGTCGAGCGGAGCGCGGACCTGGCCGGGGGCGTCGATCCCGCGCAGGTGACGGACGCGCTGCGCGGCTGGCCCGTGCCCGACGCCGTCGGGCACCGCGTGGTGCACGGCGGGACGTCGTTCACCGTGCCGGTGCGGATCGACGCGGCGGTCCGCGCGCGGCTGGCGGAGCTGACCGACCTCGCCCCGCTGCACCAGCCCCCTGCCCTCGCCGCGCTCGACGCGGTGACCGCGCTGCTGCCGGACGTGCCCGCGGTCGCCTGCCTCGACACCGCCTTCCACGCGACGCTCCCCTCCGCGGCCGCCACCTACCCGGTGCCCCGCGAGTGGCGCGAGCGCCTCGGTGTCCGCCGCTACGGGTTCCACGGGCTCTCGCACGCCTACTGCGCCGGGCGGGTCGCGGAGCTGCTGGGCGGGCCGGTCCGCCGGATCGTCACCTGTCACCTCGGGGCGGGCGCGTCGCTGGCCGCGGTGCTCGACGGGCGCAGCGTCGACACGACGATGGGCTTCACCCCGCTCGACGGCCTGGTCATGGCCACCCGCTCCGGCAGCGTCGACCCGGGCCTCGTGCTGTGGCTGTGCGCGCGCCTGCCCCCCGACGAGGTCGCCGCCGCGCTGGAGTACCGCTCCGGGCTCACCGCGCTCGCCGGGTCGGGGGACCTACGGATCGTCGAGGCGGCCGCGGCGCGGGGCGACCCGGACGCGCTGCTCGCGCTCGACGTCCACACCCACCATCTGGTGGCCGGGATCGCCGCGATGGCCGCGGCACTCGGTGGGCTGGACGCGCTCGCGTTCACCGGCGGGGTGGGGGAGCACTCGGCCGGGGTGCGCGGGCGGGCGGCGCGCGGGCTGGCGTTCCTCGGCGTGGACGTCGACGGACCGCTCAACCGGTCGGCCCGCGGCGACGTCGACGTCAGCACGCCGAACGCGCGCGTCCGCACCCTGGTGGTGACCGCGCGGGAGGACCTCGAGATCGCGCGCGGGACCCGTCGGGTGCTCGCCGGGTGAGGGTCAGCCGGTGCGCAGGACGTGGTCGAGCGCGCGCCGCGCGGTGGACACCAGGTTCGCGGAGTCGGCGTGGGCCCAGCCGACTCGCAGCACGATCTGCGGGAACCGCTGCGGGCCCACGATGTTGCGGCTGATCGCCGCCCGCGTGCTGGCCACCTCCAGCGGCTGGCTCAGCGGGGTGGTGGCGAGGCCGAGGTCGGTGGCGGTCAGCAGCACCGCGCTGGTGGCCTCGCCCGCGCGCAGCGTGCCCACGGCGTCCGCGGTGGCGGCCGAGAGCACCATCAACACCGAGGCGTCGACGTGCTCGATGCTGTGCGGGGGCTGGACCAGGCCGGACCGGGGGAAGGGCCGCATCGGGACGTCGCCGGCCCGCCCACCGGCGACCGCGACGGCATCGGCCCGGATGCCGTCGCCCGAGCCGGTGTAGCGGCCGGTCCACATCGCGAGCTCGGCGGCGTAGCCCGCCTGCTGGCGCTGCAGGGTCGCGGACCGGGTGAGCATCTCCAGGAGCTGCCGGCGTGCGTTGCCCGGCCCCACGACGTGCAGGTGTGCGCCCCACCCCGCGGCCGCACGGACCAGGGCGTCGAGCACGGCCTGGTCGACGTGGCGGGCCGCGAACCGCCTGCGGTCGGTGTGCCGGCGCGGGATCGCCCCGGCCAGCCGCACCGCCCCGGGGGCCGGAACGGCGTCGGTCGGCCGGACGTGCGCGAGGTGGTCGGAGTCCTGCGGGTCGGGGAATCGGTCGACCCGCGCGGAGAAGCCCAGACCGGCGAGCGCGACGAGCAGGTGGTGCAGGCCCGCACCGCAGCTCAGCAGCAGGTCCCGGCCCTCGGGATCGGTGGCGGGCAGGCGCCGGTCCGGGTCGGCGAACAGGTCGACGCCCTCGGGACCGATCCGCCAGCGCCACGGCTGCGAGTTGTGGACCGACGGCGCGTGGATCGCGTACTCGACGGCCCGGCGCAGCACCGCCACGTCGGAAGGGACGGTCGGCACAGGGCACCCTCCGGTTCCGGTCTCCGAGGTGGACGACCGGGTTCCACACCACCGAACAGGCGACCTGCCGGTGACCGGACGCTACGCCGTCGTGCCGCGGACGGGGCCGGGACAGGCCGGATCGGGAGGGGATGTGGTCGCCTCCCGATCCGGGCGGCGCGGAGACGGCGGGTCCGGGCCGCGATCGTGGTCGGTGCGGAGGGCCCACCGAGCGGTGAGCATCGCCCCCGCACCCCCGTCCGCAGCAGGGCCGAAGGTCCCGATCATCCGGGCCCCGCGACGACCCGGGTCGGGTCGGGAGCCGCTGGGCCGGCGGCCCCGGCCGCGCGACCCTGGGGGCCGGCCCCAACCCGAGGAGACGGCGATGAGTGAGCAGGACATCCGGCGGACCGTGGTGGTCGGCGTCGACGGGTCGCCGAGCGCGACCGACGCCGTGCGCTGGGGAGCGGCCGAGGCCGCGCGGCTCGGAGTCCCGCTGCGCCTGGTGATCGCGTTCGGCTGGCCCGCCGACGACGCGGGGACCCTCGGCGGCGCGTACCGCGAGCGGTTGCTCGGCCACGCCCGCGGGCAGCTCGCGGAGGCGGCCGCGGTCGCCGCGGGGGAGCAGCCCGGCATCATGGTGGAGCAGCAGCTCGTCGTCGGCTCGCCGATCGCGGTGCTCGGCGCCGAGGCCCGGCGCGCGCGGCTCGTGGTCATCGGGGACCGGGGCACGGGCCGGGTGGAGGGGCTGCTGGTCGGTTCCGTCGCCGTGGCGCTCGCCGCGCACGCCGCCTGCCCGGTCGTCGTGGTGCGGTGGGCCGAGCGGGACTCCGCCGCCACGGGGTCCCTGCCGGTGGTGCTCGGCGTCGACGGGTCGGCGACGAGCGAGGCCGCGATCGCGTTCGCGTTCGCCGCCGCGGCGGCCCGGAAGGTCCCGCTGGTGGCGGTGCACACCTGGTCGGGAATGGTGTTCGACCCGAGCACGGCGTCGATGGGGATCGACTGGGAGGCGATCGAGAACGCCGAGCGGCGGCTGTTGGCCGATCAGCTCGCCGGCTGGGCGGAGAAGCACCCGGAGACGGTCGTCGAGCAGGTCGTCACCCGGGACCGGCCCGCGCACAGCCTGCTGGAGCAGGCGGCGCGGGCGCAGCTGGTCGTGATCGGGTCGCACGGGCACGGCACGCTCGCCGGGCTGATCCTCGGCTCGGTCGGGCACGCGCTGGTGCACCGCTCGCCGTGCCCGGTCGCGGTCGTCCGCCCGGACACCGCCCAGCCGTACTCGGCCTAGCGGGTCCCTACTCGGTGCGCCGGATCGCCCGGAGCTCGACGGTCGAGGGCGGTGTGACGAGCGAGGCGGGGTCCTCGACCTGGTGCCCGTCGACCAGCACCCAGCCGTCGTGCGGGTGGTCGCGGGCGCGGGCCCCGGTGATGCCGGCCTGCACCAGCCGGTCCAGCACGGTGCTTCGCGACGTCGTCATCGGTCGTCCTCCTGGAGACGGGTGGACCGACATCTCGGACCGCCCCGGGCGGGGACGGGCCGAACGGCCCGGGAAACCTGGACCTCCCCGGTTGCGCCGCGCCGAAGCGGGTACGTCAGCTCCATGAAGCAGCCCAAGCGCCGGACCACGGACTACGACGAGTCGGACCTGCGCGTGACCCACCCGGAGCACTGGGCGGCCGGGGTCCCGGGTGTGGCGGTGTCGCTCAAGCGCGCGTTCGAGCGCATGGGCGCCTCCCGCACCGCCCGCACGCTGACGAAGCTCAACCAGGCCGAGGGCTTCGACTGCATGAGCTGTGCCTGGCCGGACCCCGACCCGGGGCACCGCTCGATCGCCGAGTTCTGCGAGAACGGCGCCAAGGCCGTGGCCGAGGAGGCGACGACCGACCGCGCGACCCCGGAGTTCTTCGCGCGGCACAGCATCGCCGAGCTCGACGAGCGCTCGGAGTACTGGCTGGGGCAGCAGGGCCGGATCACGAACCCGATGGTCAAGCAGCCGGGTGACACCCACTACCGGCCCATCGACTGGGAGGGCGCGTTCGCGCTGATCGGGCGCGAGCTCCAGGCGTTGGACAGCCCCGACGAGGCGACCTTCTACACCTCGGGCCGGGCGTCGAACGAGGCCGCGTTCGCCTACCAGCTCCTCGCGCGGGCGTTCGGCACGAACAACCTGCCGGACTGCTCGAACATGTGCCACGAGTCGACGTCGATCGCGCTGCAGGAGTCGATCGGGATCGGCAAGGCCAGCGTCGTGATGAGCGACCTCGAGACCGCCGACCTGATCATCATCGCCGGGCAGAACCCCGGCACCAACCACCCGCGCATGCTGACGCACCTGGAGATGGCCAAGGAGCGTGGCGCGAAGATCCTGACGATCAACCCGCTGCGCGAGGCCGGTCTGACCCGCTTCAAGAACCCGCAGCGGCCCAAGGGGGTCATCGGGCACGGCACGGCGCTGTCGGACCTGCACCTGCCGATCCGGATCAACGGCGACCTCGCGCTGTTCCAGGCGATCGGGTCGCTGCTCGTCGAGTGGGACGCGCTCGACCACGAGTTCATCGAGCGCCACACCACCGGCTTCGACGCCTGGAAGAGGCACGTCGAGGCGCTGGACTGGGACGCGGTGCTGGCCTCCACCGGGCTGACCCGTGAGGAGATCACGCGCGCCGCGGAGATGCTGCGCGACTCCCGCGGCACCGTGTTCTGCTGGGCGATGGGTGTCACCCAGCACCGCAACGGCGTTGCGACGATCAAGGAGATCACGAACGTCGCGCTGGCCCAGGGCAACATCGGGCGCCAGGGGGCCGGGCTGTTCCCCGTCCGCGGGCACTCCAACGTGCAGGGCGACCGCACCATGGGCATCTGGGAGCGGGTGCCGGACGCCTTCCTGGACTCGCTGCAGAAGGAGTTCGGGTTCGACCCGCCGCGCGAGCACGGGCTCGACACCGTCGACTCGGTGCGGGCGATGCGCGACGGGAAGGTGAAGGTCTTCGTCGGGCTCGGCGGCAACTTCGCGCAGGCCACCCCGGACACCGACGTGACGGCGACGGCGCTGCGCCGCACGCGGCTGACCGTCCAGATCTCGACGAAGGTCAACCGCAGCCACCTCGTGTGCGGCGAGATCGCCCTGATCCTCCCCGCGCTCGGGCGCACGGAGAAGGACGTGCAGGCCACCGGGCCGCAGTGGATCTCCGTCGAGGACTCGACGTGCTCGGTGCACTCCAGCCGCGGCCCGCTGCCGCCCGCCGGACCGCTGCTGCGCTCGGAGGTCGCGATCGTCACCGGGATCGCCGAGGCCGCGCTGGGGGACCGGTACGGCATCGACTGGTCCCCGATGCGCCAGGACTACCGCCGCATCCGCGAGCACATCGCGCGCGTGGTGCCGGGCTGCGAGAGCTACGAGGTCAACGCGCGGCGCCCCGGCGGGTTCGTCCTGCCGCACCCGCCGCGCGACTCCCGGACGTTCCCGACGGAGTCCGGGTCGGCCGAGTTCGTCGTGTCGCCGGTGGAGGTGCTGCACGTGCCCGACGGGCACCTGCTGCTGCAGACGATGCGCAGCCACGACCAGTTCAACACCACGATCTACGGGCTGTCGGACCGTTACCGCGGGATCGAGGGCGGACGTCGCGTGGTGTTCCTGCACCGCGACGACATCGCGGCGCTGGGCTTCGACGACGGCGACCACGTCGACCTGTCGACCCGCTGGGACGACGACGACATCGAGCGCTGCGCCCGCGACTTCCGGATCGTGGAGTACGACACCCCGCGCGGCACGGCGGCGGCCTACTACCCGGAGACCAACCCGCTCGTGCCGCTGGACCACGTCGCGGAGGGCAGCCACCAGCCCGCGTCCAAGTCGGTGATCATCTCGCTGTCCCGCGCGGGTGCGGCGCAGGGGACCACGACCGGCGGGCAGAACGGGGTCGACGCCGAGGAGGGGGAGAAGGACTACCCGCGCCCCGAGCACCTGTCCTGAACCGCACCGGGGCATCCTCGGGGGATGAACGCCACCGACGTCCTCGCGGACGCCTTCTCCCGCGTGCGGGACAGCGCGCACGCCGCCGTCGCCGACCTCACCGCCGGGCAGCTCGCGTGGCGGGCCGACCCGGCGGCGAACACCGTCGCCTGGCTGCTCTGGCACCTCGCCCGAGTGCAGGACGACCATGTGGCGGGTGTCGCGGGGAGCCCGCAGGTGTGGACCGCCCAGGGCTGGTCGGAGAGGTTCGCCCTCCCGTTCGACGACGCCGAGATCGGTTACGGCCACCACGCCGCCGACGTCGCCGCGGTGCACCCGGACCCACCCGACCTGCTCACCGGCTACCTCGACGCCGTCCTCGCCCGCACCGGGGAGTACCTGGCGACGCTGACCGACACCGATCTCGACCGCGTCGTCGACGAGGACTGGGACCCGCCCGTCACGCTGGGGGTGCGACTGGTCAGCATCGTCGACGACGACCTGCAGCACGTCGGGCAGGCCGCCCTGCTGCGGGGGATCGTGTTGCGCGAGGCGGTGGAACCGGACACGGTGACAGGGCGGGCCTGACGCCGCGGTGGCAGGCTGGGCGCCATGCCCCCCACCCCCGAGCAGGTCGTCCTCGTCGACGACGACGGGCGCCCGGTCGGCGTCGCCGACAAGGCCACCGTCCACGGCACGAGCACGCCCCGGCACCTGGCGTTCTCCTGCTACGGGTTCGACGCGTCCGGTCGCGTCCTGGTGACGCAGCGGGCGCGCGACAAGCGGGCGTTCCCGCTGGTCTGGACGGGCACCTGTTGCGGCCACCCCGCACCGGGGGAGGACCTGGCCGATGCGGTGCACCGGCGGCTCGACCACGAGCTCGGGGTCCGCGCCCACGACCTGCGCCTGGTCCTGCCCGACTTCGGCTACCGCGCGTCGGACGCGGGCGGGATCGAGGAGTACGAGTTCTGCCCGGTCTTCGTCTGCACCCTCGACGCCGACCCCCGCCCGCTGCGCGGCGAGGTCGAGGCGTGGCAGTGGTGGGGCTGGGAGCGGTTCCTCGACGCAGCTGCGGCGGGCGAGCTGTCTCCGTGGGCCGCGCTGCAGGCCCCGCTGCTCGCCGACCTGGGCGACCCCCGCACCCGCCGCACCGGCTGAGCGACTCAGCGGGGGGTACGGGGCGCCTCGCCCCCAGCGCGGGGACGGCAGGTTCTGCGGTGGGGTCGCACCGGGGGCGGAGTCGGCCCGCGCGATCCGGGTGCCCCACTCGACGTACGCGACCGGTGCCGACCGGAACTCCGGGCCGCCGGACACCTCGCCGAGCCGGCGGGCCACGTGCTCACGGTGATCGGGGCTCATCCGGCGGGAACACCGGTTCGAGCGTCGGGTCGGCCGCCACCCGGTCGTCGAGCACCTCGGTGAGCCGGAGCAGGGCGGAGTGGCCGCCGCACCAGTCGTAGAGCGTCGGATGCGGCACACGCCCCGCTCATCACAGCGTTGCGCCCGTCCACGGTAGCGGCTTCGGGCGTCACCCGGACGGGGTTCGCTCGTTGTACCCACCGAGCGCCCTGGACGCCCGCCGGTCGCGACGAACGGCGTTCCTGAGAACGCGTCCGGCGTCCGGCGCATCGCGCTGAGCCGATCGGGTCACCCGCACCGTCGGTCGTCGCGCCACGGGAGCATCTGGCCGTGCGGACGCAACCCGGGTTCTCAGATTCGGCTCCGCCCACGCACCCGTTCGTACGGTCGGCTCCCAGCCCTCGGACGCTCCCCGCGACGAATCCTTCCCGAGGGTGGAAGGAGACCAGCCATGGGCCGCCACCGGCTCCGTCCCGTTTCCCGCCCCGGACGTCCGCGGCACGCCGCGCACCGGGGCTCCGTCCGGCTCGCCCCCGCGGCCCCGATGGCGCTCGCGGCGGCCCTGCTCGTCGCCGGTCCCGGCGTCGCCTTCGCCGACGACGACCCGCCGCCCGCCCCGGTCGACGACGCGGGCACGCTGCTCGGCTCGGCGCTGGGCACCGGCCCGGACGCCTCCGACGTCGCGGACGGCTCCGGCTCCGACGGGTCCGATTCCTCCGACCCGGGTTCCGGCGGCTCGGACGGGTCCGACGGACCCGTCACGGGTGCCGACGTCGTCGAGGGCAGCGGTGCGGTGGCCGCGGACGAGGCGGCGGGAGGGGAGGAGGAGCAGTCCGCGGCCGCCCTCCCCGCGGCCGGGGCCGGATCCACGGACGTGACGCTGCTGGAGAAGAACGGCTCCGGCGTCACCGGCAGCGCCACGATCGACGCCGAGCGCGTCGTCGCGACGGCCACGGGCCTGGACCCGGACTCCCGCTACGTCAGCTTCTTCTACGGCGCGACGAGCAGTGCGACCAACAACAACCCCTGCATCCTCGACGGCACCAACCCGCTGCCCTCGGACCAGACGATCGGGGAGTGGGACGTCGACGAGGACGGCAACGGCACGCTCTCGGCGGCCAACCCGCTCGGGGCCCGCTACACGCTGCAGGCCGGGACCATCTCGATCCGCGAGGTCCAGCACGACTTCTCCACGGCCACGGCGCTCCCCGTCAACCCTCTGAGCTACACGCTCGTGGCGTGCGGGGAGGTGGAGCGCCTCGAGATCCTCGACCCGGTCACGGATCTGGTCCCGGCGCTGCCGAAGTTCCCCAGCATTCCGCCGTTGTCCTGACCCGATCCGATCGATCGGGGCCCGGTAATGGTGGACGCACGGTGATATCGGACCGTCAACCCCCTGTTCGGGCCCCACGCGACCCGGGTGACGGGCGATCCCCGTTAGGGGGGTCCGACACGGTGCGTAGTTCTGGGATTCGATGTTCGGACGATCGGGTGATGCGCAAGTGCGGAGAGTGACGGTAACGCGGTGACCAGAGGGTATTCCTGGAGCCGGAGCCTCCCGGAATAGACGAGTATCCTCACGTCGAGTATTTGTCTTCATCCGATAGTGGTAGTTGATAGTGGTGGCACGGGTGAATCCGGATAGCTTTATTCCTGTCAGCGAGGCTCCCCCTCACAGGCTGGCATTCGGATCACTCGACAGGAGAAGTACTGTGCTGAAGAAGGCTGGCATCCTCGTTGCCGCAACCGCCGCTGGTCTGCTCGCGGTGAGCCCGCTCGCCTTCGCCGGGGACAAGGGCGGCTGGGACGGCGACCACGACGGCAACAACGACCGTCAGGTCAACCGCGTCGACAACGACCGCGACAGCTCGCAGGTGGGCCTCGTCAACGTCGGCGACGTCAACGCCCTCAACGACGTCAACGTCTGCCCGGCGATCCCCGTCGCCGCGGGCATCGGCAACATCCTGGGCATCCTGGGCTCCGGTGCGGCCGACGCCGACGCCGACGGCACCGCCGCCTGCGTCAACGACGACAGCGTGAACCAGGCGAACTTCGAGGACTGAGAGACTCCAGCACTGGGAGTTCAGACTCGAGCACTGCGAGTCGCACCGGAGACGTCCGACGTCTCCGTAGTCTGACCGGGGATTCCGCGCCGGGCCGCACATGCGGCCCGGCGTGGTGCCGTTTCCGGGGTCGTCCGCGGTGGACCGCGATGATCCTCCGGTTCAGGATGGGCGCATGCCCTTCTACCAGTTCACGATCCCGGCCGACGGTCCGAGCGCGCAGCGCAAGGCGGAGATCGCCGCCGCGTTCACGAAGGTCCACACCTCCGTCACCGGGGCGCCCGCGCGCTACGTCAACTGCTCCTTCGTCGAGGTGCCGAGCGGCAGCCTGTTCGTCGCCGACGAGGTGGTCGAGCACGGCCGCATGATCGGGCTCATCCGGTCCGGCCGCACCGAGGCGGTCAAGCGCGAGCTGATCACCGGCCTCGCGCAGGCCTGGGCGGAGGTCACCGGCGAGCCCGTGGCGGGCTTCGCGCTCTTCCTGCAGGAGGTGCCCGGGCACGCCGTCATGGAACACGGCGAGATCCTCCCCGAGGCCGCCGACGACTAGCCCGTCAGAACAGCAGGTCGGCGAGGATGTCCTCGTCCGTGATCTCCCCGGTCGGGCGGTCGATTCGGCAGGACACCCGCAGGGTGCCGTCGTTCCAGGTCAGCCGCGCGCCGGGGAAGGCCGAGCGCAGCAGCCGCACGATCCGCACGTTCTCCCGGAGCACGTCGCCGAACAGCTCTGCGTAGCCGAGCTCGGCCGCCAGCGTGCCGAGACCCTCGACGAGTCGACGGCCGATGCCCCGGCCCTGGCGGTCGTCGACGACGGCGACGGCGAGCTCGGCCTGTCGGGGAGCGTGCGCGATGAGCCGGGCGATGCCGACCGGGTGCCAACCCGCCACGGTCGGCAGCTCGGCCAGCAGCGCGGCGTGGGTGCGCCCGTCGACGTCGAGCAACCGGCGCCGGGTCCCGGCGGACAGCACCGGCGTGGGGGAGTGGAAGCGCAGGTAGCGGCTCTGCGCCGACAGCCCGGCGAACACCGTGTCGACGGCGAGGTCGTCGTCGCGACGTAACGGTCGCAGCCGGGGCACGGGGGTGGCGAGCCGGGTGTCCCAGCGGCACCGCCACCGGGCGGGCGACGGCGGGGTCGGGGCGGGCTGGGTCGGGGCGGGCTGGGTCGGGGCGGGCTGGATCGGGGTCAGGGGACTCAAGGGGGGCGTTCCTCTCGGACGGTGGGCCGGGGGGCACCGGCCGCCACCGACGTTAGGAACGCGGAGAGGGCGTCGAAACCAGGAAAACCTTGTGGTGTGCCCGTGGCCCGTGGTGGATCCTGGGTTCGGGAGGACCCATGTCCGAGACCGTGGCCGTGGGCCGGGACGCGCAGCTCGCCGAGGTGGAGCGGTTTCTCGACCGCGCCGCCGACGGTCCGGCCGGGTTGCTGCTGGAGGGGCCCGCCGGGATCGGCAAGACCACCGTGTGGCGGGCCGCGATCACCGCGGCCCGGGCGCGCGGGCACCGCGTGCTGTCCGCCACGGCGGTCGACGCCGAGTCCGACCTGCCGTTCGTCGGGCTGCGCGACCTGTCCGCCGTGGTGCCGGTGGAGGCGGGCGACGGGTTGCCCGCGGTGCAGCGGGCCGCGCTCGACGTGGCGCTGCTGCGCTCGGGCGACCCCGGTGCGGCTGCCGACCCGAGCGCCGTGTGCGCCGCCGCACTGGGCGTCGTCCGGCTGCTCGCGGCCGAGGGTCCGCTGGTCGTCGCCGTCGACGACGTCACCTGGATGGACCGCTCCTCGCAGCGGCTGCTGCGCTACGTCCTGCGGCGGCTGCGCCGGGAGCGGGTGGGGGTGCTGCTGGCCCGGCGCACGGGGGAACCGGGCGTGCCGATCGGGCTGGACGCTCCGGCGCTGGCGGCGACGACCGTGCGCGTCGAGCTCGGGGCGCTGGACGTCGACGACGTGCACGTGCTGCTCACCGAGCACGCCGGTATGGCGCTGTCGGCCCGCACCACCGGACACATCCACCGGGTCAGCGGCGGCAACCCGTTCTACGCCGTCGAGATCGGGCGGGCGGTGGTGGCCGGCGGGCGGCGACGCCCGAGCGAGGAGGACCTCCCGGTGCCCGGCGGCGTCCTCGCCGTCACGACCCGGCGACTGGCCGCGCTCTCCGCTGCGGCGCGGCGGACGCTCGGGGTCGTCGCGCTGCTGTCCGCGACCACCGTCGACCGGGTCACGGCGGTCGTCGGGCCGGAGACGGCCGCGGCGCTGGAGGAGGCCGTCGACGAGGGACTGCTCGACGTCGACGGCGCCGACGTCCGCTTCACCCACCCGATCCTGCGCTCGGCGGTGACGGCGGGGCTGCCCGCGCTGCGCCGCCAGGGCCTGCACCGGGAGCTGGCCGCCGCCACCGACGACCCGGCCGAGCGCGCGGTCCACCTCGCCGCCGCGGCCACCGGCCCCGACCCGGCTGTGGCCGCCGCGCTCGACGCGGCCGCGCGCCGCGCGTCGGCGCAGGGTGCGCCGGACGCCGCGGCCGCCCTGGCCGACCGCGCGGTGGCGCTGACCCCGCCGGACCGTCCGGACGACCGGGCCCGGCGCGTGATCGACGCCGCCTGCCACCACTACCGGGCCGACGACGCGGACACCGCCCGTGAGCGGCTCCGCCCGCTCGTCGCCGACCTGCCGCCCGGGCCGCTGCGGGCCGAGGCGCTGCTGTGGTCGGGCACCTTCTGGTCCGAGGACGACACCGACGAGGCCCTCACGCAGCTGCGGGGGGCGCTCGGGGTCGTCGCGGAGCTGGCGGGCACCGACGATGGCGGCGGCGTGCTGGGCGAGCTGGCCGCCGCGGCCCACCGCCAGCTCGCGGTCGTGCAGGTCTTCGCGGGCAACACCTTCTCCGCCGACGCCCACGCGCACCAGGGCCTGCGCATCGCGCTCACCGGATCCGACGCGGACTCGATCGCGGAGAGCCGGGCGACCCTGGCCTGGACCCAGTTCTGGGACGGCCACGGGCTGCGCCCCGAGCTGCTCGAACCCGCGTCGGCGCAGCGCCGTTGGACCCGCTTCGCCCCCAACGACAAGACGCCGGGGCTCGTCTCCGGGATGCTGCTGAGCCTGACCGACGACCTCGACGCGGCCCGCGCGACCCTGCGTGCCGAGTACGGCGACGCCCGTGACCGCGGCCTCGACCGCGCGGCGTGCATCGCGCTGTTCAACCTCATCGAGGTGGAGCGGCGCGCCGGCCACTGGGCGCTCGCCCTCGACCTGGCCGACGAGGGCCACCGCGTCGCCGACGCCTCCGGTGACGGTCTCGGGCGGTCGCTGCTGCTCCAGGCCAGGGGGCACGTGCGGGCCCGGCTGGGGATGCTCGCGGAGGCCAGGGCCGACGCGGCCGACGCGATGGCGCTCGGCACGGCCGTCTCCTCGCCGATGGCCGTGCGGTTCGGGCACACCCTGCTGGGGTTCGTGGAGCTGTCCTGCGGCGACCATGCCGCCGTCGACCGGCACCTCTCGCCGCTGGCCGAGCGGCTGTTGCACGGGGGGTTCGACCCCGGGCTGTCCCGGTTCGTCCTCGACCACGTGGAGGCGCTCGTCGCGCTCGGCGAGCTGGACCGCGCCGACGTGCTCCTCGCGCGTTTCACCGCGCAGGCGCAGGCGCTGGGCCGGGCGTCGTCGCTGGCCGGGGCGACGCGCTGCCGGGCCCTGCTGCTCGCCGCACGGGGCGACGCCGACGGGGCGGCCGCCGCGTCGACCGAGGCGATCGCCGCCCACGAACGCCTCGGCGCGCCCTTCGAGCACGGGCGGACGCTGCTGGTCGCGGGCTCGATCCACCGCCGGGCGAAGCGCCGCCGCGCAGCCCGCGACGCGCTGCGGGCCGCGGTCGTGATCTTCGAGGAACTGGGCAGCCCGCCGTGGACCGCCCGCGCCCGCGAGGAACTGGCCCGGATCGGCGGCCGGGCCCCGTCGGCCACGGCACTCACCGGTGCCGAGGAGCGCGTCGCGGCACTGGTGGCGGCCGGGCGCTCCAACCGCGAGGTGGCCGCGGAGCTGTTCCTCACCGTCGCCACCGTCGAGGCGACGCTGTGGAAGGTCTACCGCAAACTCGGCGTTCGCTCCCGCACCGAGCTCTCGGTGGTGCGTGCCCGAACCGTCCGCCGCTCACCCGGCAGGTGAGCGGCGGAGCGGTCGTCGTGTCCGCTTCGGGCGGGACACCGCGTCAGTCTCGACGAAGATCGGCGCCGTAGGTGTCTCAGTGTCGAGACACCGGGCCCGGGCGGGGCTGCGGGCGAGCCGGATCTCCGCTCGGTCCGACGGCGACGGCCCCGCATTGGCTAGGGTCGGGTCATGAGTGCGCCACCGGGACCCGTGTCGCCCGCCGTCATGCGGGAGGTGCTCGGGCACTTCGTGTCCGGCATCGTCGTGATCACCGCGTCGGGGCCGGACGGCCCGCTCGGCTTCACGTGTCAGTCGTTCTCGTCGCTGTCGCTGGAGCCGCCGCTGGTGAGCTTCGCCCCGTCGCGCACGTCCACGACCTGGCCACGGATCCGCGAGGTCGGCGCGTTCTGCGTCAACGTGCTGGCCGCCGACCACCAGGAGCTGTCCTCGGGCTTCGCGCGGTCCGGCGTCGACAAGTTCGCGGGGGTGACCTGGCAGCCGGGCCCGTCCGGAGCCCCGGTGCTCGACGGCGTCAGCGCCTGGATCGACTGCGAGCTCCGCGACGAGTTCGACGGCGGCGACCACACGATCGTCGTCGGGCAGGTGCAGGACCTCGGGGCCGACGCGGCCCGGTTGCCGTTGCTGTTCTACCGCGGGCGCTATGCGGTCACGTCGGGGGAGGGTCGATGAAGGTCGTGGGTGTCGCCGGTGGCCCGGATGCCGGCGGGCGCACGAGCACCGCGATCGCCGCCGTGCTGACGGGTGCCGCGTCGGCCGGCGCGCTGACCGACCTGATCGAGCTCGGGGGAGCGGAGCTGGCCGATGTGGTGGCCGCGATCGACGCCGCCGACGCCGTCGTGTTCGGCAGCCCGGTCTACCGCGCCACCTACTCCGCCCTGCTCAAGACGCTGCTGGAGGGCACGGAGCGCGGCAGGTGGGGGGAACGGACACAGCCGTTGCAGGGCAAGGTGGCGGCCACCGTGATCACCGGCGCGAGCGGGCACCACTTCCTCGCCACCAACGACCTGCGCAACGTCCTGGCCGGCTTCTTCGCGGTGCAGGTGCTCAGCCCCGGGCTCTACTTCGACCACGGCGCGTACGTCGACCGCGGAACCCTCACCGACGACAGTGCCGCACTCGCGGCGGGCCACGGTGCGGCACTGGTCGATCTCGCCACCGCGGTACGCGGCTCGGCGGCTCTCTCGGCGCTGGTCCCACAGGTCTGACGACCACGTTGGAGTGAACTCCAGTTCGTACCGGGCGCGGCGCGCGCCGCGACGGGCGGCGGGGGAGTAGACAACGTCACGACCGGCGCCGCCCGCGCTCAGGGGAGCCCAGCGGGCGGCGCCGGTCAGAGAACGTACTTCGGGGAACGGGTCAGCTGGCGTAGGCCCGCAGCCGGTCGGCGCGCTCGCCGATCCGCAGCTTGCCCATCACCTCGCGCTCGATCTGGCGGACCCGCTCGCGGGAGAGCCCGAAGCGCTTGCCGATCTGGTCGAGCGTGCGCGGCTGCCCGTCGTCGAGGCCGAAGCGCATGCGGATGACGTGCTGCTCGCGGTCCTCCAGGGTGGAGAGCACGCGTCGCAGGTCGTCGTGCAACAGGTGCGAGATCACCGTGGTCTCGGCGTCGGTGGCCTCGCCGTCCTCGATGAAGTCGCCCAGCGGCGCCTCCTCCTCGGACCCCACCGGCATGTCGAGGCTCACCGGGTCGCGTGCGTGGTCGAGCAGGTCGGCGATCTTGCCCTCGGGGATGCCCGACTCCTCGGCCAGCTCCTCGTGGGTGGCGTCGCGGCCCAGCTTCTGGTGCAGGTCGCGCTTGATCCGTGCGAGCTTGTTGACCTGCTCGACGAGGTGCACGGGCAGCCGGATCGTGCGGGCCTGGTCGGCCATGCCGCGCGTGATCGCCTGCCGGATCCACCAGGTGGCGTAGGTGGAGAACTTGAACCCCTTGGCGTAGTCGAACTTCTCGACCGCGCGGATCAGACCCAGATTCCCCTCCTGGATGAGGTCGAGCAGCGGCATCCCGCGGCCGGTGTAGCGCTTGGCCAGCGAGACGACGAGCCGGAGGTTGGCCTCCAGCAGGTGGTTGCGGGCGCGGCGGCCGTCGCGCACGACCCAGCGCAGGTCGGCCGCGTACTGCTTCTCCAGCTCGGTGCCCTCGGCGACCGCGCTGTCGATGACGTGCTGGGCGAAGACGCCGGCCTCGATGCGCCGGGCCAGGTCGACCTCCTGTGCCGCCGTGAGCAGCGCGGTCTTGCCGATGCCGTTGAGGTAGACGCGGACGAGGTCGGCCGCGGGACTCTGGGCGTCGAGGTCCTCCGCGGTCATCTCGGGACGCTCACCGGGAGCGGCGTTCGCGAACACCGAACTCACCACCGGCTCGGCGGAGCCGGCCGCGGGTCCGGAGCCGGTACGCTGGCTCGGGACGGTCTTCACGGCGGACGATCGTGGGGTCCGGGTCTTCTTGGGCGCGGTCTTGGTGGGCGCGGTCCTGGTGGGCGCTGTCATGGTGTCTTCCTCCCCTGCGCGACCCGGGCGGCGAGCGGATGCTGTGGTCCGTCGCTGCCGGGGCTCTCATGGGGTTGAACGCGCCCGTCCCGGGAATCGTTCCCGGGAGCGGACGCACTCTCAGCGCCCCCTCAGTCGATCGCGCGGGTCAGGGCGCCGGGATGCGGGGCGTGTCACCGGGATCGGCGACCGCCCCCGCGCGTTCGGGGTGCGCTCCGGACGCCGAGAGCTCGTACACGGCCTCCATCAGGGGGCGCCAGTCGTCGCGCAGCGCGTCGCGGCCCATGAACAGGCCGAGGTGCCCGCCCTGCGCGGTGCGCCGGGTGATCTGCGCCTCCGGCGTGCCCACCGCGTCGGCCGCGGCGAACAGCTGCGCGGGCGGGGTGATGTGGTCGGCCGAGCCGGCGAGCAGGAACAGCGGGCAGGTGATGTTCGCGAGGTCGGCGCGGCGGCCGTCGATCACGAGGTCGCCGCTGATCAGCTCGTTGCCGTGGAACAGGTGCTCCACGAGCCACAGGTAGAACGCACCGGGGATGTCCTGGGTGTGCTTGAACCAGTCCTCGAACACCCGGTAGCGCTCGACGTGCGCCTCGTCGTCGATGTTCTCCAGCAGCTGGAGCTGCCGCGACACCTCCGACTGCGGCTGGATCGCGATGAAGTTGGCCAACACGGCGCGGCCGGGCATGTTGCCGCCGCCCACCTTGACCAGCGCCTTGTACGGCGCGAGGCCGAGTGCGCCCGTCATGGCACGGGTGGAGGAGGCGATGACGGACTCGCCCGCGTGGAAGTCGATCGGGGCGCCGGCGAGGGTGAGGGTGTGCACGCGCTCGGGGTACAGCGCCGCGTAGATCGCGGCCAGCCAGCCGCCCTGGCAGTCGCCGACGAGGTTGGCGCGCCCGCCCATCCGGCGGATCGAGCGGTCGATCAGGTCGAGGTAGTCGGTGATCGTGACGTCGCGCGTCGCGGTGGTGGCCGGGCGCCACTCCAGCGCGTAGAGCTTCGTCAACCCCGACGCGGCGAGCACGGCGAGCTGGCTCTGCCGCGGCGAGAAGTCGATGACGTGGCTGGAGTGCCCGGCCTGCGGCGGCAGTACCAGCGTCGGCACCACGTCGTGGTCGACGTCGGTGGGTGCGGTGAAGTCGCGCAGGTACGCGAACGGCGTCGTCAGGGCGATCGTGTTGGCGCGGTGCCAGCGCGGCTCGCGCCGGTCGAGCATGGTGCTCCACCAGAGCGCGCCGCGGGCGGCGTTCTTCAGCGGGCTACGGGGCCGGGTCACGGCGTCGAGCCAGAGGTGGCCCGCGGAGCGCGTCAGTTCGACGGTCGTGCGGGTCGCTGCGGCGGCGTTGTAGGCCGCGAGGTGGCGCAGGGCGCCACCGACTCCGGTCGTGGGTGCGGTCATCGTTGGGCTCCCCGAGGCTCGGACGGCTGCGGCGCCGTCGTCACCCGACGGTAGGTGGCGTTAGGCATGTACAGCAACAGGTGGCCTACTCGGAAGTATCGCTTGGAATACCAAGCACGATGGTGACGACGCTCGCACGTGACGTGTGACCAGGGTTTATGTCTACCCGTGAGTAGGGGGTCACTATCGGGTACTCCCTGTGCCACGAGCACCGCCACCGACGACGAAGGAGTTGCCGTGACCCCCTCGAGCGACCCGACCACCACCCTGCAGAAGACCGCGGCGGGAGTGGTGAACGGCGTCAAGGACCTCCTGGATCCCGGGGCGCTGGCCGCCCGGATCGATCCCGTGGCCTTCGGCGGGGCGCTCGGCGAGGTGGCCAAGGGACTGCTGTCGCGCCCGCTGCCGGTGGCCCGCCGCACGGCCGGGCTCGCCGCGGGGACCGGCCGCGCGACAATCGCCGCCCTCGCGCGCAGCGTCGGCGGCCACGGGGCCGGTCCGGCCGCGCTGCCGGAGAAGGACCGTCGCTACGCCGACCCCGCGTGGGAGGGCAACGCGTACTACTACCTCCTGCGCCAGCAGCACGCGCTGTTCGCGGAGTACCTCGAGGCCGTCGCGAGCGGGGTCGAGCTGAGCCCGGTGTCCCGCCGCAAGATCGATTTCCTGGTGCGCCAGACCGTCGACGCCACCTCGCCCGTCAACTGGCCGTGGTCGAACCCGACGATGGTGAAGAAGGCGTTCGAGACCGGTGGGCAGAGCCTGTTCCGCGGCACCCGCAACCTGCTGCGCGACACCGTCGGCTCGGGCGGGATGCCGCGGCAGACCACGCCGGGTGAGTTCGAGGTGGGCAAGGACCTGGCCGCCACGCCGGGCGTCGTCGTGCACCGCAACCGGCTGATGGAGCTCATCCAGTACAAGCCGCAGACCGAGCAGGTGCACGAGATCCCGCTGCTGCTCTCGCCGCCGTGGATCAACAAGTACTACATCATGGATCTCGCGCCGCAGAAGAGCCTCGTCGAGTGGGCGGTGCAGCACGGGCACACGGTGTTCGTGATCTCCTACCGCAACCCCGACGAGAGCATGCGTGACGTCGTGATGGCCGACTACATGCAGGACGGCCCACTCGCCGCGCTCGACGTCATCGGGGACATCACCGGGGCCGAGAAGGTCAACGTCGCGGCACTGTGCCTGGGCGGCACCCTCGCCGCGGCCACCGCGGCGTGGCTCGCCGCGCGGGGTGACCAGCGGATCAACTCGATCACGCTGATGAACACGCTGCTCGACTTCAGCGAGCCCGGCCAGCTCGGCGTCTTCACCGACGAGAAGACGGTCGACCGCCTCGAGCGCACCATGCGCCGCACCGGCTACCTGCCCGCGAGCAGCATGAAGTCGACGTTCGACCTGCTGCGCGCCACCGATCTGGTGTGGAACTACGTGATCAACGACTGGCTGCTCGGCGAGGAGCCCGCCGCGTTCGACATGCTCGCCTGGAACGCCGACTCCACGCGCATGCCGGCCGCGATGCAGACCGAGTACCTGCGCAACCTCTACCTCGACAACCAGCTCGTCGAGGGCAAGCTGGAGCTCGCGGGGGAGCGCCTCGACCTCGGCGCGGTCACCCAGGACGCGTACGTCGTCAGTGCGGAGGCCGACCACATCGCGCCGTGGCGCTCGGTCTACAAGGGACTGCGGCACCTCGGCGGCACGGTCCGGTTCGTCCTGTCGAACTCCGGGCACATCGCCGGCGTCGTCAACCCGCCGTCGCCGAAGTCGAAGCACTGGTTCGGCGAGGGCGCCGACCTTCCCGCGAGCGCCGACGACTGGCGCGACGACGCGGGCGAGCACCGCAAGAGCTGGTGGGAGGACTGGTCGCCGTGGATCGGTGAGCGGGCGGGCGAGATGACCGACCCGCCGCGCCTGGGCAGCGACGACCACCCGGTCCTGATGGCCGCGCCGGGGAGCTACGTGCTGGGCACCTGAGCTGTTGGGCACCTGAGCTGTTGGGCACCTGAGCTGTTGGGCACCTGCGCCCGGAACAGACATGATGCGGGCATGAGTGCGGCAGAGCAGCCCGATGACCCGCCCGGCTCGTGGTCGATCAACGCGCTGGGCGGGTTCATCCGTGCGCAGCGGCAGCTGGCGAAGCTGTCGCTGCGCGAGATGGCGGCGATGACGAGCGTGTCCAACGCCTACCTGAGCCAGATCGAGCGCGGGCTGCACCAGCCCTCGCTCAAGGTGCTGCACTCCATCGCCGACGCCCTGCACCTGTCCACCGAGCAGCTGCTCACCCAGGCCGGCTGGCGCGACGCGCGCCCCGCTCCCGACCCGGAGACCACGGAGGACGTGATCACACGCGACCCGCGGCTGAGCCCCGCGCAGCGCGCCGCGCTGCTGTCGGTCTACCGGAGCTTCGTCGACGACCCGTCGTGAGTCAGCGCGGCTCGACCGACCCGACGCCGCTGACGTCCTGCGTGACCTGCGGGTTCCCGACGTACTCGACGGACCCGGCACCGCCGACGGTCGCGTCGAGCCGGTCGCTCGCGTTCACGACGGCGTCGCCCGCCCCGCCGACGGTGATCTCGACCGTGGCGCTCCGCAGGTCCTCGGCGTCGTAGTCGCCCGCGCCGCCGAGCCTGACGACCTGGGCGTCGGCGGTGCCGGCCAGCGTCACGTCGCCTGCCCCGTCGACGTCGACGGTGAGGCGGTCGGTCTCGAGGTTCGTCGCGGTGGCGTCGCCCGCCCCGGAGACGGACAGCGAGTCCAGCGCGGCGACGGTGAGCCGGTAGACGATCGGCTCCCGGGTGGCGATCTCGCTGCCCGGCGTCACCCCGAGGCGCAGGACGCCGCCCGACACCTCGCTGGTGAGTAGTGGGAGGACGTCGGGCTCGGCCTCGATCGTCAACGACTCGGTGCCCGTCCGGTCGATCACCAGATTGCCGATCGTCGTCAGCTCCACCCCGGTGAACCCGCTGACGTCCCGGGACTCGCCGGTGCCGCCGTCGCCGCCGCCCGGGCCGTCGGCGGGGGAGATCGCCGGGGTCGCCGCGGTGCCGCAGGCGGTGAGAGTGGCGGCGAGTACCGCCACGAGCACGGAGAGGCGTCGTCGCATCGCGGCAGCCTAGGGCTCCGCCACGGGCCACGGCGCTTTGGATGCCCGGCGGCCGGACGGGTGTGGGTCGACCGGGGAGGAACTACCGGCAACTCGCCGGGCACCGACGGCACACCCGACGGGTCAGGTGTCGATGATCAGGGTGAACGGGCCGTCGTTCACCGACTCCACCGCCATGTCGGCCCCGAAGACCCCCGTCTGCACCGTCGTCCCCCGCTCCCGCAGCGCCGCCACCACCGCGTCCACCAGCGGCGCCGCGACCGACGGCGCTGCGGCCGCCGACCAGGACGGGCGGCGGCCCTTGCGGGTGTCGCCGTGGAGGGTGAACTGGCTGACCACCAGCATCGGGGCCCCGACCTCGGCGCAGGACCGCTCCCCGGCGAGTATCCGCAGCTCGGCGAGCTTGCGGGCCATCACCGGCACCGCGTCGGGGGTGTCGTCGCGGTGCACCCCGAGCAGGACCAGCAGGCCGGGGCCGATGCTCCCGACCACCGCCCCGTCGACCGTCACCGACGCCCGGGTCACCCGGGCGGTGACCGCCCTCACGCGGGGACCAGCAGCCCGTGCCGCACCAGCTCCCGCACCGCGGGCAGGGTCGCGGCCACCAGCTCGTCGACGGGGCGGTCGTGGGCGAAGGACAGCAGTTCCAGCAGCTCGTCGAGCGGCAGCGCACCCCGGCACCCGGCCAGCAGGGCGGCGGCGGGGCCGTCGACCTCGTGGCGCCAGCGCGGCCCGTCCAGCCGCGCGACGGCCGACCCGGCGTCGGCCCAGCCCTCGTCAGCGGGCGTCGAGAACGTCTCCAGCACGACCTGCGGCGCGACGGCGAGCCGGGCGCGGAGGAGGTCGGCGTCGGCGGCGTGGGCGCGCAGCCAGTCGACGCGGTCGAGCCAGCCGGCCACCTCGGGCCCGAGCGGGTCGGACACCTCGGTGAGCAGGTCCTCCACGACCACCTCCGGCGTCCCGGACGTCCGGCGCAGCACCAGGTACCCGAACCCGATCGCCTCGACCGCCGCGGCGTCCATCCAGTCCAGCCAGGCCCCGGCCTGCGCTCGGGCGTCGGGCGAGGTGAGGTCGAGCCCGGCGTCGCGCTGCCAGGTCCCGACGTGCAGCGCCGGGTCGGCCACCTCACGCTGCACGATCCAGGCGTCGACGCCCTCGGGGAGCCAGGAGCGCACGCGGTCGGGCCAGTCCTCGCCCCGGACATGGAGCCACGACCCCAGCAGCTGCGCCACCCCGCCGTCGGCCAGGTGGGCTGGCAGGTCGGCCACCAGCGCGGCGAGGGCGTCGTCGCCGGCCCGGCCGGAGTCGCGGTAGACGTAGTCGACGCGCGCGGGCCCCGGCACGAACGGCGGGTTCGACACGATCCGGTCGAAGCGGCGCCCGGCGACGGGTGCGAGCCACGGGCCGTCGAGCAGCTCGACGTCGAGTCCGTTGAGCGCGAACGTGGCCGCGGCCAGCGCCAGTGCACGCGGGGCCACATCGGTGGCCGTGACCGAGCGGGCGTGCCGGGTGGCGTGCAGGGCCTGCACCCCGCAGCCGGTGCCGAGGTCGAGCAGCGTGCCGACCGGGCGGCGGTCGGTGGCCGAGGCCAGCGTCAGCGACGCCCCGCCGACGCCGGTGACGTGGTCGCGCTCCTGGCGACGCGCGTCGAGGTCGGACAGCACCCACCACTCCGCGGGATCGTCCGGGTCGTCGACGCCGTACGGCCGCAGGTCCAGCGCGGCCGCCCACCCGCCGTCGACGGCCCGCAGCAGGCCCGCGGCGGCGGCGGCAGCGGCGGAGAGCGGTGCGAGCGCGGCGGCCACGGCGGCGTCCGGCTCCACCGCCCCGAGCAACAGCAGCCTGACCAGCACGCCCAGCTCGCCGCCGTCGTGCGCGGCCCGGAACGCGGGCTCGACCTCGCCCCGGCCGAGCGCGGCGTGGGCGCCAGGACCGAGCAGGTCTCGCACGGCGTCGGTGGTGTAGCGGTGTCGGGTCAACGCGGTGCGCAGGGCGTCGGCGGATGCGGGGGAGAGTGCGGGTTCCACACCACCGATCCAACCCCGTCAGCCGACGGCACCCCGCAGCAGGCCGTCGCCGGAATGCGCGGGCACCCCGTCGAACCGCTCCGCGGACACCTCGAGCGTCGGGAACCGGGCCATCGGCAGGTCGGCGGGCACCGTGAACATGCCCTCGTACCCGCCCCCGTCGCGGGCCAGCGCCCCGAGGGAGAGCATCCCGGTGCCGGCGTCGTCGACCAGCCAGGCCTCGAGGTAGTCGGTGTCCGGCGGCGCGATGACGCCCTCGACGCGGATGACGATCTCGCGGACCCCGCCGCGCCCGGACAGCGCGACGGATCCCGTCGCGCCCGACCCGCCGACGGCCGCGAGCGTGCCGAGCGGCTGCTCGGCGGGGGACGCGCCGCCCAGCAACCACCCCGCGCCCAGCCCGACCAGCAGCGCCGCGACCGCGGCCGCGACGGGAGCCACCCACCGCCGCCTGCGCGGGCCCAGCTCCCCGGTGATCGCGGTCCAGACCCGACCGGGCGGCGGCTCGTCGTCGGGCCCCGCCCGGCCGGAGACCGCGAGATCGATGCTGCGTCGCAGCAGGTCGACGTGCGCGTGGCACGGAGGACACGTCTCGAGGTGCCGGTCGACGCGCGCGTCGCGGGGGGTCGAGGTCAGAGCGGCGAGGGAGAGCTGGTCGGGCTCGGGATGCCACATCGTCGATCTCCACCCCCTCGTCGTGTCGGCGCGGCCGCCACAGGACGGTTCGTTCCCGCCCGGCGTGCGGTTCGGCCGATCGCGCCGCGAGGTTGCGCCGTCCATCTGATCGGGAGGAACCTCCCCCGCTCCGGATGCGCCCGCCGCTACTCTCGTGGGGTGCCGCTGCAGCTGAGCCAGGACGCCGACTCCGACGCGCTGCTCGACCGCGACCCGCTCGCCCTCCTGATCGGGATGCTGCTCGACCAGCAGATCCCGATGGAGCACGCGTTCTGGGCGCCCGCCGAGCTCGCCCGCCGCCTGGGCCGCGAACGCCTCGACGCGCGGGAGATCGCCTCCCACGACCCCGACGCGCTGATCGCGATCTTCGCGACGCCCCGCGCACTGCACCGCTACCCGAAGGCGATGGCCGGGCGGGTGCAGGCGCTGTGTGCGGCGCTCGTCGAGACCTACGACGGCGACGTCACCGTGGTCTGGGACGGCGTGCCCGACGGCGCGGAGCTCCTCTCCCGGCTGCTCGCCCTGCCGGGGTTCGGGAAGCAGAAGGCGCAGATCTTCACCGCGCTGCTGGGCAAGCAGCGGGGGATCACGCCGCAGGGCTGGCGGGAGGCCGCGGGGTCCTACGGTGACGAGGGGGCGCACCGGTCGGTCGCCGACGTCGTCGATCCGGAGTCGCTGCTCAAGGTCCGCGAGTTCAAGCAGGCGGCCAAGGCCGCGGCCAAAGCCGCGAAGGGGTAGGAGTGCACAAGGTCCCCGAGAAGCGCCGGGAGGTCCGGGTCATCGACCCCGACCAGGTCTGCGACGCCACCGCGGTGCTCGCCGACATCGAGCAGGTCCAGCAGGCCGCGGCCGTCCTCGACGCGCTCGGCGACGTCAACCGCCTCTCCATCCTGCTCGCCCTGCACCACGCGGGGGACCTGTGCGTCTCCGACCTGGCGTTCGCCGTGGGGATGAGCGACAGCGCGGTCTCGCACGCCCTGCGGCTGCTCCGCGCGCACGGCATGGTGCTCGCCCACCGCGAGGGCAGGCTGGTCCGCTACCGGGTCACGGGTGCCCTGACCGAGCGGCTGCTCGACGTGGTGTCCGACGGGGTGGTCGGCGAGGTGGCCCTGCACGCGCACGGAGATCCGGCGGTCGGCTGAGACGTCATACGAACGTCAACAAATGAAGACCTGTTCAGTCTTGCAGCTCCTGGGGTCGCCGTCCTAGGGTCGACCGACCCGTCGCCGCCACGACCCCGGGAGCCGTCATGCACATCGCCGAGGGGTACCTCCCGCCGCTGCACGCCGCGGCCTGGACGGTGGTCGCCGCGCCGTTCGTCGTCCACGGAGCCCGCGCCGTCGTCCGGCAGGTCCGCGAGGACCCCGACACGAAGCTCCTCCTCGGCGCGGCGGGGGCGTTCACGTTCGTCCTGTCGGCGCTGAAGATCCCGTCGGTCACGGGGTCGAGCTCGCACCCCACCGGCACGGGGCTGGGGGCGATCCTCTTCAGGCCCCCGGTGATGGCCCTGCTCGGCACGGTCGTGCTGCTCTTCCAGGCCCTGTTGATCGCCCACGGCGGCATCACGACGCTCGGGGCCAACGCGTTCTCGATGGCGATCGTCGGCCCGTGGGTCGCGTACGGGGTGTACCGGCTGGTCGGGCGGCTCGGCGGCGGCCTGTCGGTCGGGGTCTTCCTCGCCGCGTCGCTCGCCGACCTCGCCACCTACTCCACGACGTCGGTGCAGCTCGCGCTGGCCTACCCCGACGCCACCTCCGGCGTGCTCGGCTCGATCGTCAAGTTCGGCACGATCTTCTCGATCACCCAGATCCCGCTCGCGGTCTGCGAGGGCCTGCTCACGGTGCTGATCGTGCGGTTGCTGATCAAGGTCAGTCCCGAGGAGCTGCGTCGCCTCGGCGTGCTGCGCACCCCCGCCCCCGCCCAGCAGGAGGTCTGAGATGTCGCGCTCCACCCTGGTCAACTGGCTGCTCGTGCTGGCGGTGCTCGTCATCGCGGTCATCCCGCTGGTGTTCATCGGCAGCGACACCGAGTTCGGCGGGGCCGACGGTCTCGCCGTCGAGCAGATCGAGGCCGACCACCCCGACTACGAGCCCTGGTTCACGCCGTTGTTCGAGCCGGAGGCCGAGACCGCGTCCACGCTGTTCGCGCTGCAGGCGGCGATCGGGGCCGGGTTCCTCGGTTACCTGTTCGGCACGCTGAACGCCCGGCGCCGCCTCGCGGCGGCCCGCCCCGACTCCCGGCTCGACGATCCCGCCTGATGCACGGGCTCGACACCCTGGCGCACACCACGCCGTGGCGGCTGCGGCACCCGGGGGAGAAGGCGCTGCTGGCCCTCGGGCTGGTCGGGGCGGCGGTGGCGCTCCCACCGTGGCCCGGTGCGCCGATCGTCGGAGCGGTCGCGCTCGCGATCCTGCTCGGCCCGCTGCGGCTGCGGCCCGCCCAGGTGCTGCGCGCGGTACGGGCCCCGATGGTGTTCGTCGTCGTCGGGTCGGTGCCGCTGCTCGTCGCGGTCGGGGGCGACCCGCTGGTCCGGTGGGCCCCCGAGGGCCTCGGTCAGGCGGTCGCGCTCGCCGGGCGGGGCACGGCCGCGCTGCTGTGCCTGATCCTGTTCGCGGCCAGCACCCCGCTGGCCGACGCACTGCCCCGGCTGGAGCGCCTCGGTGTGCCCGCGGCCGTCACCGAGGTCGCGGCACTGGTCTACCGGCTGCTGTTCCTGCTCCTGGAGACGGCGGGCACGGTCCGCGAGGCGCAGGCCGGCCGGCTGGGCTTCCGCACGTGGCGCACCACCTACCGGTGCGTCGCGAGCCAGGCCGCGGCGATCTTCGTCGGGTGCTTCGACCGTGCCCGGCGCCTGGAGCAGGGCCTCGCGCTGCGCGGGTACACCGGATCCCTGCGGGTGCAGGTGCAGGAGCGGCCGCTGTCGGTGCCGTTCGTCGTCGCCTCGGCGGTGCTGGTCGCCGCGGTCGTCAGCACCACGCTGGTGCTCGCGTGACGCCCGTCCTCGAGGCGCGCGGCCTGCGCTTCTCCTACGAGCCCGGGCGCCCCGTCCTCGACGGCGCCGACCTCGCCCTGCACGCCGGCCGCCGGGTCGCCGTGCTCGGGCCCAACGGCGGCGGCAAGACGACGCTGTTCCGGCTCCTCGCCGGGGCGCTCGCGGCGTCGTCGGGGCAGGTGCTGCTCGACGGTGCCCCGGTCGTCCGCAACCGGCGCGGGCTCACCGCGTTGCGCACCCAGGTGCAGCTGGTCCTGCAGGACCCCGACGACCAGCTGTTCTCGGCGAGCGTCGGCCAGGACGTGTCGTTCGGGCCGGTCAACCTCGGGCTCGCCCCCGACGAGGTGCGGGCCCGGGTCGACGGTGCGCTCGACGCCCTGGGGATCTCCGCGCTCGCCGACCGCCCGACGCACCTGCTGTCGTTCGGGCAGAAGAAGCGCGTCGCGATCGCGGGGGCCGTCGCGATGGCGCCGCGGCTGCTCGTGCTCGACGAGCCGACGGCGGGCCTGGACCCGGCGGGCGTCGAGGAACTGCTGGTCACCCTCGCCGCGCTGCACACGGCCGGCACGACGCCGGTGCTGTCCACGCACGACGTCGACCTCGCGCAGCGCTGGGCCGACGAGGTCGCGGTCGTCGTCGACGGGCGGGTGGTCACCGGGGAGACCTCGACGATCCTCGGCGACGCCGGGCTGCTCCGCGCGGCCCGGCTCGGCCCGGCCTGGGCCCCCGCGGTGCACCGGCTGCTCGCCGACGCGGGGTCCGACGCGCGCCCCCGCACCGCCGCCGAGCTGCACGCCCTGCTCGAGGTGGTGCACGCCACCGGTGGCGCACCCGGGTCGGGAGGCGGCACACAGGGGTGAGTGGCACCATGGCGAACGGCGGTCGAGTGGCCCGGTTCCCGTGACCACCGCTGGCATCCAGCGCCGCCGGTGAGGTAAGTGAAGGAGTCACGGTGGCCGACCCGCAGCATGCGGCGAACCCGGTCCTGATCACGGACGCGGCGATGTCCTACGAGGAGGAGCTCGCCGCCCGCAAGCACCGCTACAAGATCATGATGGGGATGCGGATCCCGCTGATGATCCTCGCGGCCGTCTTCTACTCCGTTCCGTGGCTCGCGGTCACCCTGCTCGTCATCTCGATCCCGCTGCCGTGGATGGCCGTGCTGATCGCCAACGACCGGCTGCCGAAGAAGCGTGAGGACGTCAACCGCTTCCAGGCCGACCGCCCGCAGATCGAGGACCGCGAGCACCGCGTCATCGACGGCTGAGTCGTCCGGGGGCGGTCCGTCAGGCGGCCTCACCGAACCGCGTCCACATCGACTGCAGGCCCGAGATCGGCGCGACGAGGTCGTGCACCCCCTGGTCGAACAGGACGCCCGCGAGGCCCCCGGCGGCCGGCGTGGCGGCGAGGCCCGTGAGGTCGGCGGGAGTGATCGTCATGACGGCGGTGGCCGTCGCCGTCCCGGCCCCGTCGCGGGCCGCGGCGAACGCCGCCACGTGGTGTCGCCCGGTGAACGCGAGCAGGAACCGCTGCTCCCCGACGACGCTCACGAGGGGCGCGGGTCCTCGGCCGTTCCGGTCGGCACCAGCCACCGGTGCTCCAGGCCGTGGACCGCCTCCCACAGCCGGACGCGGTTCGGGCCGGCGGAGTCGGCGCGGACGGACGCCGCGATCTCGTCGACGTCGGGCGGTGGGGCCGTGCCGGCATCGGAATGCTTCCGAACGGTAGTTCTCTAGATCTCTCCCGCCTCGGCCCGGGCGCGGCGCGAGGGCGTGAACGCGCAGAGGTCGAGCAGGCCGGGCGGGTCGTCGACGCCGGGACCGCCCGCGCGCACCCACTCCACGACCTCTTCCACGGTCTCCGGGTGCAGCACGTTGGCCAGCCAGACCGGCCGGGCTCCCGCGGCCCGGCCGGCCGGGGACGGCCCGACGACCACGACGTTGGACCGCTCGCACGCGTCGAGGCAGTCGGTGACGCGCACCCGAGCGTCCCCACCGACACCGTCGACGAGCGCCGCGACCTGGCCGGCGTGGTCGACGCCGGGGTGCTTGCGGTCGGTTCCGCAGCAGCACCCGCGGCAGACGGTCACGGTGCATCCGGCGGGGGAGGAGGGGGAGGTGCGGCGACGGGACACGGATCCACCTTATGCATGCAGATCTGCGCAGATACCACTCGATCGGCGCAACAGCCGTCAACGTCGCGGTGATGCCGTGCTTCCCGACTGGTGCAGCTCTCGGACCCGGGAGCAGCCGGGGAGGGCCCCATGGTCACCGACGCGCTCGACGTGGCGTTCGTCGTGCCGAGCAGTGGGCCGTCCGGACTGTACGGACCGTCCTTCCGAACGACACTGCTTCTTCAGACCGTGCCTGTGCAGCGGACCCGAGCGGCGACGTGGTGACCCCGGACCAGGGCCTGTGCTACGAGCTGGCCGGCGTGATCGGCGGAACCGACGTGCTCGCCGGCCCGGCTGCGGTGCTCGGGCTGCGGGCGGTTCCCCTCGATGCGGCGGACCTCCCGCTGTTGCCGGTCACTCCCGCCGCGCTGTGCGCGCTCGGGATGGACGTCCTCCCCGGACTGTTCGTCGAGGAGTACCGGGCGATGGTGTCCGACGTGCGGGCGACGTCGGCGGCGCACGTGCTCAAGGACCCCGGCTTCCTGGAACGACCCAGCCTGGAACGACCCAGCCCGGAACGACCCAGCCCGGAACGACCCAGCCCGGAACGACCCAGCCCGGAACGACCCAGCCCGGAACGACGCTCGACCGGGCTGCGGTGCTCTCCCGGTACGACGGCGGCCCCCGGGTGCTCGCGCGCGGTCCGCGGCGCCCGGTTCAGCGCGCGAACCGCCGTGGCGGGCGGGCGCCGCGGGTCCGCACCGCTGCCGCTCCTGCTGCGCAACCGGCCCGGAGCGCGTCCTCCGGCGCCGCCCCGCCCAGCCACGCGTGCAGCAGGCCGGCGTTGAAGGCGTCGCCCGCGCCCGTCGGGTCGCGCACCTCGACGACGGGGGAGGGCACGTTCCACGTGCCCTGCGCGTCGGTCCAGGTGGCCCCGCGCGCACCGTCGGTGGCGGCCACCGCGCCGACGCCAGGCACGTGTCCGAGGGCGGCGAGTTCGTCGGCGTTGGGGAGCAGCAGGTCCACCCCGCGCACCCCGTCCGCGAACTCCGGGGTGAGGGCGGGTGCGGACTGCGGGTCGACCGAGGTGCTCAGGCCGGCGGCGCGGGCGGCGGCGAGCGCGGCCAGCCCGGCGGCCCGCGACGACGGGTCGAGCAGGACGTAGCCGGACAGGTGCAGGTGGTCGGCCCCGTCGAGCGGGGGCAGGTCGGCGGGGGACAGGTGGGCCGCGGCGCCGCGGTCGGACAGCATCGTGCGGTCGCCGTCGAGGAGCACCACCACGGTGGCCGTCGGCTCGTCCGGGTCGACGGTCAGGGCCAGCTCGACGCCCGGCAGCTCGGCCGCGGCCCCGCGTCCGGCGGCGTCGTCGCCGACCCGGGCGACCAGCGTGACCTCCGCGCCGAGGTGGGCGAGCCAGGCCGCGGTGTTCGCGCCGGCCCCACCCCCGACTGTCCGGATCCGGGCCGGGACGTCCGCGCCGGGCACGGCGGGGGCCGACGGGGTGACCAGGACGTCGACGGCGAGGTCGCCGACCACCACCACCCTCACGTGAGTGCGACGGCCACCCGCGCCGCCAGTTCCGCGTTGGCCCGCACGAGTGCGAGGTTGGTGCGCAGGCTCGCACCGTCGCTGCCGGCGTGGAAGTGCTCCAGCAGGGCCGGGGTGACGTCCTTGCCGGTGATCCCGCGATCGGCGAGCAGCGCGAGGCCCTCGGCGAGGAGGCGGTCGTGCAGGGCCGCGTCGAGCTCGTCGCCGACGGCGACGGGCTGCGCCAGCACCGCGCCGACACCGGGCGACAGCTCGCGGTGCGCGCGCCACACCGCGGCGGCCTGCTCCGGCGAGTCGACGCGCCACGGCACCGGATGGCCCGAGTCGCGCCGGTAGAAGCCGGGGAAGGCGTCGGTGCCGTAGCCCAGCACCGGTACCGACTCGGTCTCCAGCACCTCCAGCGTGGCGGCGACGTCGAGGATGGACTTCACCCCCGAGCACACGACGAGCACGCCGGTGCGGGCGAGGGCGGCGAGGTCGGCGGAGACGTCCCAGGACTCCCGGGCCCCGCGGTGCACCCCGCCGAGGCCGCCCGTGGCGAACAGGGCCACCCCGGCCGCGGCGGCGAGTGCGGCGGTGGCGGCGACGGTGGTCGCCCCGTCGCGCCCGAGCCCCACGGCGACGCCGAGGTCGCGGACCGAGAGCTTGTCGAGGCCGCCGCCGCACACGCGGTCGAGCTCGGCCGCCGACAGGCCGACGCGCGGCACGCCGTCGAGCACCGCGACGGTCGCCGGGACCGCCCCGTTGGCCCGGACGGCGGCCTCCAGCTCGTCGGCGGCGGCGCGGTTCTGCGGGGCCGGCAGCCCGTGGGCGAGGATCGTGCTCTCCAGGGCGACGACGGCACCGCCCGACGCGAGCGTGTGACGCACCTCGGGGGAGGGGACCGGCGAGAAGACGGAACGGGACACGTGGGGCATCATGGACGACATGGCGACCCAGGTTCTGCCCGACGTCGAGACGCGGCCCGAGGGCACCGACAGCACGGGCACCGACGAGCCCAAGATGTTCCACTACGTGAAGAAGAACCGGATCGCGGAGAGCGCGGTCCTGGGCAACATGGTGCAGGCGCTGTGCGGGGAGACGTTCCCCGTCACGCGCTCGCCCAAGCCCGGCTCCCCGGTGTGCCCGGACTGCAAGAAGATCTTCGAGGGACTCCGCCCCGGCGGGGACGCCTGAGCCCGCGATGCCCACACGAGGTGCCGTCCGCGGCTGGGTGTACGACCGCGCGATCACGGGTCTGACGGCCGGCTGGTACCGCGCCGTGTTCGACCGGCTTCCCGACGGTGCCCGGGTCCTCGACGTCGGCATCGGCACCGGCACCGCGCTCGCCCGCGGCGGCGACCGCGTCCGCGAGAAGGACCTGCACGTCACCGGCCTCGACATCGACCGCGACTACCTGCGTCGTTGTGTCGAGGAGATGGCGAAGGCCGGGCTGGCCGGCCAGGTCACGCCGCTGCTGGAGTCGGTCTACGACCACCGCGGCGGGCCGTACGACGCCGCCTACTTCAGCGCCAGCCTGATGCTGCTGCCCGACCCGGTGGCCGCGCTGCGTCACGTCGCGGGGCTCCTGGAGCCCGACGGGCAGCTGTTCTTCACCCAGACCTTCCACCACCGGCGCTCGCCGCTGCGGGAGAAGCTCAAGCCGCTGGTCCGGCACGTCACCTCGATCGACTTCGGCACCGTCACCTACGAGGACGACTTCCGCCACGTGCTGGCCGACGCCGACCTGGAGGTGCTGGAGCTGGTCACCCTCGGCTCCACCCGCGCGTCGTCGTACCGCCTCGCCGTGGCCGTCCCCGAGGGCGACGACCGCAGCGTCGCGGCCTGAGCGGCTACTCCGCCAGGAACGAGTCGATCACCGGGGCGAGGTCCTTCGCCTCGGTGAGCAGCGCGAGGTGCCCGCCCGAGTAGACGTGCAGCCGGGAGTTCGGGATGCCCTTGTGCATGATCCGGGCGTTGACCAGCGGGATGATCGGGTCGTCGTCGCCCGCGACGATCAGCGTGGGCTGCCGGATCAGGGGCAGGCCCGGCAGGCTGCTCCAGCCGGCCCCGGCGAGGAGCTGGTAGTAGTAGCCGCGCTTGGGGCCCTTGCGGGTGTAGGTGTGCAGCACCTCCGACGCCTTCTCGGGGTGCGTGCGCATGGTGCCGCCGTAGATCTCGCCGGCGATGGTGCGCGCGTACTCGGGGTCGCGGTGGCGGCGCGGAGTGAGCATCTTGGCCAGCACGTTCGGCCGGGCCGGCACCATCAGCGAGCCGGTGCCCGTCGCGGCGAGCACGAGCTTGCGGCACCGGCGCCGGTTCACCGCCGCGAACTGTTGGGCGAGCCCGCCGCCCCACGAGAAGCCCATGACGTCGACCTGGGAGTACCCGAGGCGCTTGGTGAGCGATCCGACCAGCGGCGCGAACGTCGACATGTGGTACGGCAGCAGGGGCATCGGGGAGCCGCCGATGCCGGGTACGTCGAACCGGATGACCTCCAGCTCGGGAGGCAGCTCGTCGACGAAGGGCTGGAGCAGCTCCAGGCTCGCGCCGATGCCGTTCATCAGCAGCAGCGGAGTGCGGGAGGCGGCCCCGGTGGCGCGGCGCACGGCCACGCGCAGGCGGCGCCCCCGGACGTCGAGTTCAAGGATCTCGTCGGTCATCGCGGTGTTCATCGCACCCGAACGTAGTCGCCGGGGGCGGGGACGAGGGCGTGCAGCCCCCTCCCGCCCAGCTCGGCGGGCGCGTCGACGTCGGCGCCGCTGCGCTTACCGAGCCACTCGGCGTGGTCGGGCCACCAGGAGCCCTTGACGGTCTCCGCGACGGCCAGCCACGCGTCGGCGGTGGTCGGCGTGGGCGTGCGCGACTCCGCGGGCGCGACCCGGAAGCTCGCCTTCGGGTTGCCCGGCGGGTTGACCAGCGAGGCGATGTGGCCGCTGGTGGAGAGGACGAACCGGCTCTCGCCGCCGAGGAGCCGGGTGGTGCGGAAGCAGGACTGCCAGGCGCAGAGGTGATCGGCGATCCCGGCGATGACGTAGGCGTCGCGGTCGACCTTCGACAGGTCCACCGGCGTGCCCAGCATCGTCGTGCCGCCGGGGGTGATCAGCGCGTTCGACACGGCGATGTCGATGAAGTCGCGGTGCAGCCCGGCCGTCATGCGCGTGGTGTCGGCGTTCCAGAACAGGATGTCGAACGGCTTCGGCGCCTTACCGCGCAGGTAGTTGTTGACCCAGTAGTTCCAGATGAGGTCGTTGGGGCGCAGCCAGGCGAACACCTCGGCCAGCGTGCGGCCGTCGAGGTAGCCCTTCTTCTGCGACGTCTCCACGGCCTGGCGCGCGGTCTCCGGGTCGAGCAGGGCACCGGTCGTGCCGGCCTTGGCCTGGTCGAGGACGGTGACCGCGAACGTCACCGACGCCACCCGCTCCTGCGCGCCCGTGGCCGCGAGGTGGCCCAGCAGCATCGAGGTGATCATGCCGCCGGAGCAGAACGCCATCAGCGCCGTGCTGGACTGCCGGCTGATCCGCTCGCAGGCCGTCATGGCGTCGAGGATGGCGGCGCCGTAGGTGTCGAGGTCCCACGCCGCGTGCTCGGCGTCGGGGTTGCGCCAGGACATCAGGAACACCTGCTGGCCGCTGCGCACCAGGTTCTCGACGATGCTGCGGTCCGGCGCGAGGTCGGCGACGTAGTACTTGTTGATCGTCGGCGGGACGAGCAGCAGCGGGATCTCGCGGACCGTCCCGGTCTGCGGCAGGTACTGGATCAGCTCGAAGACCGGCGTGCGCAGCACGACCGCACCGGGGGTGCAGGCGAGGTCCTCGCCGACGGTGAACGCGTCGGGCTCCACCATCGACGGCACGCGGGGAGCCGTCGAGAGGTCGGCGACGAGATGCTTCACCCCGCTGACGATGCTCGCGCCGCGCGTCTCCTTCGCGGCCTGCCACAGCGCCGGGTTGACCAGGCTGTTGCTGGGGGCGAGTGCGTCGACGACGTTGCCGACGGCGAACTGGACGCGCTCGTGGTCGGCCCAGTCCAGGTCGGCGTCCTCGACGAGGTCGGTGGCCGCCCCGCCGGCGGCGATGTGGGCCTGCACGAGCCGGCGCAGCACCGGGTTCTCGGTCCACGCCGGGTCGGAGTACCGCTTGTCCCTGGGGTTCGGGGCGACCTCGGAGGCGCCGACCCCGATCTTCGCCAGCTCGGCGGCGAGGCCGGCTCCGCGGCGCGCGAGCGTCACCGGCTTCACGGCGAGCGAGGCGGCCATCCGCAGACCGGCCGCGGCGGGCAGCATGCGCCGCAGCGGGCCCAGCGCCCCGTCGGAGAGCAGCATGTCGAGGCCGGTCGCGACGTCGGCGTCGGCGGGGTCCTGCTCCACGGTCATCGGGGCTCCTTCGCGGCGTCGGTGGCGGGTGCGACGGTCTCCGCAGCATGGGTGGCGGGGCCGGTCGCAGGCAAATCGGAGGGTGCGGCGGGCATTCCCGGCTGGGTCGCCATCGCGCGCAGCCGGTCCATCCGCCGCGGCGCCGGCTCGGGGCGGGCGGGCCAGGCCTCCTCGACCGCGTTGTTGAGGTGCGCGCCGAGCACGATCGACAGGCCCAGCAGGAAGCCGAACAGCAGGAATGCGATCGGGGTGGCGAGCGCGCCGTAGGTGTAGCCGGTGGTGGTCAGGACGGCGATGTAGACGCGCAGGCCGGTGGTGCTGGCGATGAACACGACCATCGCGAGCAGCGCGCCGGGCAGCAGCCGCAGCCAGGGCAGAGTGTGCGGCAGCGCGAGCCGGTACATCGCCGTCAGCACCAGCACGGTGAGCAGTGCGGCGCCGGGGTAGTAGAACGCCCCGATCAGCGACGTCGCGGGGCCCTGCCAGGACAGCGGGAGCACCTGGGGGAGCAGGTCGGGGCCCAGGACGATGACCGGCAGCCCGAACACGGCCACGACCAGCGCGAGCAGGTAGACCAGCAGCGAGAAGATCCGTTGCCAGACGGGGTGGCGCACGAGCTTCTGCCCGTGGGCCTCGGTGATGGAGTCCACGAGCGAGGCGATGGCCGACGACCCCGCCCACAGCGCGATGACGAAGCCGACCGACACCACGTCGGCGCGCCCGATCGTCAGGATGCTCGACGCGGTCGGCGCGATGATCTCGTCGACGACGTCGGGGGTGAACGCCTGCCGCGCGAACGTGACGATGGCCTCCTCCACGACCCCGACGGTGTCGGTCCCGAACCACTCGCCCACGTACCCGAGCGAGCCGAGCAGGGCCAGCAGCAGCGGCGGCAGCGACAGCGCCTGCCAGAACGCGGCCTGGGCCGAGTGGGAGAAGATGTCCTGGTCCCAGGCGTTGCCGAGCGTCCGGCCGATCACCCTCCGGACGCTCGGGGCAGGGTCGTTGCTGGTCGGCGCATCGCTCATGGTGGGCCCAGGATGGACCACCGGTGGCCCCCGCGCCGGGCACCACGGGTCTCGGCGCGCCGGGCGATACCGCCCCGTTACCCTGGTCCCGGTCTCGTCCGCGACAACGCAGCGCGGTCCCCCCCCAGCAGCCGTTGACGTCAGGGAGTCGTGTGTCCCAGGCCCACCAGATCGCGGCCCAGCAGCTCGATCCGGCGCAGATCGCCCCGGCCTCCCGCCCCATGCGGGCGTGGCAGCGCAAGGCGCTGAGCCGCTACCTCGCCGCGGGCCCGCAGGACTTCCTCGCGGTCGCCACCCCCGGCGCCGGGAAGACGGCGTTCGCGCTGCGTGTGGCCGCGGAGCTGCTGGCCGACAAGACGGTCACCCACCTCACGGTCGTCGCGCCCACCGAGCACCTGAAGTACCAGTGGGCCCAGGCCGCCGCGGCCGTCGGGATCGCACTCGACCCCGACTTCCGCAACTCGATGGGCGGCACGTCCTCGGACTACACCGGCATCGCCGTCACCTACGCGGGGGTCGCGGCGCATCCGGTGCTGCACCGGATGCGCACGGAGAACCGGCGCACCCTCGTCGTCCTCGACGAGGTCCACCACGCGGGTGACGCGCGGTCCTGGGGCGACGCGGTCAAGGAGGCGTTCGACCCCGCCACACGCCGCCTCACGCTCACCGGGACGCCGTTCCGCAGCGACGACAACCCGATCCCGTTCATCGACTACCTGCCCGACGCCGACGGGGCCCTGCGCAGCCGCTCGGACCACGCCTACGGCTACGCGGAGGCCCTCGCCGACGGCGTGGTGCGGCCGGTGGTGTTCCTGGCGTACTCGGGCGTCTCCAGCTGGCGCACGAGCGCGGGCGAGGAGATCACCGCCCGTCTCGGCGAGCCGCTGACGGCCGAGCAGACCGCGCGGGCCTGGCGCACGGCGCTCGACCCGGGCGGCGAGTGGATCCCGGCCGTGCTCGCGGCGGCCGACCGGCGGCTGTCCGGGCACCGCGCGGGCGGCATGCCCGACGCGGGCGGGCTCGTCATCGCCACCGACCAGACCACCGCCCGCGCGTACGCGGCGATCCTCACCGAAGTGACGGGTTCCGCGCCGGTGCTGGTGCTCTCCGACGAGGCGGGGTCCTCCGAGCGGATCGCCCGGTTCAGCGCGTCGACCGACCGGTGGATGGTCGCGGTGCGCATGGTCTCCGAGGGCGTCGACGTGCCGCGGTTGGCCGTCGGCGTCTACGCCACGAGCGCGTCCACCCCGCTGTTCTTCGCCCAGGCGATCGGCCGCTTCGTGCGGTCGCGGAGGCCGGGGGAGACGGCGTCGGTGTTCGTCCCCAGCGTGCCGGTCCTGCTCGGGCTGGCGAGCGAGCTGGAGGCCCAGCGCGACCACGTGCTCGGCAAGCCGCACCGCGCCGAGGAGCAGTGGAACGACGAGGAGCTCGCGGCCGCCAACCGGCAGGAGGACGAGCCGGGGGAGGACGAGCCGTCGTTCACCGCGCTGGGTGCCAACGCCGAGCTCGACCAGCTCATCTACGAGGGCACCTCGTTCTCCGCCGACGAGGAGGACTACCTCGGCCTGCCCGGGCTGCTGGAGCCCGACCAGGTCCGCACACTGCTCAGCCAGCGCCAGACGGAGTGGCTGACGCGGTCCGGGCGGAAGGCCCCTGCCGTGGTGCCCCCGCCGGCCCCCGTCGAGCGGCCCCAGCAGTCGGTGCGCGAACGGATCGCGGCCCTGCGCAAGGAGCTCAACACCCTCGTCGCGCTGCACCACCACCGCACGAACAAGCCGCACGGGAAGATCCACAACGAGCTGCGGACGAGCTGCGGCGGCCCGCCCACGGCGATGGCCAACATGGAGCAGCTGGAGGAGCGCATCGCGACCCTCCGCAGCTGGCGCTGACCCCGCGGGTCCGCCCCCGCCGCCCGGCGAGTTTGCCGCTGTCGCTCGGCGAGTTTGCCGCCCACACCCGGCGAGTTTGCCGCCCACACCCGGCGAGTTTGCCGCTGTCGCTCGGCGAGTCCCGTCCACGTACGGCGAGCTGGCCGATGCGGCGCGGTCGCGGTCCTGCCGCCGGCTGGACGTGCAGCCGGCCGTCGGCGGGCGCGGCGAACTCGCCGGGCCACGTCGGCAAACTCGCCGGGCCACGTCGGCAAACTGGCCGGGCCACGTCGGCAAACTCGCCGGGCCACAGCAGCAAACTCGCCGGGCCACGTCGGCAAACTCGCCGGGCGTGGGCGGCAAACTCGCGGGGTGGGGGAGTCAGGGTGGGGGTGCGGACGGCGACGGGGCGGGGACCGTGTGGTCCCCGCCCCGTCGTGTCGACTGTTGTGGGTGGTGTGCCGGCGTCCGGGCCGGCTCCGCTCAGCTGCCGGTCTGGACGCTCGCGTCGAGTTCGCGAAGCTTGTCCGCGTGCGCACGCCCGTGGTGCCCGCAGAAGAGCAGCTCACCACCGGACGACAGAACGGCACGGACCTTCGCAGCCGCGCCGCATCGGTCGCAGCGGTCGGCAAGGGTCAACTCGGGTCGGGTCAGGGTTCCTGGCTGCATGGCGGTCTCCCTCCGTCTCGGCTCCGGAGGCCCGGAGCCGCGTTCCTGGACGACCGCTCGCGCGGTGTGTCCACTCTCCCAGACGTTGCACACCCCCGCACGTGTTCCCGTGGCGAGTCGCGACGACCATCACGTTTGACGGTGAGTGATCGGTGCGATGGAGCCGCGGTGACGAATGCGGGACCTTCGTTGACTACGAGTGAATGATGCGTGCCCTGCAGTGACACCGCAAGGTGGCGCGGCGGAAGATTTCCCGCGCGCTTGTTACGTTCTGGAGTCATGAGCACGGCCACGCGCGAGCGGATCCCCGCCCCCGTGCTGTTCGTCGTGGGCGGCGTGTCGATGTACGTCGGCGCGGCGCTGGCCGTGGGTCTGTTCGACGCCCTGTCGCCCAGCGCGGTGGCCGTGCTGCGCCTGCTCGGGGCCGCCGCGGTGCTGCTGGCGTGGCGCCGACCGGGCCGGGCGGCGTGGCGTGGATCACGTCTGGTGCGGGCCGTCGCGTTCGGTCTGGCGACCGCGTTGATGAACCTGGCGTTCTACGAGGCGATCGCACGGCTGCCGCTGGGTACCGCCGTCGCGGTCGAGTTCGTCGGCCCGGTGGCGGTCGCGGCTGTGGCGTCGCGGCGCCCGCGGGACGTCGCCGCCGTCGCCCTCGCTGCTCTCGGGGTGGCGCTCATCGCCGATGTGCGCTGGTCAGGCAGTCCGTCGGGGGTGCTCTGGGCGCTCGCCGCAGCCGGCATGTGGGCCGCCTACATCCTGCTCGGCAAGCGTGTCGCGACGGCCGGGAACGGGCTCGACGACATGGCCGTCGGGTTCGCGGTGGCCGCCGTCGTGCTCTCGCCGGTGCTGTTGCTCGGCGGCCCCGGTTCCCTCGACGCCCTCGGCGACCCCGCCGTCCTGCTGCTCGCGGTCGGGGTGGGGGTGCTGTCCAGCGTCGTGCCCTACGTGCTCGACCAGCTCGTCCTGCGCCGCGTCGGCCAGGCTCGGTTCGCGGTGCTCCTGGCCCTGCTCCCGGCCACCGCGACGGTCGTCGGCCTGGTCGGGTTGGGCCAGGTCCCGGGCCTGCTGGAGGGGTTGGGCATCGTCGCGGTCATCGCCGCGGTGGCCCTGCGGTCCCGCGACGGCGACGCGGGGCCCGGGATCGCTGCGACGAACGCGGACCGGCGGTAATCCGTTCACGGACTGTAGTCCACTCTGATGTGACGCGGAGTGACGAAAGTCGACCCGTTGGGCGGACCCGGATCTTCCCAGGATGCGGGACGTCGGAGGGCTACTCCTGCGGTGGGCGGCGCGGTCGTCCGGACAGGGCGGGGAAGTGCCCGGGGCGCTCGCCGAACTCGAACACCTCCGCGGCCGGCCCGACGATCAGTCGGTCCGGGTCGGTGGCGACCTCGAGGTCCTTGCCGGGGTAGTCGAACAGGCGCAGCACGTGGCGCATGGCCTCGAGCCGCGCCCGCTTCTTGTCGTTGCTCTTGATCACCGTCCAGGGCGCGTCGGCGGTGTCGGTGTAGAAGAACATCGCCTCCTTCGCCTCGGTGTAGGAGTCCCATTTGTCCAGCGACGCGAGGTCCATCGGGCTGAGCTTCCACTGCCGGACCGGGTCGACCTGGCGGATCGTGAACCGCGTGCGCTGCTCGTTCTGCGACACCGAGAACCACAGCTTGACCAGGTGGATCCCGCTCCGGACGAACATCCGCTCCAGCTCGGGGGCCTCGCGCATGAACTCCATGTAGTCGCGCGCCTCGGCGAAGCCCATGACGCGCTCGACGCCCGCGCGGTTGTACCAGCTGCGGTCGAACAGCACGATCTCCCCGGCCGCCGGGAGGTGGGCGATGTAGCGCTGGAAGTACCACTGCGACGACTCGCGCTCGGTCGGCTTCTCCAGTGCGACGACCCGGGCACCGCGCGGGTTGAGGTGCTCCATGAACCGCTTGATCGTGCCGCCCTTACCTGCCGCGTCGCGCCCCTCGAACAGGATGACGAGCCGTTGTCCGGTCTCCTTGACCCAGTTCTGCAGTTTGAGCAGCTCGATCTGGAGCAGTCGCTTGTGCTGCTCGTAGTCCTCGCGGGAGAGGCGCTCGTCGTAGGGATAGCCCTCGCGCCAGGTGTCGACGCGGGCGCCGTCGGGCCCGAGGAGGACGGGGTCGTCGTCGTCGGAGTCGTCGACGCGCAGCGCGGAGTGGTCGGCGAGCAGGGCGGGGAGGTCCACGGGCGCACTCTCGCCGGTCGTGATGGCCGGGAGATGAACGCGGCCCGTCCGGGATCGGGCGTCACACGCGTTCGCAAACGGAGTAATACGACCGCCCAGGCGGTGGGAGTCACAACAAACTCGGGGCCGCGTCACCGAAACGTGACCGAAAAGCGACAACTTGAACGGTTCAGTGTGCTTGGCACCACTCCAACCGGAGGCATACGTTGCCGGTCACAACATTTCCCCTCCCCCCGACGATGTGGAAGGACCAGCATGCGCACCAGGAGAACCGCCCAGCTCGCACTCGGGTTGGGAGTCGCGCTCACGCTGGCCGCGTGCGGCCAGAACGCCGCGGCCCCGTCCGCCGCCCCCGGCGCCGAGGTGGCCGCCGACGCGCCGCGCGTCGGCGTGATCCTCCCGGAGACCGAGAGCTCGGCCCGCTGGGAGGGCTTCGACCGCCCGCTGCTGGAGCAGGCGATGGCCGAGGCCGGCCTCGACGCCGACATCCAGAACGCGCAGGGCGACGAGCAGACCTTCACGACGCTGGCCGACGGCTTCATCGCCAGCGGCGTCGACGTCCTCGTCATCGCCGCGATCACCAGCGAGTCCGGTGCCGCGGTGGCCGCGAAGGCCAAGGCCCAGGGCATCCCGACGATCGACTACGACCGCCTGAGCCTCGGTGGCTCCAGCGACTACTACGTCTCCTTCGACAACGAGGGTGTCGGCGCGCTGCAGGGCCAGGGCCTCGCCGACGCGCTGTCCGGCCAGCAGGGCGCCCAGGTCATCGAGATCCGCGGCGCGCCGACCGACAACAACGCGACGCTGTTCTACAACGGCGCGCTGACCGTGCTCGACCCGCTGTACGCCTCGGGTGCGCTGGTCCGCACGGCCAGCCAGCCGATCGAGGACTGGGACAACCAGATCGGCGGCACCACCTTCGAGCAGCTGCTCACCAGCAACGGCGGCCAGGTCGGCGGCGTGCTCGCGGCCAACGACGGCCTCGCCGGCGCGATCATCACCGTGCTGCAGAAGTACGGCCTCAACGGCACCGTGCCCGTCACCGGCCAGGACGCCACCCCGGACGGCCTGCAGGCCATCCTGCGCGGCGACCAGTACATGACGGTCTACAAGCCGATCCAGCAGGAGGCCCAGGCCACCGCGGAGCTCGCCGCCGCTCTGGCGAAGGACGACACCGCCGCCGCCGACGCGATCGCGACCGGCACCGTCGACGACCCGGAGGGCAACCGCCAGGTCAAGTCGGTCCTGCTCACCCCGCAGCTGATCACGCGTGACAACGTCAAGACCGTGATCGACGACGGTGCCGTCCCGGCGTCCGACGTCTGCGTCGCCGACGTGGCCGCCGCCTGCACCGAGCTCGGCATCAGCTGACCCGACAACCCCTCGTGCGCGGGAACCGTGGCCCCGGCCACGGTTCCCGCGCACGGGCACCGGAGGTGCCGAGTGAGTGACCCGATCCTGCAGCTGCGCGGGGTGAACAAGAGCTTCGGCGCCGTGCAGGTGCTGCACGACGTCGACTTCACGGTCCGGGCCGGTGAGGTCACCGCGCTCGTCGGCGACAACGGCGCCGGGAAGTCCACGCTGGTCAAGTGCGTGGCCGGGATCCACCCGATCGACGGCGGCGAGGTGCTGTTCGACGGCGAGCCGGTGAGCGTGGCGGCCCCCGCGGACGCCGCGAAGCTCGGCATCGAGGTCGTCTACCAGGACCTCGCGCTGGCCGACAACCTCGACATCGTCCAGAACATGTTCCTCGGCCGGGAGCGCGGCAAGCCGTGGCTACTCGATGAGGCCGACATGGAGCAGGCCGCGCGCGACACCCTCGCGTCGCTGTCGGTCCGCACGGTCACCTCCGTGCGCATGCCCGTGGCGGCCCTGTCCGGCGGGCAGCGGCAGACCGTCGCGATCGCCAAGGCCGTGCTCTGGGACTCCAAGGTCGTGCTCCTCGACGAGCCGACCGCCGCGCTGGGCGTCGCCCAGACCCGCCAGGTCCTCGACCTGGTCCGCCGCCTCGCCGAGCAAGGTCTCGGTGTGGTGCTGATCAGTCACAACATGGCCGACGTGTTCGAGGTCTCCGACCGGATCGCGTGCCTCTACCTCGGACGGATGGTCGCGCAGGTGCCGACGAAGGACGTCAGCCACGGGCAGGTCGTGGAGCTGATCACGGCCGGGCGCTCCGGCGACCTGGGCCTGCAGCGCCCCGAGGCGGTGACGGTCTGATGAGTGCTCCGGAGAAGCCGGACCTGGAGAAGAGGTCCGCCGCCGAGCGGGCGGCCCCGGCGTCGAGCCGCGCGGCCGACTTCGGCATCGACACCACCGCCCGCACCACCGGCCAGGCCGTCGCGGGGTACCTGCGCGGCCTGCGCACCGGCGAGCTGGGGGCGCTGCCGGCGCTGCTCGGCCTGCTCGCCCTGCTGATCCTGTTCAGCGCGCTGGACTCGACGGGCACGTTCCCCAGCCTGCTCAACATCGCGAACCTGCTCCAGCAGGGCGCCGGTCGCACGATCATCGCGATGGGCCTGGTCTTCGTGCTGCTCACCGGCGAGATCGACCTCGCCGCGGGCACGGCGTCCGGCCTCGCGGCCGCGGTGATGGCGCTGCACCTGGTCAGCGGCGGCAACCTGCTCGGCGGCATGGGCACCACCGTGTTCGTGCTGTTCATGCTGGTCATCGTGCTGGCGATCGTGTTGGCGCTGCTGCTGCGGATCTGGGCGGGCGCGGCGCTGAGCGCGGTCGCGCTCGGGCTCATGGTGATCGGCTTCCCGCCGAACCCGTGGCTGCAGATGCTCCTGGCCGTGTGCGTCGGGGTCGTGATCGGCTGCATCACCGGGTTCCTGGTGGCCAAGGTCGGGATGCCGTCGTTCGTCGTGACCCTGGCGCTGTTCATCGCCTGGCAGGGCATCATCCTGGCGCTGATCGGCGACGGCGGCACGCTCGGCCTGCGCGACCCGGTCATCAACGCCGTCGCCAACGGCAACCTGTCGACGGTGGGCAGCTGGGTGCTGTTCGTCGTCGCGGCGGGCGGGTACGCGGCGGTGCTGCTCAACCGGCAGGTCTCGCGCCGCAGGCTGGGCCTCGTGGCCCAGCCGACCGGGCTGGTCCTGATCAAGGTCGGCGCGGTGGTCCTGCTCGGCGCGGTCGCCACGTTCCTGCTGACGCTCGACCGCTCGCCGGGGCAGCTCCCGATCATGGGCGTCCCGTACGTCGTGCCGATCGTGCTGGCGTTGCTGGTCGTCGGCACGTTCGTGCTCGACCGCACCCGCTTCGGCCGCCACGTCTACGCGGTCGGCGGCAACCGGGAGGCGGCGCGGCGGGCCGGTATCGACGTCGTGCGCATCCGGGCGTCGGTGTTCGTGATCGCCTCGGCGTTCGCGGCGATCGGCGCGATCGTCTACTCGTCGAAGGTCGGGTCGGTCAGCCCTGGTGCGGGTGGTGGCAACACGCTGCTGTTCGCGGTGGGCGCGGCCGTGATCGGCGGCACGTCGCTGTTCGGCGGGCGCGGGCGGATCAGCAACGCCGTGATCGGTGGTGCGGTGCTCGCGACCGTCGAGAACGGGCTGGGCCTGCTGCGCCAGCCCGCCGCCGTGGTGTTCGTCGTCACGGGGCTCGTGCTGCTCCTCGCCGCGTCGGTCGACGTACTCTCCCGTCGTCGCTCGGCGGTCGCCGGCAGGTGAAGCGGAACCGCACGGAGGCGTGGTGAACCGGGCGTGGGTGGGCGACAACGGCGGCGCCTCGTCGGGGGCCCGCCCCGACGAGGCACGCCGCCACAACCGCGCCGCGCTGCTGCGCCGCCTGCACGTCGACGGCCCCTGCACGCGGGCCGTCCTGGCCGCGGAGCTGGGGCTCAACCGCAGCACGATCAAGGCCGTCGTCGACGGGCTCGCGGAGTCCGGCGTCGTCAGCGAGGCCGTCCCGGCCCGCCGGACCGGGGCCGGACGGCCGTCGCTGATGGTGCTGCCGCAGGCCGAGTCGGCCGTGGTGCTGGCCGTCGACGTCCGCGTGGAGCAGGTCGCGATGTCGATGGTCGGCCTCGGCGGGCAGGTGATCGGGCGGCACAGCTGGAACCTGCGCCGCGCCACCCGCACGCCGGGTGAGGTGATCACGCACGTCGCGGAGTCGGCACAGCTCCTCGCCGAGGAGCTCGCCGTGACGCCGGCCGGCGCGGGCATCTCGGTGCCCGGCGTCGTCCGCCGCGACGACGGCTGGGTGCACGAGGCCCCCAACCTCGAGTGGCGCGACATCGCGCTCGGCACGCGGCTCGCGGCCGTCCTCAAGGTGCCGGTGCAGGTGGCCAACGACGCCGAGATGGGCGCGCTGGCCGAGCACGTGCGGGGCATCGCGCGCGACGTCGCCGACCTCGTCTACATCTCGGCGGACACGGGCGTCGGCGGCGGCGTGATCTCCGAGGGCCGCCCCCTGCGCGGCACCCGCGGCTACGTCGGCGAGCTCGGGCACCTCGTCGTGCGGCCGGGCGGGCGGCCCTGCTACTGCGGGTCGCGCGGCTGCTGGGAGACCGAGGTGGGGGAGCGCGCGCTGTGCCGGGCGCTCGGGATGCCCGAGGACACCCCGCGCGGGGTCGTCGTCGCGGAGCTGAGGTCGCTGGAGACCGCCCCGGTGCCCGGGCCGCTCGACGAGTTCGCCGAGTGGCTCGCGACCGGGCTCGTCACCGTCGTCAACATGATGGCGCCGGAGCTGGTGGTGCTCGGTGACCTGTTCACCGCGCTGCCGCCCGGCGTCGTCGACCACGTCCGTGACCTGGTGCACGAGCGGAGCCTGGTGAGCCGGGCCGTCGGCGGGACGCGGATCGAGACCAGCCCGCTCGGGCGCGACGCGAAGCTCGTCGGCGCCGCGGAGCTCGCCTTCGAGCCGGTGCTCGGGGCGGTGTGAGGGCCTACGACCGCTCGACCTGCAGGCCGACGTCGCGACCCGCGATCGTGTCGACGCGCACGAGCAGGCCGCCGACCTCCGCGCTCTCGCCGGGGGAGAGGTCGGCGGACTCGCCGCGGGCCGTGACGGTGACGGCGTCCGGTGTGATCGGGGCGACGCGCAGGTCGCGCTCGAACGGACCGATCTCGATCTCGACGGTCTGTTCGCCGCTCAGCGAGACGGTGCAGACGCCGTTGACGCAGCTGCTGCTCCGCGAGGTGCCGGTGCAGGCGGGCAGCGTGAGGACGGCGAGCAGGACGAGGGCGGGGATGCGGGCGCGCACAGGAGGCTCCGAGGTGGTCGGGTCGGGGCCCCAGTCTCGCCGACGGCGGCGGGAGGGGTCCCGGTCGCGTACAGTCCGGTCCGACCCGCGGGAGCCCACGATCCGAGGCTGAGAGGGCGGCAGGCGGCCGTCGACCGTTCGAACCTGACCCGGTTAGCACCGGCGTAGGGAGGACCGTCATGGCCCGTACACGCTTGTTCGCCGTGCTCGTCGCGGTACTGAGTCTCGTCCTCGCCGGGTGTTCCGGCGGGTCCGGCGACCGCACGATCCGGATCGCGCTGGACTGGACGCCCAACACCAACCACACCGGCCTCTACGTCGCGCAGGTGCAGGGCTGGTTCGCCGACGCCGGGCTCGACGTCGAGTTCCTGCCGTACAACTCGACGTCGCCGGACACGCTGGTGTCCTCCGGCGCCGCGGAGTTCGGCATCTCCTTCCAGGACTCGTTCACCTTCTCCAAGGCCGCGGGTGCCGACATCACGTCGGTGATGGCGGTCCTGCAGCACTGGGGCACCGAGATCGCGGTGCGCGCCGACCGGGCCGACATCGTCAGCCCCGCCGACCTCGACGGGGCGACCTACGGCGGGTTCGGCGGGCCCGGTGAGGTGCCGAAGATGCAGGCCGTGATCCGCGACGCGGGTGGTACGGGCGACTTCGAGACCGTCGTGCTCGGGACGTCGGCCTACGAGGCGCTGTACTCCGGTGACGTGGACTTCACCGAGCCGTTCGTCGCGTGGGAGGGCATCGAGGCCGACCTGCGCGGCGAGCCGCTCAAGACGTTCGCCTACACCGACTACGGCTTCCCGGACGCCTACAGCGTCGTCCTGATCGGGAACTCGCCGTGGCTGACGGAGAACCCCGACGACGCCCGCGCGTTCGTCCAGGCCGCGCAGCGCGGGTACGAGCTCGCCGCCGACGACCCGGCCCGCGGTGCGCAGCTGCTGATGGACGCGAACCCGGGCTTCTTCACCGAGCCCGAACTCGTGACGCGCAGCCAGGACATGCTCGCCGCGGAGTACCTGCGCGACGAGTCCGGGGCCGTGGGTCCGCAGACGCTGGAGCGGTGGAGCGGGTACTCGGGTTTCGTCGTCGACTCGGGGGTGCTGACCGGGCCGGACGGGGCCCCGGTCACCGGGCGCCCGGACTTCTCGACGTGGTTCACCAACGACTACCTGGCGCCGTGACGCTCGCCGCGGAACGCCCGGCGACCGCGACTCGGGGGCGGGAGAACAGCGACTCGCGGGCGGGGAAGCAGCGACTCGCGGGGAGGGTGGGGCCGGCGCTGCTCGTCGTCGTCGGGCTGCTCGTCGCCTGGCAGGTCGGGGTCGAGATGTCCGGGGTGCGGCCGCAGGTGCTGCCCTCGCCGCTGCGGGTCGTCGAGCAGGGGTGGGTGTTCCGCCGACAGCTCTGGGCCAACACCGTCCCCACGCTGCAGGCCACGGCCGTCGGGTTCACGGTCTCGCTCGCGCTCGCGTGGGGGCTCGCGATCGTCGTCGACTTCTCGCCGTGGCTGCGCCGGGCCCTGACCCCGCTGCTCGTGGCGTCACAGACGCTGCCGATCATCGCGATCGCGCCGCTGCTGATCATCTGGCTCGGGTTCGGGCTGGCCCCGAAGGTCGTCGTGATCGCCCTCGTCACGTTCTTCCCGATGACGGTCGGGCTGATCGAGGGGTTCGCGTCGACGCCGCGACAGGCCACCAGTCTGCTGCGCAGCATGGGGGCGTCGCGCTGGGCGCAGTTCCGCTACGTGCGGCTGCCGGGGGCGATGCCGCGGTTCTTCACCTCGCTGCGCATCGGCATCACCTACGCCGTGACGGGCGCGATCTTCGCCGAGTACGTCGGCGCGACGGCCGGGCTCGGGATCTTCATGAGCGTGCAGAAGAACTCCTTCCGCACCGACCTCGTCCTGGCCGCCGTCGTCGTGACGGCGCTGCTGAGCGTCGCGCTGTTCGGGCTGACGTTCCTGGTGCAGCGCGCGGTGGCCCCGTGGAGCCGGGATGAGGGGAGCCGGGATGGGTGAGGCCAAGGTGCAGGTCGACGACGTGCACCTCGCGTTCCCCGGTCTGCCGGTCCTCGACGGCGTCTCCTTCGACGTCGCGCCGGGGGAGTTCGTGTCGCTGATCGGACCCAGCGGCTGCGGCAAGTCGACCCTGTTCGACGTGGTCGCGGGCCTGCACCGGCCGGACGCGGGGCGCGTCGTCGTCGACGGGGAGGACGCGACCGGCCGCGTCGACCCGTTCGCCTACATGCCGCAGCAGGACCTGCTGTTCCCGTGGCGCACGGTGCTCGACAACACCGCGCTCGGCCTGGAGGTCGCCGGCGTGCCGCGGCGCGAGGCCCGGCGGCGGGCGGGGGAGCTGTTCGCCCCGTTCGGGCTGGCCGGGTTCGAGCAGGCCCGGCCCGCCGAGCTGTCGGGCGGGATGCGGCAGCGCGCGGCCCTGCTGCGCACCGTCGTGCAGGACCGCGCGGTCCTGCTGCTCGACGAGCCGTTCGGCGCGCTCGACTCGCTGACCCGCGCCGACCTGCAGACCTGGCTCGACGACGTGCGCGCCGGCTTCGGCTGGACCGTCCTGCTGATCACCCACGACATCCGCGAGGCCGTACGCCTGTCCGACCGCGTGGTGGTGCTGGGCCCGCGGCCGACCCGCGTGCGGCGCGAGGTCGCGGTGGACCTGCCGCGTCCGCGCGCGGTCACCTCACCCGCGTTCGGGGCGCTGGAGGCGGAGCTGCTGGCGGTCCTGCGGGAGTGAGCTAGGCGCTGAGCCCCAGGCGCTGCGGGGTGTGGACGTCGGCGAGGTCGGCGGCCACGGCGCGGGTGTCGGGGTGGTCGGGGCCGAGCAGGTCGGTGCAGTCGGCGAGGGCCCGCTCCAGCTCCGCGACGGCCTCGGTGACGCGGCCGAGCACCGCGTGGCAGGTCGCCAGCGTGGTCCGGACCGTGATCGTGTGCAGGTGGCGCGAGCCGAGGGCGAAGTCGGCGTCGCGCAGCGCCGACTCCAGCACGGTGACGGCGGCGGTGGTGTGGCCGCCCGCGGCCTGGGCGAGGGCCAGACCGGTGCGGGCGGCGAGGGTCCGGGTGTCGGCGGGGCCCAGGTCGCGACGGCGGACGTCGGCGACGAACGCGGACAGCTCGATCGCCTCCCCGTGCCGCCCGGCCAACCGGTACGCCGTGGCCAGCGCGTCCTGCGCGTCGACGGTGCGGGCGTCGTCGGGGCCGAGCAGGCGGGTGCGGACGTCGACCGCGGTGCGCATGAGGTCGATCGCCTCGCGGGGCCGGTCGGCCGCCGCGGTGGCGACGGCGAGGTTGCCCTCGGCGACGAGCGTGTCGGGGTGGTCGTCGCCGAGCAGCGCGCGACAGGCCACGACCGTGGGCGTCAGCAGGCGCACGGCACCGTCGGGATCGGCGTCGGCGAGGCGGTCGGCCGCCTCGGCGTTGCGGGCGGCGAGCGCCGCGACCCGCTCCGCGCGGGTGCCGTGCCGCGGCGTCGAGTTGCCGCGGTCCTCCTTGCGGTTCCACCAGGCCATGTCACGGAACGTATCGAGAACCCCGGTCGATCGTCCACCGGTGTGACCGCGATGTGGGACATTCGGCCGAATTCTCACCGCCGGTGAGAGTCCGCTCACCCCGTGGTGTCGCCGTAGGATCGCGGCGTGCGACTGACGCGCAGCGCCCGCAAGCACGGGTTCACCGCCGACGAGGTCCGTCGTGTGCTCGACGCGCCGCTGCGGTCGGTGCCGCAGCCCGATCCTGGCGGCGGGGTCGTGCTGCACATCGGGCTCACCGACGACCGCGACCTCGTCGAGGTCGTCGTCGCCGACGGCGACCCGCCGGTCGTGCTGCACGCCATGCGGCTGCGCCCGTCGAACTACCACCACCTCACGGGCTGACGCTGCGGCGGAGCACGGCCCGCGTCACGCCGCCGACCAGCGCCGTGCCGACGAGGGTGCCGACCAGCACCGCGAGCGCCCCGACCGGCCACAGGCCACTGCTGTCGTAGGACGCCGCGGTGAGCGACCACGCCGCCGTGAACGCCACCGGCACGACGGGCACGACGATCCACAGCGGGAGCCGGACCGCGGCGGCGACGGTGAGGGCCACCAGGCACACCGCGCACCCGATCACCTGCCAGGCCTCGTACGGCCCGCTCGCGACGCCGGTGACCGCGTCGATCCGGTAGGTCCGGTCCCAGGCCAGCCAGACCCACCAGCAGGCCGCGGCCGCCACGGCGAGGACGGCGGTGCCCCCGGGCCGGTTCACGAGGTGACCGGCAGGGTGAGCCGGGCTCCGCCGAGGGTGTGCACGCTCGGTACCAGCCGCGACGACTCCGCGGCCGGTTCCCCGGTGCCGAGGTTGCGCGCGAACCGCGGGTGCGACCCGCCCGCCACCAGCAGCCGCAGCCGGTGCCCGGCGGCGAACCGGTGCGCACACGCGTCGAGCACCAGCCGGACCGGGCCGGACCCGCGGTCGGGATCCAGGCGCAGCAGCACGTCGGTGACGTTGCGGGAGCGGCCGCGGGCGTCGACGTCGCAGAGGCGGACGAACACGTCGGCGTACGGGTTGTCGGTGCTGTGGACGAGCTCCACGGTCGGCTCCCCGACGACCTCCAGGTCGGCACCCAACGGCTCCCCGGTGAACACGACGACGTCGGACCGGGCCTCCAGCGCCGCATTGTCCTGCACCCCGGCGCCCGCGGTGAGGAGCCGGCCGCCGACCGTCGGGGTCGGGTCGGCGGGGTCGTAGCGGAAGCGGGTGGCGGGGGCGGGGACGTCGGCGCCGTCGGGGAGCAGCGCGTTCCCGGCCGCGGCGTGCCAGACCCGTTCCGCGGTCGGGGGCGGCCACTCCGGCAGGTCGCGCCACTCGCCCGCCCCCGTGACGTGGACGCGCACGGGGGAGGGGCGGGTGCCGACGCCGGCGAGGTGCTCGTCGAGCCAGCCCAGTGTCTCCTGTGCCACCTCGCGCGAGACCCCGGCCTGCAGGTGCGTCCAGGGTCCGACGGTCAGCGCGACCTCGGCGCCGCGGCCGCGCAGCGTGGCGTACTGCAGCAGCGTCTGGTCCAGGAACAGGTCCTGCCAGCCGCCGATCAGCAGCACCGGCGCGGCGGCGTTGTCCAGCGCGGTGGTGACGCGGCGCGCGTCCCAGAACGGGTCGGTGCGGTCGGGGTGCGAGGCCCAGCCGCGGTACCAGGCCGCGCCGCCGTGCAGCACCGGCTCCGCGGCGTCGACCAGGGGGAGGCCGGCGTACGCCCGGGTCATCGCCCGGCGCCCGGTGACGTTGCGGGCCAGGCGTCGCAACAGCCCGCCGTCCTCCTGCGTCGCCATCATCGCGCTCCAGCCCAGGAAGTCGTTGAGGGTGAACGCGCCGCGACCGTGCGTCACCTCCGCGAAGTCGTGCGGCCCGACGACCACGACCGACGCCTTCAGCTCGGGCGGCGGGTCGGTCATCAGCGCCCACTGCGTCCAGCCCAGGTAGGACAGCCCCATGGTGGCGAGCCGGCCGTCGAACCAGGCCTGCGTGCGCAGCCAGGCGACGGTGTCGAGCCCGTCGTCGACCTCGTTCACCATCGGCTCGAACACCCCGCCCGAGCCGAACGTGCCGCGGCAGCTCTGCACGAGCACGTGGTAGCCGCGGGCGGCGAGCGTGCGGGCCGACACGACGTCGAGTGGGGAGTCGCGGCCGTACGGCGTGCGCACCAGCACCGTGCCCAGCGGGTACCCGGTATCGGGTGCGAAGTGGGTCGCGAGCAGGACGACGCCGTCGCGGACCGGGACCCGCTCGGTGCCGACGGTGTACCCGGTGCGCGCGCCGGGCAGGCCCAGCGCGCGGGTGGCGAGGCGGTCGACGGTGCGGGCGACGGGACCGGGGGCGTTCATGGGGCCGATCCTGCCCCCGATGCCCTACCGTCGTGACGTGGACCTGCCGCTCACCGGACTGAGCGAGGTCACGGTCGCGCTCGGCGACGGCCCCCCGGTGCTGCGCGACGTCACCCTGCTCGCCGCACCCGGGGAGGTACTGGCCGTGCTCGGGCCGTCGGGCTGCGGGAAGACGACGGTGCTGCGGGCCGTCGCGGGCCTGGAACGGGTGAGCGGCGGTCGGGTGCTGGTGGCCGGGCGCGACGTCACCCGGACCCCGACCTCGGAGCGTCGGCTCGCGATGGTCTTCCAGGAGACGTCGCTGGTGCCGTTCCTCGACGTCGCCGCCAACCTGGGTCGGTTCACCCCGGGGGCCGAGCGGCACGAGCAGGTGGGCCGACTCGGTCTGCGCCGGCTGCTGCCGCGGATGGCGCGCACGCTGTCGCCGGGGGAGGGCGGGCGTGTCGGGGTGGGCCGCGCGCTGGTGCGCGACCCCGACGCGTTCCTGTTCGACGAGCCGCTCGCCCACCTCGACGCCGCCGAGCGCGCCCGGATCCGGCGCGTGATCGCGGCGGCGGTGGCGCGCGCGGGCGTGGCCGCACTCTACGTCACCCACGACCACGCAGAGGCGATGGCGGTGGCCGACCGGCTCGCGGTGCTGCGCGACGGCGAGGTGGTGCAGACCGACACCCCCGCCCGCGTCTACCACCACCCCGTCGACGTGTTCGTGGCCGAGGTCGCCGCGGAGTCCGGGATCGGGCTGCTGCCCGCGCGGGTCGTCGTCGCGGACGGGTTCGCCGGGTTCGCCGTCGGCGCGCGCAGACTGCCGCTGTGGGCCCCGCCGCCGGCCGGGCTCGTCGACGGGCGGCGGGTCGTGCTGGGGCTGCGCGCGGAGGTGGTCGGTGTCGCGGGGCCCGGAGCCGACCCGGGGGCCGTACGGCTGCCCGTCACGGTGGGGCGGGTCGAGCACGCGGGGCACCGGGCCACCGTCGTCGGCGAGGTGTCGGTCCCCGGCGACGCCGACGGGGCGCGGCTGGTCGCCCGCACCGCCGAGCCGCCGCGCCCGGGGGAGCGGGCCGAGTTCGTCGTCGACGCCCGGCGCGCCCACGTGTTCGACGCCGTCACCGGTCGCGCGCTCCTGCACCCCGGCGTTACACCCTGACGCCGTCCTCACCAGAAGTGATGACTGCTGCTAATGGCGGTGCCCGCTGCGGCGATGAGCAGGCATGACCGTGATCGCTCCCGCCGCCACCGCCGCCCGCGCCGTCGCCCCCGGCCCGCACCTGATGGCCGTGCCCGCCGTCGACCGCGTCGTCGGCATCCTGTTCACCCTCACCGTCGCCCTGTTCCTGCTCGGCCTCGTGGTCCTGTAGTCACTGCGTAACCTGCGCGGGTGACCTCCGCCTCCGGACACACCGTCCTCGCCGACGCCGACGGCACCGCCTACGCCTCGCTGCGTCAGCGGCCCGTGGAGCGGGCCGAACGGCACGCGATGGGCAAGGCCCTGCGCAAGCGGGTGCCCCGGTCCTCGCTCGCCGACTGGAACCCCGGCCCCGAGCGCCCCGACCCGGTCGCGCAGATCACCGAGTCGCACGTCGGGCGCGTCGAGTCCCTCGTCCCGATCCGGGTCGGCCGGATGGCCGCGTCGCCGTACGGGTTCCTGCGCGGCACCGCCGTCGTCATGGCCACCGACGTCGCCGCGCTGCCCCGCACCGGCATCACCCCCGTCGTCTGCGGGGACGCCCACCTGGGCAACTTCGGCTTCTACGCCTCGCCCGAGCGCGACCTCGTGATCGACCTCAACGACTTCGACGAGGCCCACCCCGGCGCGTGGGAGTGGGACCTGCGGCGGCTCGTCGCGAGCATGTGGGTCGCCGGACGGCACGGGTCGGCGTCGGAGGACCAGTGCGCCGACGCCGTGCGCACGTGTGTCGCCGCGTACCGCGACGAGGTGCGCTTCCTCGCCGAGATGCCGCTGCTGTCGCGCTCCTACGAGCGCCTCGACGTCGACCGGCTCTCCGAGGAGAGCCCGCGCGCACTGCGGGCCGAGGTCGTCCGGGCCGCCCGGCGGGCGCGCAGGCGCACCGGGGACCGCGCGCTGCCGCGGTTCACCGAGGAGGTCGAGGGCACCCGCCGGCTCGTCGAGGAGCCGCCGCTGATCACCCGGCTGCCCGGCGCCGAGGCCGACCTCGTCGCCGCCGCGCTCGACGACTACCTGCAGACCCTCGCTCCGCACTGGCGCCGTGTGCTGGGCGGCTACACGCTGCTCGACGTCGGGCACAAGGTCGTCGGCGTCGGGAGTGTGGGGCTGCGCGCGTACGTGGCGCTGCTGGAGGGCTCCGCCCCAGACGACGTCGTGTTCCTGCAGCTCAAGCAGGCGCGCCGCTCCGTGTTGGCGCGGCACGTGCACGGCGACTCGGCCCTGCACGCGCACCAGGGGCAGCGGGTCGTGGAGTACCAGCAGGCGCTGCAGACCGTCAGCGATCCGCTGCTGGGCTGGGCCAGCGTCGGCGACCTGCAGTTCTACGTACGCCAGTTCCGCGACATGAAGGGCTCGATCGACCTCGAGGGCATCCGGCCTGCCGCGCTCGTCGACTACGCGGGCGTCGTTGGGCACCTGCTGGCCAAGGGGCACGCCCGCACCAGCGGGGCGTCGATGATCTCCGGGTACGTCGGCCGCGGCGACAACCTCGACCGGGCGCTGAGCACGTTCGCGCGCCGCTACGCCGACCAGACCGAAGCCGACCACGCCGCGCTCGTGGCCGCCGTCGACCGCGGGAAGGTGGCCTGCGAGCCCGGCTACTGACCCGATCCGTGTGGGGCGTCCGCCACGACGCGGTGTCTCACGGAGCGGCGCGGGTGCCGTCCTGATACGGGTGATCGTCAGGCCGGGGTCAGGTGTCGGCAGGTGTGCGGGTGGGGTCGATCCACTTCGGTGGGAGGAACTCCGGTAGCCCGTCGCGGATGCGGACCAGCCAGTCGGTGTGGTGGATCCGGCGGTGATGGGCCTTGCACGGCATCACGAGGTTGTTGATCTCCGTGTGACCGCCGTCGGCCCGGTGCGGGATGTGGTGGATGTCGGACCGGGACGGTGGGGAGTCGCCCGGCGGCGCGGGTGTTCAGGACGCGGTCGATGACCTCGACGTGCCGCAACCCGATCGTCCCGGCGGTGAACGCAGCGGAGGTGGCGGGCCATCGTGCGGGGAGCTGTTCTCCGCTCAGGGTGGTGCGGGCGTGGACGTCGGTGGCGGCGGTGACGAACCGTCGGGCGTCACGGTGTTCCCAGGACAGCAGGCCCGACAGTGCGGCCGCGGTGGTCGGAGAACCCCGGGTGCGCAACGTGCCCTGGTCGTCGAGGGTGGCGACGGCCGCGGTGGAGTTCGCCTCGACCCGGCGTGACGCGCCCTCGCAGCGGGTCGGCAGCGGGATCAGGTCGGTCTCGGAGGCGGTGCTGGTGGCTGCGACGACGGCGTCGAGCGCGGCGGCGAGGTGCTGGTGCGCGTGTCGGAGGATCGCCGGCCATACCTGACCAGGTATCTCCGCAGTTCAGGGGCCTTTCGGCATCTCGGATCTCCGGCCTGGGTGCCCGGCCACCGGACGGGTGCGGGTCGAGCGAGCAACCACCGGATGTCCGGGTCAGGTGGGCGGCCGTCCCCGACCGAGGTGCCCGACCCGGCGCCATGCCCTCCCGACAGGAGAGGCGAGACGCCCGGTGGTCCCGAGACCGCAACCCCACCGCCCGAGCCGAGCTGTGCTCGTCGGCCGGCGGTCCTGGCCCGCAGGAGACGGGCTCACCACGGATCCGCCGCGCCGGCAACGGAGGCGGACCGCAACGGCGGACTGGCCGGGCACCATCGGCAAACTCGCCGGGTGCTGTTGGCGCACCCGCAAGGGTCGGGGGCGGGGCGGCTGCCTAGGGTGACCGGCATGACGGACGAGCGTGGAGCCCGGGAGATCGCGCAGGCCGCCGAGGCGATCGGTGACCTGCTCTACCGCGCGGTGGAGGCCACCCTGGAGGACCCCGCTCCCGAACCGGCCCGTCAGGCCGCGGCGCAGCTCTACGACGTCGACTCCCGCACCGTCCCGGAGAGCGACAGCGGGCCCGCGCAGCTCATGGGCACGCTGACGCTGATCCGGTTGCTGGGCCTGGTCCGCGAGTCGACGGCCGACCGTCCGGAGCGGGTCGACGAGGTGCTCGGCTGGATCACGGAGTCGATGGGGAAGCGGTACGCGGCACGGGCGAAGTACGTCACCGGCGTGCTGCGGAGCGAGACCGACACCGCCGACGTCCCCGGCATGCGGCAGGTGCTGATGACGGAGTTCGTGCCGTCGCTGGTGTGGCTGCTGGCGGGTTCGGTCGCCGTCTTCGGCGAGGGCGACCTGGACTGGCTGCGCGGCCTGGAGGCCGGTACCCCGACGACGGCCAGCTTCCTCACCGGGAGCTGACCGCCGCGGGGGACCGGTCAGGCGATGCGGTTCAGGGTGGTGATGACGAGGTCGCCGTCGAGCAGCTCGGGGATCTTCGGCAGCGCGGCCTGCAGGTGCGGGGTGCCCAGGTGGGCGTCGAGCGCGGCCTGGTCGGTCCAGTGCTCGATGAAGATGAACACGGCCGGGTCCTGCGAACCCTGGTGCAGCGCGTAGGTGGTGCAGTCGGCCTCGGCGCGCGTCGGCGGGATGAGGGCCTCGAGCACCTCCTGCAGCTCCCGCTCCTTGCCCGGCTTCGCGCGCATGGTCGCGACGACGGTGAGCAGGCTGCGGTCGTCGTCGGTGGGGATCGACACGGGTACTCCTCGGGGTGGTTCGGCGGTGAACAGCGATCACCGTAGTGCGCGAACCGATAGCCTCTCCACGGCGAAGATGTGGTGGGCGCCACAGGAGCACGAGGGAGCGGGAATGGTCAGCGAGACCGGGTTCGACAGCCACGGCACGCGGTGCGCCGCGTGGTACCTGGAGGCCACCTCCGACGCCCTCGCCGGCTCCCGCGGCCGCCCGTGTGTGGTGATGGGGCACGGGTTCGGGGCCACCAGGGACGCCGGGCTGCTGCCGTTCGCCGAGCGCTTCGCCGCCGCGGGCGCCGACGTCCTGGTCTTCGACTACCGCGGCTACGGCACCTCCGACGGCACCCCGCGCCAGAACGTCTGGCACGTGCGGCACCGCGAGGACTACCACTCGGCCGTCGCCCACGCCCGTGGTCTCGACGGCGTCGACCCCGACCGCATCGTCCTCTGGGGCAGTTCGTACTCCGGCGGGCACGTCGTGCCGGTGGCGGCGAAGGACGGCCAGGTCGCGGCCGTGATCTCCCAGGGCGCCGCGATGGACGGGCTGGCCGCGCTGCTGGAGATCGGGCGCTACGCCGGGGTCGGCCAGCTGCTCAAGCTCACCGGCCACGCGCTGCGCGACATCGTCGGATCCGTGCTGGGCCGCGAGCCGCACCTCATCCCGGTCGTCGGCCCGCCCGGCTCGCTCGCGGCGATCACCGCCGAGGGCGCCGAGACCGGCTACCGCTCGATCATGGGCCCGACGTTCCGCAACGAGATGTGCGCCCGCGGCGCCATCCTCATCCCGCTGAACCGCCCGGTCACGGCGGCGTCGCGGCTGCGGGCGCCGATCTTCCTGGTGGTGGCGGCCGACGACAACATCGCCCCGCCGTCGGCGGTGCGTGCGGTGGCCGCGAAGGCGGGTGCCGGCTCGGAGATCCTGGAGCTGCCCTCCGGTCACTTCGACATCTACTCAGGCGAGTTCTTCGAGCGATCTGCGGCCGCACAGGTCGCATTCCTGCAGCGCACACTACGTGTGGAGGCAGCGGCAGGCTGACCGGAGCGCCGGCTCAGCGCTCCCTCACCTGATCATGTGGGGCGTGGATCTCGCCCCGCTGGTCGCCGGCTTCCGGCGCGATCTGCGCGCGCAGCGGCCGAGCCCGCTGACGATCCGCAACTACGAGCACTCCATCACCCAGTTCTGCGAGTGGCTGCAGGCCTCGGTCGGCCGGGCTCAGCCTGCGCGTCGACGATCGCGGTCCACTCGGCGAGGTAGCGCCGCACCTCCGCATGAGCTCCGCGACCGAATGCGGCGGCGAGCCGAGGCCGCGGAGGCTGTCCCGCTACAGCCGACGTAGAGATCGGAACAGCCATGCGCCCGCACCGAGGCAGCTGACCACCGCGGGGAGCAGTGCTCCCACCGCGGCGAGCATGATGCCGGTGACGAACAGGACGGTCGCCAGCACGAGTTGCGCGAGCAAGCCGACCGTCACACCGTCATCGTCCTCCAGGACGGCACGGCACGTCTGACCGATATGAGCCGGACGGTCGGACGCGGCATGCGGCGGTCACGGTGTACCGACGTGAGGCTGACGCGGATCCGTGGTCATGCCGATCGTTGCGAGTCCCGCGGAAGTGGCCGTCCACACAGGACGGATGCAGCGAACCGGTCGCCGGCCAGGGATTCCGTGATGCGGGGGCCCCGACGACGACGCCACCGTCGCGTCGCACCCGAGAACGGACTCCGGACCTGGTCGGAGACATGGAGTGCTATTCGCCCGCGACCGGCTCAAGTCTGCGACGGCTCTGCACCGTCGAGGTCGCGGTCAGCGCCACGACGAGCAGCATGGCCGTGAGCATGGCCGGTGCGGTGACGGTCGCGACCACGGCGTGCGGACCGTGGTCGAAAAGGTCGGTGGTGTCACGGTTCGCGAACCCGTCGGAGGCGTACCGGCCAATGGCGATCGTGAGTTCGACGGCATGTCCGAGCGTACCGAGGGGCAGGGCGACGGACAGCGCTCCGGCCAGCATCCGGGTGGCGCGTGTCGTGGCACCGCCACGGTGCCGCCACGTCATGAGGACGGCGGGGACCAACAGCCCCAGGGCGATCACGTGGTGGGCGATGTGGAGCAGGCTCGTGTTCCCGAAGGACGCGAACACGAACAGGGACAGGAACGGCAGCCAGACCAGCGCGGACAACACGAGCAGGCGACGCACCACAGGAAGCTCCTCCGGGACGGGTGACAGTGCGTCGGAGCGTAGGAATCCGCTGCTCAGGACCACATCGGCGAAACCGCCTAACCGGTCGCACGCGGGGGTGCGGGTGCCGTCGCGGAAGGCCAGAACAGCATGTACCCGACGGTTGTCCTGCGGAGAGTCCGGTAGATCGAGCTTGGCGAACACCGAACGCAGATGGGCGTCGACGGTCCGCTGGGACAGCACCAGGCGGGCGGCGATCCCGGCGTTGGACAGGCCCTCCGCGAGCAGCGCGAGGATCTCGTTCTCGCGCCCGGTCAGCGACCCCAGGTGGCCGGATGTCGCCCGGTCCGGCGCAGCGGAGACCATCGGCACCGCTTCGTCGTCGGAGCGCTGACCGGCACTGGGCAGCCGGACCGTCAACGCCCGCGACGCGCACACGACGCAGACGGTCAACGCCAGGTACATCCCGCCGTACACGACGGCGGCCGCAGCGTCCCCGTCGGACGGGCCCACCGACCCGCAGAGCATGACGAGTGCCGCGCCGGCCAGCGATGACGCTCCGACGGTGGCGAGCCGGCGCACGGCCTCGGCCTCGGCACGACGGGTGGCGAGCAGCGCTGCCAGCGGACCGAGCAGGACGGTGGCCAGGAACGCGGCGTTGAGCGCCGTCCCGATGACGACGCCCGGCGGCCAGATCAGCGGTGCGCGGGCGGTGAGCGGAGCGAAGTCGTCGAAGAACGCCGCGAAGGACAGGACGGCCGCCACGAGCAGCCCGAGGACGACCGCCACCGGGCGGCGGGTGGACCCGCGACCCAGGTAGCGCACGGCGAGCAGCGGCAGCAGTGAGAAGGCGGCCAGGACGGGGAGGTGTGCCGTCCCGGCGAGTACGGCCGTGGCCCAGGCGAGGGGTGTGTCCGGAGCGGCCGCAGAGGTGAGCGTCGCGAGTGCCGACCAGCCGGGTACTGCGAGCGCGGCCAGCGCGAGCCCGGCCACCGCGCGCCGCCAGGTGATCCAACCCGGGTCGAGGGTGCGGTAGGTGTGCACGAGAGCGGCGGCGGCGACGAGCGCGGCGGCGAGCACCGCGTAGGACGCACCCCCGAGCGGTACCGGGCCCTGCCGGGCGACAACCACCGCAGCCGTGACCGGTAGCGCGAGACCACCGACGAGCCAGGAGAACGGGAGCCGGGAACGGTGGACCGCCACGGTTGGGGAGACTACGGCGGGTTCCGTGGTTCGGGCGTCGTCCGGAACGGGAGGACCGCGGTACTCGGACAAGGGCGACGTCAGCACATCTCCCCGTGCGTCACCGCCCGTTGCGCGGATCGTCGCACTGCTCGACCCGGCCCGTCTCCGCCGTCGCCAACGCCCGTCGCCAACGCAGGACACCGTCCGGCCGGGACCGTTCCCGGCCGGGGTCCGGGGCCGCTTGCTCTGGCCCGGGGCTCGGACTCGCGCGTCGCGAGGGGGCCGGGGCTCGGACCCGACTCAGTCCGCGCTGCGGGGGAAGGGGGGCAGTTCCCACTCGTCGTCGGGGGTGCGCAGCACGCGGAGTGCGAGCGCGCCCATGCCCAGTGCGGTCAGGCCCCAGGCCGCGAGGTCGAGCAGGGGCATCGCGAGAACGACGGACACCACGTGCAGCGGCTGCGACACGATCATCAGCGCGGCGACGGGTGTGCTGAGTAGCCGGGCCCGCCGGGCCGCCACGCCGAGCAGCACGGTGCCGACGACGTGCCCGAGGACGAAGACCAGCAGGGCGATCGTGGGCGGGACGAGCGTGTCGGCCGCGGCCACCAGGTCCTCGGCCTGTGTGCTGGTGAGCCCGGCTGCGGGTGCGATCGCGTAGACGGTGTCGACGAAGCCGAGGGTGTACATCGCGAGATAGCCGGGCACGAGGAAGGCGGCGGTCCACAGCGCCAGGGTGGGCACGTAGCGGTGGAGCAGGTGCAGCGCGGTGTACGCGCCCGGGAGCAGGGTGAACGTGGCGACGAGCCCGAGCCACAGCACGAGCGTCATCGTCGACGGTGCGGCGAGGGCGGCGGCGGCGTCGGGCGGGTAGACCGACCGGATCACCGCGACGGCGGCGGGCCCGATCGGCATCAGCACGGCGCCGAGGACCCGGCGCAGGGTGCGGCGGTCGCGCACGGGCGTCGGGCCGGGACGGGCGGGTGGGGCCTGCGGGTCGGTGGACATGGCGACTCCTGGTCGGGACGGGTCTCGGGCTGACCCGCCGAGCGTGGCGGCGGAGGTGCTCCGGGCGCCCGGGGTGCGCGCCCCTGCAGGACCCGCCCGACCGGGAGGAGTTCCCGGGTGCACCCGGGATCGCGCCCCTACCCGGCACCGGGGGCGGTGCCGGAGAATCGCCGGATGCCGCGGGCCGCCGGACAGGGCGAGATCAGGGTGCTCGTCGTCGACGACCACCCCATCGTGCGCGGCGGGCTGATCGCCCTGCTGGACACGCTCCCGGGCCTGGTCGTGGTGGGCGAGGCCGGCACCGGGCGCGACGCCGTGGCGCTGGCCCGGCGGCACCGGCCCGACGTCGTGGTGATGGACCTGCGGATGCCCGATCTCGACGGGGTCGCCGCGACGCGGGTGATCCGCGCCGAGCTGCCGGACACGGCGGTGCTGGTGCTGACGATGTTCGACGAGGACGTGCTGGTGGCCGCGGCACTGGCGGCGGGGGCGCGGGGCTACCTGCTGAAGGGGGCGGAGTCCGCCGAGATCGACCGGGCCGTGCGGGCGGTCGCCGGGGGAGTGGCGATCTTCAGCCCGACGGTGGCCGACCAGGTGCTGCACCGGGCCGGCACGCCGCCGACCACCGTGCTCACCGGGCTCACCCCGCGGGAGCGGGACGTGCTCGACCTGGTCGCGCGCGGGCTGGGCAACGCCGCGATCGCCGGCCGGCTGGGCCTGTCGCCCAAGACGGTGGGCAACCACGTGTCGGCCCTGTTCGGCAAGCTCGGCGTGGCCACCCGTGCGGAGGCGGTGGTCCGGGCCCGGGAGGCGGGGCTCGGCACGGGACCGGCGGAGCCGGTGAGATGACCGCCGGCCCCGCACCCGGGCGCACCACCGCACTCGCGCTGGCGTCGCTGGGCGCGCTGCTGGTCGCCCTGCTCCTCGCCGTCGCGGCCGTCGGGATGAGCCGGGGGCACCCGTTCGAGCCCTACGTGGTCACGAACCTGGTCGTCGGTGCGGGCTACCTGGCCCCGGCGGCGGTGATCGCGTGGCACCGGCCCCGCTCGTGGCTGGTGCTGCTGCTGGCGGTGGGCGGGGTCGGGCACCTGCTGTCCGGGGTGGGCCTCGCCGGCGTCCGGCCCGCCCTCGACGCCGGCCTGCCCGGGCTGTCCGACGCGCTGGGCGTGCTGGCCGGGCTGGGATGGCTGTTCGGGTTGGGACCGCTGTTCCAGCTCCTGCTCGTGCTGTACCCGGACGGGCGGCTGCCGTCGCGGCGCTGGAGCTGGTACCCGTGGGCCGCGGTCGGGCTGCTCGTCGTGTCGGTCGGGGCACAGCTCGTCGACCCGGACGGGGTGCTGGCCACCGGCGGCCTCGCCCCGGCCGACCTGGCGCTCACGGCGGTCGCGGTCGGCGCGCTCGTGGGCCGGTACCGGCGCGGTGACGAGGCGGTCCGTGGTCAGGTGCTGTGGTTGCTGCTCGCGGTGCTGGTCCTGGTCGCGGTCAACCTGGAACGCGCGGTGTCCGGCTCCGGTCCCGAGTTCGGGCTGCTCGCGTTCGCGTGCGTGCCGGTGGCGATGGCGATCGGGATCGTGCGCCACAACCTGCTCGACATCCGGGTCGTGGTGGCCCGCACGGTGCTCTACGGCGCGCTCGTCGCGGCGCTGCTCGCCGTGTACGCGGTGGTCGCCGCGGCGACGACGTGGCTGTTCCCGGTGGACCGGGCCGGGTGGGGGCCGGTGGCGGCCGTCCTGGTCGTCGCGTTCGCGCTCGGTCCGCTGCGGGACGTGCTGCGCCGCGGCGTCAACCGGGCGTTCTACGGCGGGCGGGCCGACCCGGCGGTCGCCGCGGAGCTGGTCGGGCGCCGGCTCGGGGACGCCGCGGGCCTCGGGGACGTCCTGGAACAGGCCCGGTCGACGCTGCGGCTGCCCGGCCTGGAGGTGCGCGACCCGGCCGGTGAGGTGCTCGCGACGGCCCCGCCCGGGGCGGCGGCCGGCCCGCCGCACATCCGGACCGGGTACGCCGAGATCGCGCTGACCAGCCGCGGGGAGCAGGTGGGGACCCTCGGGGTCACCCTGCGGACCGGGGAGTTCTCCCTGCACCGCGACGACAGCGCGGCGCTCTCGGTGCTCGCGGGCCCGATCGCGCTGCTGCTGCGGGAGTCCGCGCTCGCCGAGGCGCTGCGCACCTCCCGGGCGGGCGTCGTGCGGGCCAGGGAGAGCGAACGGTCGCTGCTGCACCGCGATCTGCACGACGGGCTCGGCCCCACCCTCACCGACGCCGCGTTCCGCGCCGACGCGGCGGCGAACCTGGTGCACCGCGACCCGGACGCCGCCGTCGCGCTGCTCGCCGACGTCCGCGCCGGCGTCCGCGGAGCGCTCGACGAGGTGCGCCGGGTCGTGTACGGCCTGCGCCCCCTCGCCCTGGAGGAGCGGGGTCTGCTCGGTGCGGTGCGGGAACGGGCGGCGAGTGCCCATCCCCTGCCGACCACCGTCGACGCACCGGACCCGCTGCCCGACCTCACCCCGGCGGTGGAGCTCGCCGCCTACCGGATCGCCTCGGAGGGCATCGCCAACGCCCAGCGGCACTCGCGCGGCCGGCGGGTGCGGGTCCGGCTCGAACACCGGGCGGACCTCCTCGTCGTCGCCGTCGAGGACGACGGTGGGGCCCCGGACGGCTACCGACCCGGCGTCGGTCTGCGGTCGGTGGCCGAACGCGCCGAGGAGCTCGGAGGCAGCGCGGAGGTCGTCGCCGACGACACGACGTGGCTGCTGACCGCCCGGCTACCCCTGCGCTGAGCCAGGTACCGCCGCTCCCTGGAGGCCGGCAGCGGTGTCGTCGCGGTGAGCCATGTCGAGCCGGCAGCCGATCCACCCCTTGCACACCCTGGCATCCGGGAGGCGACCGTGTGCGGAGGAGGACGACTCCGCAAGGTCGGTGTCCTGATGCCGGAGCCCGGGCCGCAGTGTCCCCCACCTCGAGGTCACCCTTCCGGACCGCGCTCGCCGGGGCGATCGGGCATCCGGTCGACACCCGCGACGGCTGTGCGGTTCCGGGGGCAGACCGGCGGGACGACCTCGACGGACATCAGGATGACGCCGAGATCGCGGACCTTGGCGAGCAGGCCGTGCAGCGCCGCCTGGTCCGGGACGTCGCCGGTGAGGGTCGTCGTCCCGTCGGGGTCGCGCACCAGGGCGAGGCCGTCGAACCAGGCGGACCAGCGGTCCCCGAAGTGCCCGTCGATCCGGATCCGGTAACCGGCCGGCCGGCTCACGGGATGCGGGACCGGCGGTTCGCGACGACTCGGGCGGCGGGTGCGCCGGCCGGCACTAGACGTCGGCCGGGTCGAGTCGCGCGGTGCCGGGCGTGGGCAGCGACGGCCCGGCCGCCGCACTCTGCCGCCCGCGCCACAGCGAGAACCCGAGGCCGATCAGGGCGACGGCGACGGGGACGGCGAACAACCGCTGGTTGATCTGCGGCAGGAAGGGGATGGCGGCGGTGGCCAGAGCGCCGACGGCCAGCAGCGCGGAGGCCCAGCGGGCGAGCACGCCGGCGCGGAGCAGCGCGAGGCCGAACAGGACGCCGCCGCCGATGTAGGTGGCGCCGGAGACCGCGCTCAGGGCCGCGAACGGGCCGATGTCCCCGCCCGCGGTGCCGCCGGTGGCCACCGCGAGGACGTCGTCGACGTAGCCGGGCGCGCTCACGGCGACCGACGGCAGCACACACAGCCCGATCAGCTCCACGCCCAGCAGGGCGAGGTAGCCCGCGCCGAACACGAGGTAGGCGACCAGGCCGAACACCCCGATCCGACGCACCTGGTGCAGGTACATGCCGGTGACACCGGCGAGGGCGAGGACGGCCATGAGCACCTTCGCGCTCTGCCGCAGGGCCCACTCCGTCGTGCTGACGAGCGCGGCGTCCAGCGGCGGGTGGTTGATCTGGACGGCGATGAACAGCAGGCCCGCGACGACGGCGGCGAGGCCGGCCGCCCGGCTCAGCTTCGTGGTGGTGACGGTCATGTCCGGCTCCGTGTCCTCGGGTTCCGAGGCGGGCGCCGCGGGATGCCCCGACGGTAGGAACCGTGGGGGTACGGGCGCGTCACACCACGATGTGACCCGGTGGGTGAGCCGGCTACAGGACGCCGCGTTCGCGCGCCCGGGCGACGGCCGCACGGCGGGTGGTCACGTCGAGCTTGGTGAAGATGTGCTTGGTGTGGGTGCGCAGCGTGTTGTGCGTGACGAAGAGCTCGCGGGCGATCTGCGGACCGGTCAGCTCGCCGTCGAGCAGCCGCAGCACCTGGAGCTCGCGGGCGGTCAGCAGGTCGTCCGAGGGGGGAGTCGGACCGGCGTCGAGGAGGCGACGTGCGTGGGCCATCCCGTGCCGCTCGGCGTCACGCAGCAGGGCGATCAGGGGTGCACCCTCGTCGAGGAACAGTCGCACGTGACCGTCCGGCTCGGGCGCGTCGGCCAGCGCACGCCCGAGTGCGGCACGCGCCCGCGGCCGGTCGCCCCGCGCGGCGTGGGCGAGGGCCTGCAGCATCCGGATCTCGACGACGCTCCCGGCACGGCCCGACGACTCGGCGGCTGCCAGCAACCGGTCCAGCAGGCCGACGGCCTGTGCGGCCCGGTCCTGTGCGAGGAGCAGTCGCACCAGGGTCAGCTGGTCGAACTCGGTCAGGAAGCCGCCGCCGACGGCGGCGGTCACGCCCCGTTCCCGGGCCCAGCCGTCGGCCTCGTCCGGGCGCCCCTGGGCGATCCGCACCCGGGCCCGGACCGCGGGGATCGGACGCACGTCCGGGAGGAAGCCGGGCAGGTGGTGCTGCTCGGCCAGGTCCAGGAGGTCGACGGCGCCGTCCGGATCGCCTTCGGCCGCGGTGAGCAGGGCCATCGCCACGAACCACCGGTGGCGGCCCTCGGTCGTCGCCGTGCGCGCGTCGAACCCCGCGGCGGTCTCGAGGTGCCGCCGGGCACCGTCGAGGTCGCCGGCCTGGCGGTCGAGCTCGCCCAGCGTGACGTGCAGCCCGGCCGTCGCCCGTGGCACGCCCCGGGAGCCGGCCCACCGCAGGGCGCGCTCGCAGAGCAGGCGTGCGGTCCGGGGTCGACCGGCCGTGAGCCACATGTCGGCGAGGACCGCGGTGCTGCTCAGCTCGTCGACCAGGTTGCCCGCGGCGCGCAGGCCGGCCACCGCCTGCCCGAACGTCCGCAGCGCAGTGGTGACGTCCCCTTCCGCCCACGCGGCGAGGCCGAGGAACCCCGCCGCGGCGCCGCGCGACAGGTGGTCGCCGGGACGGGCCAGGTCGAGCGCTCGCCGGGCGTGCTCGGCGGTGCCGGCCACGTCACCCCGGGCCTGTGCGAGCGACGCGCGGTAGACGGCGATGGTCGCGGGCAGCGTGTGCAGCTCCTCGGTGTCGGCCCACGGCGGCGCCGCTCCGTCCGGTACGGCGGCCAGTGCACGTTCGGCGTCGTCGAGCCGCGACTCGAAGGCCGCGGCGTCACCGGAGACCATGAGCATCCACCCGTGGAACACGCCGAGGACCGGACTGCGCCGGACGACGTCGTCGGGCAGCTGCCGGAGCCAGCCGAGGAACATCGCGTCCTGTCGGGCGCGCCGGACGGCCGGCACCGCTCGTTCCATCAGCCGGGCGGCCCGGTCGACGTCACCTGCGGCGAGCGCGTGGCGGACGGCCCCCTCGGCCCGGTCGTGCCGCTCGTGCCATCCGCCCGCCCGCCGGTGCAGCACCGGGACCTGGTCCGGGGGGATGCGCGCCCGCAGCACGTCGGCGAACAGGTGGTGGTAGCGGTACCACTCGCGGTGGTCGTCCAACGGGATCAGGAACATGTTGGCGCGCTCCAGGGCCAGCAGCGTCCGGGCCCCGTCGTCACGGCCGGTGACGGCGTCGCAGAGCGACCCGGTCAGCCGGTCGAGCACCGCGGTCCGTGCCAGGAAGTCCCGGACGTCGTCGGACTGGTGCCGCAGCACCTCCTCGACGAGGTAGTCGACGATGTACCGGTCGGTCCCGGCGAAGCGCGAGACGAACCCGCTGACGTCGTCGCGCCCCCGGATCGAGAGCGCGGCGAGCTGCAGGGCGGCGATCCACCCCTCCGTCCGCTCCTCCAGCGCGGCGACGTCGGACGGGGCGAGGTCGAGGCCCGCCACCTCGTCGAGGTATGCGGCGGCCTCGGCGGGGGTGAAGCGGAGGTCGGCGGCGCGGACCTCGGTGAGCTCGCCGCGTGCGCGCAGCCGGGCCAGCGGGAACGGCGGATCGGCCCGGGTGGAGATCATCAGGTGGACGTGCGGGGGGAGGCGCTCCAGCAGGGACGCGAGGCCGTCGTGGACCTCGCGGGCGACGACGAGATGGAGGTCGTCGAGGACCAGCACGAGGTCGTCGCGCCGCGCGTGCAGGTCGTCGAGCAGTGCGGCGAGGACCGACTCGATCGGCGCCCGGGACGCCGTCAGCAGCGACAGCGCGCCGTCGCCGAACCGGTCCGGCGAGCCGGGAGCCGTGCGCAGCGCGGCGACGAGGTGGGTCCAGAAGCGTGTGGGATCGTCGTCCTGCTCGTCGAGCGAGAGCCAGGCCGTGGACCGTCCGCCTGCCGACGCCAGCCAGTTCGCGAGCAGCGTGGTCTTGCCGAACCCGGCGGGGGCCGACACGAGGGTCAGGGTCCCGCCGGTCGCCCGGTCGAGGTGCTCGTGCAGGCGTGGACGCCCCACCGACCGGCCGCGCGACGCGGGGACCCGCAGCTTGGAGGCGAGCACCGTCCCGGCCATGCGGCCAGTATGGGGCGGCGCGCCCGCGCCGGGTCAGAAGGCGCCGGTGCTCCGGACCGTCATCACGTGCATCGTGCGCTCGCCCGCGAACGCGTCGCGGCCGTGCACGAAGCGGTAGTTGTCCAGGACGAGCAGCTCACCGGCCTCGAGCCGGAACCGCGCGGCGCACTCCTGGGCGGTGGCGAGCACGTCGGCGTACTCGTCGAGGTGGGCGAGGTGGGCGTCCCAGCGCGGTTCGCGGGGGACGGGCAGGGCGTAGTCGCTGGCCCGGACCGCGCGCCGCCCGCGGCGCGTGTGCTCCACCAGGCCGCGGACCAGCGGGGTGAGCGGGACGGAGTGGGGCCGGACCGTCCAGCCGCCGAAGAAGTCGACGTCGCAGGTGGTGAGGAACTCGTGCAGGTCCGGCCGGGTCTCGCGCAGCACGTCGACCAGTGCGTAGCCGTCGATGAGCACGGAGTCGCCGCCGCGCTGTGCGGGCCGGGTGCAGAGCATGAACAGGTAGTCCTCGTCGGGGTCGCGCAGCCGGACGGCGCGGCCGTGGACGTCGACGGTCACCGTGGCCCCGTCGCTGTGCAGGGTCAGCGCCGGGGAGTCGACGCCGTGCTGCAGCCGGATCCCGAACAGCTCGCGGAGCCGGCCGCCGAGCAGTCGCGCGGCGACGGTGACCAGTTCCTCCGGGTCGCTCCCGCGGCCGGGGAGGATCACGGCCCCGTCGCGGTCGAGCACCGCGCGCGCATCGGCGTCGTCGACCCGGGCCGGGGTCACCCCCAGCGGGGCGAGCAGCTCCTTGAGCTCGGGTCGCACGGTGCCGCGTCGGCGGCCCTGCTCGTCGGTGGTCGCCACGATGCCTCCACAAGGTTGTTGCCCAGATCCTGCATATGCAGGTTAAGAGGGATTGCGGGTGCGGCGGAAGACGTCCGGTTCGCTCCAGCGGCGTTCGAGGGACCGCCCGGCCAGCGTGACGACGAACGCGACGCCCACGATCGCCGCGGCGGGGGCCAGTACCAGGCCTGGCCGTACGAACAGGTAGGGCCGGGCGTCGTCGAGCATCGCCCCCCACTCCGGCGTCGGCGGCTGGGGCCCCAGGCCGAGGAAGGACAGGCCCGCGACGGTCAGCAGGGTCGCGGCGAAGCGCAGGAAGGCGTGCGCGGTGAGCGGGCGCACGGCGTTCGGCAGGATGTGCCGGAACACGATGCGCCCGGACCCGGCGCCCAGCGCGGTCGCGCTGCGCACGTAGTCGGTGCCCGCCTCGCGCACGGTGAGGCCGAGAGCGAGCCGGGCGAACGGGGTCCAGCCCGTGAGGGTCACCGCGATCAGCAGGGTGGAGGTGCCGGGGGAGAGCAGTGTGGTGAGCACCAGCGCGAGCAGGATCGACGGCACGGCGACCAGCACGTCGACGACGCGGGTCAGCGCCTGCGCCGCGATCCCCCCGCGGAACCCGGCCAGCATGCCCAGGGTCGTGCCGATCCCGGCGCACAGCGCGACGGCCACCACGGTGAACCCCACCGACAGTCGGGTGCCCGCGGCCAGCCGGGCCAGCACGTCGCGGCCGAGCTGGTCGGTGCCGAGCGGGTGCGCCGGGGACGGCGGGGCGAACCGGTTCGCGAGGTCGTTGCCCACGGCGTCGAGCGGGAGCAGCCCCGCCACCACCAGGACGACGGCGAGAGTGCCCAGGGCCGCCGCGGGCAGGCGGTCGCGGTTCACCGGACGGCCCGGCGGGCGAGGGGGTCGATCGCGAGCTGCACGAGCTCGGTGCCGACCGTCGTGAGGACCGCGATCGTGAGCAGGACGAGCAGCCCACCCTGCACCATCGGCAGGTCCTGGGCGAGCACGGCGTCGTAGAGCAGCCGGCCGAGTCCGGGCACGGCGAAGACCACCTCGACGACGACCGACCCCCCGAGCAGGCCGGCGAAGAACATGCCCGACAGCGCCGTCACCGAGGTGAGGGAGCGGCGGGCGGCGTGCACCCAGAGCAGTCGGCGCTCGGACATGCCCCGGGCCCGGGCCGCGGCGATGTGCAGGGTGCCCAGCACGTCGGCGGTCTCGGCCCGGGTCAGCTGGGCGGCCAGCGCCGCGGGGAACAGGGCGAGCGTGACGACCGGGAGCACCGCGGCCGCCGCACCGCCCCAGCCCGCGGCGGGCAGGAGCGGGAGGGCGACGGCGAACACCAGCACCAGCAGCGGGGCGAGGATGAACTCGGGAACCGTCGCACCGAGCACCGACAGGGCGCTCACGGCCCGGTCGACGGGGCCGCCCGGCCGCCGGGCCGCGGCGACGCCGGCGGGTATGCCGACGAGTCCGGCCAGGAGCAGGGCGAGCGTCGTGAGCAGGGCGGACACGCCCAGGGCGGCACCGAGCTGCGGGAGCACGGCGGTGCGGGTGGAGAAGGACAGGCCGAGGTCGCCGCGCAGGGCGGAACCGAGCCAGAGCAGGTACTGCTGCCACAGGGGGCCGTCGAGTCCCAGCTCGCGGGTCACCCGTTCCGCGGCGGCCGGATCGGGCACCGAGTCGGCGATCCGGGAGCGCAGGACGGTGCGGGTGGTGTCGAGCCCGGACGCCCGCGGCAGCAGGAACACCAGTGCCGACGCGACCAGCAGGACCAGGGGCAGCGGGAGCAGGCGCCGGACCGGCGTTCCGGGCATCCTCAGCCCGTTCGGGCCAGCTCCGAGGTGACCAGCACCCGCCCGGCCGGGTCGGGCACGAACCCGGTGACCCCGCGGGTCGCCGAGCTGTCCACCGTGTGCACCAGAGGGACGCCGACCGACTCCGCCTCGAGCAGCCGGGCCGCCCGGGCGAACGTGTCCTGCCGGGCCGCGGGATCGGGGACCTCCACCAGGCCGGCGACCAGCGCGTCGAACTCCGGGGAGCAGAACCGGTTGAGGTTGTAGGTCCCCGAGCAGCTGTAGTCGCTGCTCAGCACGCCCGCCGCGTCGGGCAGGTCGGTGAGCAGGTTGCGGGACAGCACCATCATGTCGTAGCGGCCGGCGAGCAGCTCGGGCTCCTGGGCCGCGTACTCGCCGATCTGGATCTCGGCGGTGATCCCGGCCCCGGACAGCATCGCCTGTACGGCCGTGGCCAGCGTCGGGAGCTCCGGCCGGTTCGCGTAGGTCCACAGTCGCACGGTCACGGGGTTGTCCGGGCCGAAGCCGGCCTGGGCGAGCAGGTCGGCGGCCGCGGCCGGGTCGTGGGGCGGCACCGGGCCGGTGCCGCCCCACGGCACCGCCGGGCCGAAGATCTCCGACGCCGGCAGTCCGGACCCGGCGAGTGCCTGCTCCGCGAGCGCGGTGCGGTCGACGGCGAGCGCGACGGCGCGCCGGACCCGGACGTCGGAGAACGGCGGGGCGGACCCGTTGAGGTACAGGCTCGCCGTGCGCGGGGTCGGGACCGTCTGCACCTCGACGTCCGGGGTGGACTGCAGCTCCAGCACGGCGGGCTCGGGGAGACCGAGCACGATGTCGACGTCACCGGCGCGGAACGCCAGCGCCCGGGCCGTCGGGTCGGTGAGGAAGCGCGCCGTCACCGAGGCCACCCGGGCGCGCTCCCCCCAGTACTGCTCGAAGCGCTCCAGGGTGATGCCCTGCGCCGCGTCCGCCTCGGTGATCCGCAGCAGGCCGGTACCGGTGCCGACGACCGAGGGCGGGCCGTCGCCCGCGTAGGCGGACGGCGCGAGGATCGCGGTGCCCGGTGCGCTCAGCCGCAGGGGCAGGATCGGGTCGGGATCCGCGGTCCGCACCAGCACGGCGTCACCGTCGGCCTCGGCGGTGAGCGCCGCGCCCGCGATCGCCCGGGGCGGCGCGGCGACCCCGGTGAGGTAGGTGAGCGCACCCACCACCGCCTCCGCGGTCAGCGGGGTCCCGTCGTGGAAGGTCACCCCCGGGCGCAGCGTGAAGCGCCAGGTGGTGGGCTCGGTCTGCGTCCACTGCGTCGCGAGACCGGGCTGCGGGCGGCGCTCGCCGTCGACGGCCACCAGCGTCTCGACGGCCCCGAGCTGGGTGAGGACGAACGCGTCGTCCGTGTCGATCGCCAGGCCGGAGCGCGGTGCGAACTGCAGGCCGATCGAGACCGCGCCGTCCGGGACGGCGACGCCGGTGACCGGGGCCGCGCCGGCGCCGCAGGCGGTCACCAGGCACGCCAGGAGGGCCAGTACGACTGCCCGGGAACGGGTCGGTGCGGGGTGCACGGTGGGCCTTCCTCTCACGGATTCCGGCGCTGCGGCGGAACGGGTCGGCGGATTGTGTGATCGCGCCGGACCGCGTGTCAACGCTTGTGCGACCTACTCTGCATCAGCACATAGGCAGTTGTCGCAGAGATGCGTAGATGCGAATGAGTGGTGACTGTGGTCGGCGACGGTGATCACCCCAGGACGGCGTTCGGCGCGCTGCCGCCCGTGATGCGCCTGCTGGTGGGCACGCAGCTGGCCTTCAACGTCGGCTTCTTCATGGTGGTGCCCTACCTCGCGGTGCACCTCGCGACCGACCTCGCGCTCGCCGGCGGGCTCGTCGGGCTCGTCCTCGGGCTGCGCACCTTCAGCCAGCAGGGGCTCTTCGTGGTCGGTGGGACCCTGGCCGACAGGTGGGGTGCGAAGCCGGTGATCCTCGCCGGGTGCGCGCTGCGCGTGGCCGGGTTCGTGCTCCTGGGGGTCGCCACCTCCCTGGCGGGGGTGCTCGCCGGAGCGCTGCTCACCGGCTTCGCCGCGGCGTTGTTCTCCCCGGCCGTGGAGTCCGCGCTGGCGCGGGAGGCCGGTGAGCTGCCGGCCGGGGGCCCGACCCGCGCCGACGTCTTCGCGATGTTCGCCGTCAGCGGCCAGGTCGGCACGGTGGTCGGGCCGCTGGTGGGCGCGGCGCTGCTCCTCGTCGACTTCGGGCTGGCCTGCATGGTGGCCGCCGCGGCGTTCGTGCTGATCGGGCTGGCCCACCTGCGGTGGTTGCCGCCCCGACCCGCAGCGCACGCCGACGAGCCGATCCTCGACGGGTGGGCGGAGGTACTGCGCAACCGGCGGTTCCTCGTCTTCGCGGCGGGCTACTCGGCCTACCTGCTCTGCTACAACCAGCTCTACCTGGCGCTGCCGGTCGAGCTGGAGCGGGGCACCGGCGGGCAGGCGGGGCTGGGGTGGCTGTTCGCGCTGGCCGCGGTGATGGTGATCCTCGGGCAGGTTCCCACCACCCGGTGGGCGCGCCGGCGCCGGGCCGGGACGCCGATCCTGCTCGGCTTCGGGCTGATGTCGGCCGCCTTCCTGCTCGTCGCGGCGGCCCTGCCGGCGGCCCCCGCCGGGCCGTGGCCGGCGGTCGGGTTCGTCGTCCTGCTGACCGCGGGGCAGATGCTGGCCGGGCCCGTCGCCCAGGCGCTGGTGCCGGTCCTCGCCGCCGAGCGGCGGCTCGGGGCCTACTTCGGGGTGCTGTCCTCGGCGGGTGGGCTCGCCGTGCTGGTCGGCAGCACGGCGGTCGGCGCACTCCTCGACGTCACGGTCGCCCCTGCGGCGACGGCCTGGCTCGTCCTGGCCGCCGTACCGCTCGTCGGTGCGCTGGTGATCGGTGCACTGGCCCGCCGCGGAGCACTGCACGGATGACAGGCACGACCACCTCAGACGGCGCAGCTGCCGTCGGCGCAGGTCTCTCCCGCACCCCCGGCCGGCGTCAGGACCTGGATCGGGTGGGCGTCGGCCCAGGCCGTCTCCAGCACCTGCAGCAGGGCGTCGGCGGGCTGGGCGCCGGAGACGCCGTACTTCGCGTCGACCACGAAGAACGGCACGCCGCTGATCCCGTAGGCCTGCGCCTGGCGCTGGTCGGCGCGCACGGCGTCGAGGAAGCGGTCGCCGGCGAGCAGGTCGCCGACCTCGGTCTCGTCCAGCCCGGCCTCGACGGCGAGCCGGGTCAGGGCCGCATGGTCGCCGATCGGCTCGCGCTCGGCGACGTACGCGCGCAGCAGCCGCTCCTTCACCGCGTCCTGGATGCCGTGCTCGGCGCCGAGATGGATGAGCCGGTGCGCGTCGACGGTGTTGCCGCCCCGCGCGTTCTCCAGGTCGAACTCCCAGCCGTCAACGGCCGCGGTCTCCGACATCTGCCGGACCATGCCCCGCGCCTGCTCCGGGGCGGTGCCGTACTTCTCGGCCAGGTGCTCGAGCAGCGTGCCCTCGCGCTCCTGCGGTGCGGTGGGGTCGAGCTCGAAGCTGCGCCAGCGCACCGTCACCTCGTCGCGGTGCTCGAACCTCTCCAGCGCGGCCTCGAACCGGCGCTTGCCGATCGCGCACCACGGACAGACGACGTCGGACCAGATCTCCACCTGCATACGGGCGTCAACCGCGGTCGGTGCCCGCGTGTTCCAGGTCCGCGCGCGAGATCATCGCCACCACCCGGCCGTCGACGAGGACGAGCACCGGACCGTCGGGCACCCGGGCGTGCGCGGCTGCGGCCTCCTCCCCGTCGCCGACGGCAGGCGGCGGTCCGGTGACGTGTGCGGCGACGTCGTCGCCGGCCGACAGCCCGGGGTGCACGGCGACCACGCCGAGCACCTCCGGCGCCGACCGGGTCTCCCGGTCGGACTCCCGCGGGGTGACCACCGCGACCGGTCCGGTGCCGTGCACCGCGAGCGCCTCGCCGACGGTCGTGCCGGCCGGGGCCACCGCGACCCCGCGCGCGGTCACGAGGTCCCGCACACGGGGGCCGGTGGGGGAGTCGAGGAACCCGAGGCGGGTCATCCAGCCGTCGTCGAAGTACTTCGAGAGGTAGTTGCGGCCGGAGTCCGGCGCGATCACGACGACGACGTCGTCCGGCCCGAGCGCGGCCGCGACCCGCAGCGCCGCGGCGACGGCCGTGCCCGCCGATCCGCCGACGAGCAGCCCCTCCTCCCGGGCCAGCCGCCGGGCCGTCTCCAGCGACTCGCGGTCGCCGATCCGCTCGAACCGGTCGACGACGCCCCGGTCGTAGGACTGCGGCCACAGGTCGTCGACGGTGCCGGGGTGCAGGTAGTGCCCGACGCTCTCGACGAAGTACGGGCTGCCGTCGCCCCCGCCGTAGCGCGAGCTCTCCGGGTCGGCGGCGACGACCGTGACCGGCCCACGCGACTTCAGGTACCGCCCGGTGCCGCTGATCGTGCCGCCGGTGCCGACGCCCGCGACGAGGTGCGTCACGCGCCCGCCGGTCTGCTCCCAGATCTCCGGACCCGTGGTCAGCTCGTGGACGCGCGGGTTGGCCGGGTTGTCGTACTGGTTCGCGTACCAGCCGCCGGGGGTCTCCGCCGCGATCCGCCGCGCGAGGTTGTTGACGTGCTCGGGGTGCTCGCGCGGCACCTTCGGCTCGGTGGCCACCACCTCCGCCCCGTACGCCCGCAGCAGCGCGATCTTCTCCGCCGCGATGCTGTCCGGCACCACCACGACGGCCCGGTGCCCCTGCTGCGCGGCGACCATCGCGAGCCCGACACCGGTGTTGCCCGACGACCCCTCGACGATGACGCCGCCCCCGCCCGCGGGGAGCTCGCCGGACTCCTCGGCCGCGCGCACCATCGACAGCGCGGCGCGGTCCTTCACCGACCCGCCGGGGTTGAGGAACTCCAGCTTGACGTACACGGCGGCGGCCAGCCCGGCCGTCACCCGGCGCAGGCGGAGCAGGGGCGTCGAGCCCACCGCGTCGAGCAATGACTGATGGACGTCCACCACCCGATCGTGCCTTACCCCCTCGCAACATCCCCGAAATGGAGTGCGCCCTACCGTGTCGCCATGCAGCACGAGACCGGCGCGGCCACGCCGCCCGACCCGGCCGGGGGGATCGGCGTCATCGTCCCCTTCGACTTCGCCCTCGACCGCGAGCTGTGGCGCTGGGTGCCCGAACCCGTCGAGCTCCACCTGACGCGGACGCCGTTCGTCCCGTCGCCGGTCACGGCGGAGATGGCGCGCGCGATCAGCGACCCGGGACCGGTGCGCAGCGCCACCCGCGACCTGCTCCAGCCCGGCACCCGGATCGTCGCCTACGCGTGCACCTCGGGCAGCTTCGTCGACGGCGTCGCGGGCGAGCACGCCCTGCTCGACGTCATGCACGAGGCCGGTGCGCGGCACGCGCTCACCACCGCGGGGGCGCTGGTCTCCGCGCTCGGGGCGGTCGGGGCGAGCCGGGTGGCGATCGTGACGCCGTACGTCGACTCGCTCACCGACCTGCTCGGCGCGTTCCTCGCCGCGCACGGCATCACCTCGACGTCGGCGGTCGGGCTCGGCCTGCTCGGCCAGATCTGGCGCGTGTCCTACGAGGAGGTGGTCGCCGCCGCCCGCGCGGCCGACCGTCCCGACGCCGAGGCCGTGTTCATCTCCTGCACCAACCTCGCCACCTACGACGTCATCGCGCCGCTGGAGCGCGAGCTCGGCAAGCCCGTGCTCACCGCGAACCAGGTGACGATGTGGGCGGCGCTGCAGGCGATCGGCGTGCCTGCGCTCGGTCCCGGGCAGCGCCTGATCGCCGGGGACGCCGCCCGCGGCCCGCACCTGCGCGCCGTCCCGGACCCGGCGCCGCGGCTCGGTCCCGGCGGGTCGGCCGCGCTGCACCGGGTCCGCGTGCGGCTGCCCGACGAGGCCGGGGCGCTGGCGCGGCTCGCGGAGTCCGTCGCGTCGGCCGGGGGCAACATCGTGGCGTTCTCGGTGCACGGGCAGGACTCGGAGTCGGTCGTCGACGAACTGGTGGTCGGCGGGGCGTCCGACCGCGACCTGCTCGCCGGGGCGGTCCGCGCGGCCGTCGGACGGGCGGCGGGGGCGGTGCTGGTCACCGAGGCCGATCCGCACGACCTCGTCGACGGCCAGACCCGCGCCCTCGACCTCGCCGCCCAGGCCGTGCAGAACGGCGACCCCGCCTCCGCGCTGGGTGCCCTGCTGCACGCCGACTCCGTGGAGGTCGTCGACGACGAGCCGGACCCCGATCCGCATGTGCTCGCCGTACCGGGCCCGGCCGACGGCTGGCTGGTCGCGCGCCGGGCGTGGGCCCCGTTCACCGTCACCGAGGTGGCGCGGGCGGAGGCGTTCGTGCGAGCGCTCACGGCCCTGACGGCGGTGGCACCGTGACCCTGCCTCCGGACTGGACGCACTGGCGGGACCAGGTCGACCTCGACGGCTACGACGAGCGCTGGGCCCGCATCGAGGCCGAGGGCGGCAACCCGCACGGCGAGGCCGACCTCGTGCGCTCGCTCGGCCCCCGGTCGGTCCTCGACGGCGGCTGCGGCACCGGCCGCGTCGGCATCGAGCTGGCCCGGCACGGGATCGCGGTGCTCGGCGTCGACCCCGACCCGGACATGGTCGCCGCGGCCCGGGAGAAGGCGCCCGGCGTCGAGTGGCTGGAGCTCGACCTCGCCGACCTCGACCGCCCCGAGCGGTTCGACGTCGCCGTGCTGGCCGGCAACGTGATCCCGTACGCCACCCGCCGGGCCGAGGTGGTGGCCGGGTGCGCGCGGCACCTCGTCGCGGGCGGGCGGCTGGTCGCGGGCTTCCAGCTCCAGGACGGCTGGCCGACCCTGGCCGAGTACGACGGCTGGTGCGCCGCGGCCGGGCTGAGCCCGCACGCGCGCTGGTCCACCTGGGACCGCCTCCCCTACGAGGGCGGTGACTACGTGGTCGCCGTGCACGTGCGCGCCGGGGTCGCGGCGGCCGACGTCAGCGCCTGCGGATCCGGATCGGCCCCTTCGCCGTCGACGGGTCGACCACCCGGCCACCCTGGGTGATCTCCACCTCGCCCGCCTCCACGAGCCGCCGCGCGGCGCGCCGGGCAGGCTCCATCAGCTCGCGCCAGTCGTCTGGGGCGACCTTGCGGGCGGCCTCGGACGGGCAGATGGTGCCCGACCGCGCGCCGAGCAGGTCGGTGATCGCCGTCTCCAGGTCCCGGTCGACGTCGGAGACCCCGCGGCGGCGGCACCCGGCCGAGCAGTGGCGCACGTCCGCCCAGTCGCGCTCCCACTTCTTGCGCCAGGTGATCCGCCGCCCGCAGGCGACGCACGCCTTGGGCTCAGGAGGCACGGGCGGCCACCGCGTCGTCCAGGGCGGCGCGCATGGCGTCGACGGGTCCGGGGTGGCCGGTCATCAGCTCCACCTGCGCGACGGCCTGGTGCAGCAGCATCTCCAGCCCGCTGACGACCCGGGCGCCCGCCGCCTGCGCCGTCGCCGCGAACGCGGTGGGCCACGGCGCGTAGACGACGTCGAGCACGACGCCCGCGGCGCCGCTCAGGTCGTCGGCGGCACCCTTCGGCAGCGTCGAGACGACCACGTCGGCCCGCTCCAGCACGGCGCTCGTCCGGGCCGGATCGGCCAGGGCGTCGTCGACGAGGGGGTCGACGCCGAGCCGCTGCGCCGCCGCCCGCAGGTCCCCGGCCCGCGCGGCCGAGCGGACGAGCACGGTGACGTCGCCGATCCCCAGCTCGCGCAGCGCCGCCAGCGCGGCCTGCGCCGTGCCGCCCGCCCCGAGGACGACCGCGCGCCCCGTGACCGGCCCCAGCGCGGCGACGATGCCCGCGACGTCGGTGTTGTCGGCGAAGCGCCGCCCGTCGCGCAGGACCAGGGTGTTGGCCGCACCGGTGGCGGCGGCCAGCTCGGACACGGTGTCGGCCACGCCCAGCGCCACGCGCTTGAGCGGCATCGTCAGCGACAGGCCCGCCCACTCGGGGCCGAGCCCGTCGACGAAGGAGGCCAACCCGTCCTCGGCGCACTCGTGGCGGCCGTAGGCCCAGTCGTCGAGGCCGAGCGCCGCGTAGGCCGCGGTGTGCAGGACGGGGGACAGGGAGTGGGCGACGGGGGAGCCGAGGACGGCGGCGCGCCTCACGTCCGGAACCGCTCGACCCGCACGGCGCCGTCGGCGAGCCCGGCCGCGGCCATCTCGGCCTGCACCGCCTCGACCTGCGCCACCGCGACCGGGGCCATCGAGCACCCCATCCCGTACTTCGCGCGAACCCGCTCCTCGGCGACGCCCATCGCCGTGCGGACGCGGTCGACGAAGTCGGCGAGCGGGTAGTCCTGCCCCGCCTCCAGGTACTCCCGCACGATCAGGGACGGCGAGTAGAACGTCTGGCGCGCCCCGTCGGGCCACCGCACGTCGAACAGCATCTCCGGCACCCCGACACGCTAGGGCATGCTCGCGCCATGGGGACGGTGCTGGTGCTCGGTGGTCGCAGCGAGATCGGGCTGGAGGTCGCGCGTCGGCTCGCGCCCGGGTCCACGGTGGTGCTCGCGGCGCGGCGCTCCGCCGACCTCGACGACGGGCCCCTGCTGGCCGCGGGCGCGGTGGCCGTGGACAAGGTGGAGTTCGACGCCGACGACCTCGCGGGCCAGCGAGCCGTCCTCGACGCGGTGGTGGCGGCGCACGGGAGCCTCGACACCGTCGTCGTCGCGTTCGGGATCCTGGGAGAGCAGGCGCGCGCGGAGCGGGAGGTCGAGCACGCGCTGGCCGTCGTGCACACCGACTACGTCGCGCACGTCGCCGTGCTCACCCACCTCGCGTCCGTGCTGCGCGCGCAGGGGAGCGGGGACATCGTCGTGTTCTCCTCGGTCGCCGGAGCCCGGGTGCGCCGCGCCAACTACGTGTACGGGTCGGCGAAGGCGGGCCTCGACGGGTTCGCCTCGGGCCTCGCCGACGCCCTGCACGGCTCCGGCGTCCGGCTGCTGCTCGTCCGTCCGGGTTTCGTGATCGGGCGGATGACGCAGGGCATGTCGCCCGCCCCGTTCTCCTCCACGCCTGCGCAGGTCGCCGCCGCCACCGTCCGCGCGCTGCGCTCGGGCCGCGGCGAGGTGTGGGTACCGGCGGTGCTGCAGCCCGTCTTCGGCCTGCTCCGGCACGCCCCGCGCGCGCTGTGGCGGCGGATGCCGCGCTAGCGGCGCTCGGCCCAGACGGCGTAGAGGGGGTCGCCGCGGCCCGGTGGGGTCCGGAGCTGCCCGCGCACCTCGCCGAACCCCTCGGACACCACGAAGAACGCGTTGACGATCTCCAGACGGCCCTCGTCGTCCGTGCCGAGCCAGCCGCGGATCGCCTTGGTGGGGAAGCACCGGTTGGAGAAGGTCACCACGAACCGCCCTCCGGGTCGCAGCACCCGCGCGATCTCCCGGAACACGGCGACCGGGTCGACGAGGTAGTCGACGGAGACGCAGCAGACGGCGTCGTCGAAGGAGGCGTCGGGGAAAGGGAGGGACGGGTCGGTGTTGAGGTCGCGCACGACGCGCTCGGCGAGCGCCGGGTTCGCCGCCAGCTCCGCCGCGTTCATGCCGAGGCCGACGAGCCGGCGCGGCGGGTCCGGGAAGTGCGAGATCCACGACGAGCACAGGTCGAGCACCTCGCCGTCGAGCCCCAGCTCGGCGTACAGCGCCCCGACCGCGGCGATCGCCCTGTCGTCGATGTGCGTGACGAGCCGCGGCGGACCGTAGAACCCGGCGTCGGGGGAGGGGTCGGCGCGGTCGAAGAAGCCCGGCGGGAACACGGCGTCGGTCACGCCCCGACCGTAGGGCCGCAACCCACCCCCCGCTCCGCGAGTCGCGGGAATCCCGCCCGCGAGTCGCCACATCCCCGCCCCGCGACACACACCTGTCCCGTGGCGTCCCTGGCCCGCGGCGCGGGACGCCGGCGCAGGGGCGGGCGGGTGGGCTCACCTCCTGTCACGGCTCCCGGTCCATGATCGGCGTCACCTGCGTGCCACGGCGGCCCGTGCAGCCGTGGTACGCAGCTCATGGCGATCTGCGCGCCGCAGCCCGCCGCGGCCGGGACCACCGCCCGGGCCCCGGACGCAACCGGGCGCGGTGGCGGACAGCGACTCGCGGGCGAGGACGGAGCGACTCGCGGGCGCGGATGCGGCGACTCGCGGGCGGGGATGCGGCGACTCGCGGGGTCAGGTGGGTGGGCGCAGGTGGGGGCGGAGGTCGGTCTCCGACGGGGCCGCCCCGTCCGCGATGCGCGCCGCCAGCGCGTCGGCGTGGGCGACGAGGCCGGGCAGGTCCAGCCCGGCGGGGGTGTCCCCGACCCAGCGCCGGACGTGGTCGGCTCCGCGCTCCAGCAGTGCGACGGCCCCGCGCGCGTTGCCGCGCTGGGCGTGGGTCAGGCCGACGGCGACCTGGGCGAGGCCCCGCCACAGCTCCCGTTCGGGCGCCGCCGCGGCCTTCCACGCCCCCTCCAGCACCTCGTGCGCCCCGAAGGGCAGTCCGGCGTCGAGCAGCCGCTGGGCCTCGGTGACGGCCTCGTCGGCGGTGAGCACCAGGTCCTCGGGCACCCGTTCCACGCCGTCGGCCCCGTGCGGCAGTGGCCGGCCGGCCGCGTCCCGGGGCCGCGCGCTGCGGGCCCTCCCGGCGTCGTCGCGGTCACGGGTCGTCATGTGCCCACCGTGCATCCGTTCACCGTGCCATCCGTTCGCCGTGCCGGATGTGACGCGGTGCCCCCGGTGGGATTCGAACCCACACTTGACGCTGTTTGAGAGCGCTTCCTCTGCCGTTGGGATACGGGAGCCGTGAGAAGGACGATACCGGCAGACCCGAGATCACAGCGCCTCGCCACCCACCGTCCGGCTATTCTGAATCCTTCCGGTTCGACCAGTCCGGTGTGAGGGAGAAACGGTGACCCAGTCGATTTCCGAGGAGAGCAGCCCCGCGGCCGAGACCACAGGTCTGCGCGTGCTGGTGGTCGAGGACGAGGCGCTGATCCGCCTCGACCTCACGGAGATGCTGCGCGAGGAGGGCTACGTCGTCGCGGGTGAGGCGGGCGACGGGGAGCAGGCGGTCAAGCTGGCCCGCGAGCTCACGCCGGACCTCGTGATCATGGACGTCAAGATGCCGAAGGTCGACGGCATCGCCGCGGCCGGCGAGATCGTGGGGGAGCGCATCGCCCCCGTCGTGATGCTCACGGCGTTCAGCCAGCGCGAGCTCATCGAGCAGGCGCGTGACGCCGGCGCGATGGCGTACCTGGTGAAGCCGTTCGCGCGGCACGAGCTCGTGCCCGCGATCGAGCTGGCGGTGTCCCGGTTCGCGGAGAAGAAGGCGCTCGAGGACGAGGTCGCCACGCTGACCGACCGGCTGGAGACGCGCAAGCTCGTCGACCGCGCCAAGGGCCTGCTCATGAGCCGCCAGTCGATGTCCGAGCCCGACGCGTTCCGCTGGATCCAGCGCACCGCGATGGACCGGCGCACCACGATGAAGGCCGTCGCCGAGGCGGTCGTCGACGGTCTCAACCCGCCGCGCGCCTGATCTTCCCCTCACGCACGGCTACCTGATCGATCACGGACCGCTGTGTCCGAGTTGCGGTCCGGTAAAGGACGGCTTCGAGGTGGTGACGTGGCGGCGAACGTCGGTCTAACGTCCCGGTCGCTCTCGACAGGCGGGAGCGATGCGGTGATCGGGCACCGCACATCGAAGTCGTGCAGTACGGGAAGGACATCAGTATGAGTCGGAGGCGCGCAGTCGTCACCGCCGCGATCCTCGCCGGAGCGCTTGTGCTCTCGGCATGCGGTACCAACCGGGAAGAGGGTGGCGGCGCCGCCGCGGGGGCCTGCGACACGAGCAAGGGCACCCTGGTGGTCGGTCTCGTCGCCCCCCTGTCCGGTCCGCTCTCCGCCCTGGGTCTGGGGATGCAGAACTCGGCCGACCTCGCGGTCGACCAGGCCAACCAGAACTGCACCGTCCCGGGCTACGCCCTGCGGCTGCAGGCCGAGGACGACCAGTCGATGCCGGCCATCGCGGCCAACGCGGCCACGCGCCTCGCGTCGGACCCCAACGTCGTCGGCGTCGTCGGCACGCTGAACTCCTCGACCGCCCAGACGGTGCAGCCGATCCTGCAGCAGCGCGGCATCGTGCAGGTCTCGCCGGCCAACACCAACCCCACCCTGACCCAGGGTGAGGCGTACGAGACGGCCCCGGCCCGCCCGTTCGAGAACTACTTCCGCGTCGCCACCACCGACGCCGTGCAGGGCCCGTTCGGTGCCCAGTACCTCGTCACCACCGCGGGCAAGAAGTCCATCGCGGTCATCGACGACGGCAAGACCTACGGCGCCGGCCTCGCCGCCGCGTTCGCCGCCGAGGCCGAGCGACTGGGTGCCACGATCGTCGCCCGCGAGAAGGTCGGCGAGAACGACACCGACTTCTCCGGCGTCGTCACCACGATCCGCGCCCTGAACCCGGACGCGGTCTACTACGGCGGCGAGTACCCCGCCGCGGGCCCGCTGTCGGCGCAGATCCTCGCCGGTGGACTGGACATCCCGGTCATGGGCGGCGACGCCCTGATCAACGCCGAGTACGTCCCGCTGGGCGGCCGGGTCGGCGACCTGGGCACCAGCGTCGGCGCACCGGCCGAGGACCTGGAGAGCGCCAAGCAGTTCATCGCCGACTACGCGGCGGCCAACTACGTCGAGGGCTACGAGACCTACGGCGCGCTGACCTACGACTCGGCGAACATCATCATCAACTCCCTGGTCACGGCCCTGGGCGACGGTGACTGGTCCGAGGACACCCGCGCCGCGGTCGTCTCCGCGGTGCAGGCCACCGACTTCGAGGGCGCGGCGGGTCCCGTCACGTTCGACGAGTTCGGCGACACGACCAACAAGCTGCTGACGGTATACACGGTCGAGGGCGACGCGTTCGTCCCGCTGGAGACGGGCACCTTCGAGGGCTGACCGAGGTCAGCCGGTGTGCGGCCCCGACCCGGGGCCGCCCAGTACGAGCCGAGCGGTGGGGGCGGGCCAAGAGCCCGCCCCCACCGCGGCGTAGGAGGGACCCCTCTTGCTGTCCACGTTCCTGTCCCAGGTCGTCAACGGCCTGATCCTGGGATCGTTGATCGGGCTGATCGCCCTGGGCTACACGATGGTCTACGGGATCATCCAGCTGATCAACTTCGCCCACGGAGAGATCTTCATGGTGGGCTCCTACGGGGGCCTGGCCATGTTCACCTACCTGCTCCCCACCGCGATCCAGAACCAGTGGTGGTTCGCGCTGCCGCTGTTGCTGGTCGCCGGCGCGGCGATCGCCGTGATCGTCGCGGTCCTGATGGAGCGCTTCGCCTACCGGCCCCTGCGTAACGCTCCCCGCCTCGCCCCGCTGATCACGGCCCTCGGTGTGTCCGTCGCGCTGCAGGAGGCCGTGCGGGTCTTCTACCCCAACGCCACCGCGGCCGTCCCGTTCCCCAAGGTGTTCGTCGAGGGGACGCTCGCGATCCCGATGGGCGACGGCATCGTGCCGATCCGCTACACGGGCATGCTGATCATCGTCGTGTCCCTCGTGCTGGCCTTCGCGCTCAACGCGTTCGTCAACGGCTCGCGGATGGGGCGCGCGATGCGGGCCACCTCGCAGGACCGCGACGTCGCGCGCCTCATGGGCATCGACCCCGACCGCGTCATCGTCCTGACCTTCGTCCTCGGTGCTGCCCTGGCCGGCGTCGCCGGCATCCTGTACGGCGCCGACCTCGGCCTGATCAACATCAACATCGGCCTGCAGAACGGCCTGTTCGCGTTCACCGCGGCCGTGCTCGGCGGGATCGGCAACATCAAGGGCGCCGTCGCGGGCGGTCTGGTGATCGGCCTGGTCAAGACGCTCGGTGGGCAGTACCTGCCGGGCGGCACCCCGTACGACTACGTCTGGATCTTCGTGGTCCTGATCGCCGTGCTGGTCTTCCGGCCACAGGGCTTCTTCGGCGAGACCGAGCGGGTGCGCGCATGACCACACTGGAGAAGGCCCCGGCCCCGGCTCCGACGGGCCGCCTCGCGGGCCTCACCGCCTACGCCACGCCGTTGCGCGCGGCGGGTGGCGTGCTCACCGTGGTCGGCGCCTACCTGCCGTGGGCCACGTTCGTGCTCAACGACGGCGCCTACCCCGAGCAGGCCACGCTGGAGTTCTTCACGGTCCCCTTCGGGGTCACCGGGTTCCGGCTGCACCTGCTGCTGTTCGGGCTGGCGGCGATCGTGCTGGCGCTGGTCGCCGTACCCGCGAAGGGGCGGATCATCCGGGCGCTGGGCTTCGGCGTCGTCGCGATGAGCGTCGTCAACGGGCTCTACATCGTCGCCGAGGGCGGGGGTCTGGGCGCGGTCACCGTCGCCGACGGCGTCGCGTTCGGGGCACTCGCCGCCCTGGTCGGCGGCGTGCTGCTGGTCGTCGGCGCCAACGCGGGCGGGATCGAGCCCCAGCCGGTGTGGACCTGGCGGCTCAACGCCTGGGTCGAGCGGGCCCTGCTGATCGTGATCTTCCTGCTGCTGCTCCTGCTCGTCGCCGCCGTGCTCACCAGCGGTGGCCAGGGCGGCGGCGCGAGCTACGCGGGCGCGATCTTCCTGTCCTTCCTCGGCGCGGTCGGCGGGCTGATGGCCGCGCTGTCGGCGTCGGGCCTGTTCGGGTGGATCACCGCGCTGACCGAGCGGCACCGCATCTACAGCGTCCTGCTCCTGCTGGTCACGGCGCTGCTGCTGCCGCTGACGTCGGCGGGCACCGAGTACTGGATGACGGTCGCGGCCACCATCGGTGTGTACGCGGCCACCGCGATCGGGCTCAACATCGTCGTCGGCCTCGCGGGCCTGCTCGACCTCGGCTACGTCGCGTTCCTGGGCATCGGCGCGTTCGTCGCGGCGAACCTGTCCGGGGCGGCGGCGTCGCAGATCGGGATCACGCTCCCGTTCCCGCTCGTCATGATCATCTCGGCGATCGTGGCCGGGATCTTCGGCGCGATCGTCGGGTCGCCGACGCTGCGCGTGCGCGGTGACTACCTGGCGATCGTGACGCTGGCGTTCGGCGAGATCTTCGTCCGCAGCGCGCAGAACAACATCGGCGGTCTGACGGGTGGCTCGAACGCCATCCCCAACATCCCGCCGGTGTCGTTGTTCGGCAACGACTTCAACGAGGGACTGGAGATCGGCGGGCTGGAGCTGCCGCCGGGCTTCCTCTACTACGTCCTGATCGTGCTGATCATCTCCGCGGTGATGGTGGTGTTCGCGAACCTCAAGTTCTCCCGGCTCGGCCGGGCGTGGATCGCGATCCGCGAGGACGAGGACGCCGCCCGGGCCATGGGCATCCGCACCGGTCCGATCAAGATCCTGGCGTTCCTCATCGGGGCGATGTTGGCCGGGCTGGCCGGGGCGTTCTACGCCCACAAGCTCGGCACGGTGTCCTACGAGAGCTTCCGGTTCCTGGAGTCGGTGACGCTGCTCGCCGCCGTCATCCTCGGCGGCATGGGTACCATCCCCGGTGCCGTGCTCGGGGCGTCGGTGCTGTTCGTGCTCCCGGAGAAGCTCCGCGAGTTCTCCGAGTACCGGCTCCTGCTGTTCGGCATCGCGCTCGTGCTCATCATGCGGTTCCGTCCGCAGGGGATCGTGCCCGACGCGCACCGCCGCGCCGAGCTGGCCCCGGAGACGGACCCGGCGATCATCGCCGCGGAGGAGAAGGTCGCGGCCGAGGCGAAGGAGCACAAGTCGTGACCGACGCGATCCTGGCCGCCACGGGCGTCACCATGCGGTTCGGCGGGCTCACCGCGCTCAACGACGTCTCCTTCGACCTGGCCGAGGGCGAGGTCATCGGGCTGATCGGGCCGAACGGCGCGGGAAAGACCACGCTGTTCAACTGCCTGACCGGGCTGTACTCGCCCACCGCGGGCGAGGTGGCACTGCGCGGGAAGCGGTTGCCCGAGGACCCGGCGAAGGTCACCGAGCTGGGCGTCGCCCGGACGTTCCAGAACATCCGCCTCTTCCCGTCGATGACGGCGGAGGAGAACGTGCTGGTCGGGCGGCACTGCCGGATGAAGCAGAGCCCGTTCTCCTCCCTGCTGCACGGGCCGGGCTTCCGGCGCAGCGAGTCCGAGGCGCTGGCGCGCTCGGCGGAGCTGCTCGCGTTCGTCGGGCTGACGAGGTTCTCCGACGAGCTCGCCCGCAACCTGCCCTACGGCGACCAGCGCCGGCTCGAGATCGCCCGCGCGCTGGCCACCGACCCGGCCGTGCTCCTGCTCGACGAGCCGACCGCGGGGATGAACGCGCAGGAGACCGAGGCCACCCGGCAGCTGATCCTCTCGATCCGCGAGCTGGGCATCTCGGTCGTCGTGATCGAGCACGACACCAAGTTCATCTTCACGCTGTGCGACCGGGTGCTGGTGCTGGTGCAGGGCGAGCTGCTCGTCGAGGGCACGCCGGACGAGGTGCGGGGCGACCCGCGCGTCGTCGAGGCCTACCTCGGGGCGCCGCCGGAGGAAGTCGAAGCGCAGATCCACGCCGGGGAGCAGACGCCATGAGCGAGCTTGCGAGCGAATCATCGACACAGCGTCCGAGCGAAGCGTCGAGCTCGCGCGGCGAGGGAGAACGATGAGTTTTCTCGAGGTCACCGACCTGACGGTCGCCTACGGCGCGATCCAGGCCGTCCGCGGAGTCACGTTCTCGGTGGAGCAGGGCCAGATCGTCAGCCTCATCGGCAGCAACGGCGCCGGCAAGACCACGACGCTGCGGACGATCTCCGGGCTGCTCCGGCCGGTCGCCGGCACGGTCCTGCTCGACGGGAAGCCGATCCACGCCCTGCCGGCCCACGAGATCCTCGGGCTCGGCGTGGCGCACAGCCCGGAGGGCAGGCGGCTGTTCGCGCGGATGACGGTGGAGGAGAACCTCCGCCTCGGCGCGTACACCCGTTCCGACGAGTCGGGCATCGTGTCCGACCTCGACCGGATCTACGACCTGTTCCCGGTGCTCGGTGAGCGCCGCAAGAACAAGGCCGGCCTGTTCTCCGGGGGCGAGCAGCAGATGCTCGCCATCGGGCGGGCGCTGATGTCGCGGCCGAAGCTGCTCATGCTCGACGAGCCCTCGATGGGCCTCTCGCCGATCATGACGCAGAAGATCTTCTCGACGGTCCGCGAGCTGCGGTCCGAGGGCACCACCGTCCTGCTGGTGGAGCAGAACGCACTGGCGGCGCTGGCACTGTCGGACCGGGCGTACGTGATCGACCTGGGGCGCACCACGCTCTCGGGGACGGGCCCGGAACTCCTGGCGGACCCGCGTGTCCAGGAGGCCTACCTGGGCGAGGGCGTCGCGAACTGACCCGGCGCCCCGTGGCAGCAAAGCCACTGTGCTGCCATCTCGTGGCGGCACAGTGGCTTTACTGCCGTTCGGGTCCCGGGGGCGGGCGGGGTGCTAGGGCTGGGTGTCCCGGTGCAGGCAGGTCAGCTTCGCCGTGCAGGTGCGGCGGCCGTCCTCGTCGGTGATCACGATCTCGGTCGTCGAGGTGCTGCGGCCGACGTGGATCGGGCGGGCCACCCCGGTGACGTACCCGCCGGTCGCCGAGCGGTGGTGGGTGCAGGCGAGCTCCAGGCCGACGGGGAACCGCTCCGGCATCGCGTGCAGTGCCGAGAGCGTGGAGCCGAGCGTCTCGGCGAGCACCGCGCTCGCGCCGCCGTGCAGCAGCCCGAACGGCTGCTTGTTGCCGGCCACCGGCATGCGTCCGACGACCTCCTCGAGGCTCAGCGTCACGAGCTCGATGCCCATCCGCTCGGCGAGCTGCTCGGTGGTCTGCATCGGGGGGAGGTCCGCGGGATCGATGGGCACGGACGGCACCCTATGGCAGACTCCGGAGCGGCGATCACCACGCCGGACCTCCTGATCGGGCCACCCACGCGGCCCGGCCGCGCGGGGGCGCAGGGGACCTCGTGAGCCTCGGTGACTCCCACCCGCCGTGAACTGCGGCCGGGCGGTGCACGGGGCGTGGGGCCGGGTGCCGCCGCGTGGCCGTGGAGCGTCATGACGAGTCAGAAGCAGCTCAAGGCCCGGATCCGTGCGCGCATGGCCCGCACCGGGGAGAGCTACACCACCGCCCGTCGGCACGTCGCGGGCGCCGCGCCCGTCCCGCTGTCCGCCGCCGGGTACCGGCTGTCCGGCGGCCGGGAGCCGGTGTCCGCCGCTCTCGCGCACGTCCTCGCCCACCACGGGGTGCGGTGCGCCGGCGACGAGGTGTCCGAGGAGTTGATCTTCGGCGTCGCGGGCGGGCCCGGGGCGGGCTACATCCTCTGGGAGTTCGCCCACGACGACTCGCGCCCGGTCGTGCTCGCGTTCTCCGCAGACTGGCAGTACGCGGACCGCGCGACGCTCGCGGCGCTCGACCGGCTCGGCGTCGCGGCGTCGGTGCACCGGACCGGGGGAGCCGTCGGCGCGGCACGGGCGCTGGCCGCGGCCGTCGACGCCGGGCGGCCCGCTCTGGTCTGGCCGGACCGTCGGCGGGCGGGGTACCGGCATCTTCCCGACGCGCTCGACGGGATGGGCGGGCACGTGGTCGTGGCCTACGGCCGCAGCGGCGACGGCTACCTCGTCGACGACCGCTCGCTCGCCCCGCTCACGGTGCCCGCCCCGGTGCTCGACGCGGCGCGGGCCCGCGTCGGGTCCTACCGGAACCTGCTCGTGGACCCGCAGCCCACCGGCGACCTCGCGCCCGAGGCGCTGCGGTCGGCGCTGGTCGCCGGCCTGTCCCACGGGGCGGCGCAGCTCGGCGGCACGTCCGCGTCGTTCGCGCTGCCGGCCTGGCGGAAGTGGGCGCGGCTGGTGACCGAGGGGAAGGCGGCGAAGGGCTGGCCGCGGGTGTTCGCCGACGGCCGCGGGCTGGCCGGGGCGCTGGCCTCGGTCTGGGAGGGTGTCTCGCCCGCCGGGACGACGGGCGGGCACCTGCGCGACCTCACCGCCGACTGCCTCGACGCCGCGGGCCCCCTGCTCGGGGTGCCGACCGCCGCGGCGGCCGACGCGTGGCGGGCGGCCGGTGCGGGCTGGACGGCGGTGGGCGACGCCGCGCTGCCCGCCGACGTCCCGGGGTTCGGGCGGCTCCGCGAGCTGACCGCGACCGTCGAGCAGTCCGTGCTGGGTGACGGCGACGCGGGCCGGGACGCGGCCGTGGTCGCCGCGGCCGGGTTGTGGGAGCTGCGGGCGCGCCTCGACGCCGAGCCGCCGCTGACCCCGGCCGACCGGGACGCCCTCTTCGCCGGTCTGGGCTCCCGGCTGCACGCCGTGCACGCGGCGGAGCAGGTGGCGGTGCGGGAGCTCGCGGCGGTGCTGGAGCGGGCGGGCTGACCCGCAGGTCGGCGGTCCATGGTCACCGTCTCGCCCGACCGGCGATCATGCCCAGGCGACGGCGACCGCGTCGACGCCGAGCAGCGGGGCGTAGCGGGCCGCGGTCTCCTCGACCGCGGCCCGCGGCACCGGCCCGAACGGGCGCACGGTCACCGTCGCGCCGGAGTGCTCCCACACCCCGGCGACCAGCCCGTCGACGACGAGGACGGGGGAGATCCAGCCGGCCGTCCGCGAGACCTCCTTCACGCGGCCGTCCGGGACCGCCCGCGACCGGTGGCTGAGCGGGGCGATCACCCACGGGTCGAAGCCGGGGAGCAGCAGCGGGGCGTCGGCGGGGTCGGTGCCGCCGTCGGGGACCGCCGCCATCTCGTCGACGTCCTCGGTGCGCGCGACGTACCCGGCCTCGCCCTCGATCGTCACCGCGGTCACGGCGTCGCCCGCGGCGCGGATCATGCGCTCGGCCGGGGCGGGCCGCTCGCCCCACCAGCGCCCGACGTCCACGGCGGTGGCCGGGCCGTTCGCGGCCAGGAACCGCAGCAGTACCGCGCGCTCCGCCTCCTCCGCCGGCACGGGAGCGAGCGGGCGGCCCAGCCACGCGGCGGGGGAGACGAAGGTGACCCCTCCGTCGTCGGCCGGTGGACCGGAGCACAACAGCCCGCGGGCGGCGGCGGGTTTGAGCAGCGCACCCCAGCCCGTCGACAGCGGCTCGGCGATCGCGGGGTCGCCCACCTCGGCGACGACCGCGGTCACCAGCTCGGCGCGGGTCGACGGCACCGCCCCCAGCACCGAGCCGATCGCGTCGGTGATCGCGTGCAGCTGCGCGGCACTCACACCGTGCTCCCGTTCCCACGACGGCGGGAACCGGCGCCGGGCGTCGCGGGCGGTGAGCGCGCCGACCCACACGTCGAGCTCGTCGGCGGGCAGCAGGTGCAGCGTGCCGCGGGCGGCCCAGGTCCGGACCAGCCCGCGCGAGAGGTCCGGTACGCCGGCGCACCGGATCCCGGCGATCAGCGCGCTGCACGAGGTGACCTGCGCGTGGATCCCGCCGAGCACCCGCGCGACCTCGACGGGACCGGGGGCGGGGGACAGGAGCAGCTGCCGGCGGATCCGCCACCGTCGGACCTGGCGCCAGGTGAGTGTCACGGCCGGTGGCAGACGAAGATCGCCGTGCCCGGGAACAGCGCCCCGCGCAGCGGGCTCCACTGGCCCCACACCCGCTCGCGGCCCTCCGGCCATTCCGGCTCCACGACGTCGTCGAGCACCAGCCCGGCCGCGACGACGTCGCGGACCCGGTCGCCGATCGTGCGGTGGTGCTCGACGTAGGTGGCCGCGCCCGTGTCGTCGACCTCCACGTAGGGCGTGCGGTCGAAGTAGGACTGCACGACGGTGAGCCCGTCGGGGCCGGGGTCGTCGGTGAACATCCAGCGCATCGGGTGGTTCACCGCGAACACCCACCGCCCGCCCGGCCGCAGGACCCGCGCCACCTCGCGCATCACCCGCTCCGGTTCGGCGACGAAGGGGACGCCGCCGAACGCCGAGCAGGCGGCGTCGAACGAGGCGTCGGCGAACGGCAGCCGCTCCGCGCCCGCCTGCACCAGCGGGACCGCCACGCCGGTGGACGCGCCGAGGGCCGCGGCGTGCCGGAGCATGGACCCGGACAGGTCGAGCGCGACGGCCCGCGCCCCCTGCGCGACGAGCCACCGCGCGCACGGGGCCGACCCGGCCCCGATCTCCAGCACCGCCCGCCCGGCGACGTCGCCGAGCAGCCGGGCGTCGGCCTCGCGCAGTCCCTCGGGGCACCAGACGAAGTCGAGATCGCCGATGTCGGAGGCGTGTTCGGCCAGGTAGTCGTCGGCGTCGGCGTCCCACCAGGCACGGCTCGCGCGCTGCGATTCGGCCCCGTCGACGGCGCGCCGCGCGACCCCCACGGTGTTCAGTTGCTCCTCGGCACTCACCGGGTCATCGTCGCAGCTCGTGGCACCTGACCCGCGTTGTGCCGCCGCTCACCGCCCGCGTAGCATGGCGCAAGCACTGTGGTCAACGTCGCGGCGTCAGCGCCGGGCACCCTCCACGGGCTTCTCGCACCGATCAGATCAAGGGTGACAGCACCACGTCACGAGCCGTACTCCACCAGACCAGCACCACGCCGACATCCATCACCGGAGCACCCCACTACATGTCCACCGACACCACCGCCGCCCCGATCTCCACGACCCCGCAGGTCGCCATCAACGACATCGGGTCGGAAGAGGACTTCCTCGCCGCCATCGATAAGACGATCAAGTACTTCAACGATGGCGACATCGTCGAGGGCACGATCGTCAAGGTCGACCGCGACGAGGTACTGCTCGACATCGGCTACAAGACCGAAGGGGTCATCCCTTCCCGCGAACTGTCCATCAAGCACGATGTGGACCCCGCCGAGGTCGTGTCGGTCGGTGAGTTCGTCGAGGCCCTGGTCCTCCAGAAGGAGGACAAGGAAGGGCGCCTGATCCTGTCCAAGAAGCGCGCGCAGTACGAGCGCGCGTGGGGCACGATCGAGGCCCTCAAGGAGGCCGACGAGCCGGTCGAGGGCACCGTCATCGAGGTCGTCAAGGGTGGTCTCATCCTGGACATCGGCCTCCGCGGCTTCCTCCCGGCCTCGCTGGTCGAGATGCGCCGCGTGCGCGATCTGCAGCCGTACGTCGGCCGCAAGATCGAGGCCAAGATCATCGAGCTGGACAAGAACCGCAACAACGTGGTCCTGTCCCGCCGCGCGTGGCTGGAGCAGACCCAGTCCGAGGTGCGCAGCGAGTTCCTCAACCAGCTGGCCCGCGGCCAGGTGCGCAAGGGCGTCGTGTCCTCGGTGGTCAACTTCGGTGCGTTCGTCGACCTCGGTGGCGTCGACGGCCTGGTGCACGTCTCCGAGCTGTCCTGGAAGCACATCGACCACCCCTCCGAGGTCGTCGAGGTGGGCCAGGAGGTCACCGTCGAGGTCCTCGACGTCGACCTGGACCGCGAGCGCGTCTCGCTGTCGCTCAAGGCCACGCAGGAAGACCCGTGGCGCCTCTACGCCCGCACCCACGCGATCGGCCAGATCGTGCCGGGCAAGGTCACCAAGCTCGTCCCGTTCGGTGCGTTCGTGCGCGTCGAGGAGGGCATCGAGGGTCTGGTGCACATCTCCGAGCTGGCCGAGCGCCACGTGGAGATCCCGGAGCAGGTCGTGCAGGTCGGCGACGACGCCATGGTCAAGGTCATCGACATCGACCTCGACCGGCGCCGCATCTCGCTCTCGCTCAAGCAGGCCAACGAGGGCATGACGGCCGAGACCGAGTTCGACCCCACGCGCTACGGCATGGCGGCGGAGTACGACGACCAGGGGAACTACATCTACCCCGAGGGCTTCGACGTCGACTCCGGCGACTGGCAGGAGGGCTTCGAGACCCAGCGCGAGGCCTGGGAGAAGGAGTACGCGGAGGCCCACGTCCGCTACGAGCAGCACATCACGCAGATCAAGAAGTCGGCCGAGGCCGAGGCCGAGGCGGCTGCCGACGGTGGGGGCACGAGCTACTCGTCCGACACCGCCGACGCCGAGGCCGGCGGCGAGAGCACCGGTGGCGGCGGCGCGCCCGCCCAGTCCGGTGGCTCGCTGGCCAGCGACGAGCAGCTCGCGGCCCTGCGCGAGAAGCTGTCGGGCGGCGCCTGATCAGCTAGGTCACACCCGAACGGCCCCGGCGACCACCACGGTCGCCGGGGCCGTTCGGCGTCTGCCGGGGCACCTCCGGTCACGGTTCCGCTGCGTTCTGTGGACGCGCCGGTGCGGGGCGTCACGCCGAGGGGCGCGGCGCACTACCCTTGCCGTTGTGGGTGGGGGAACACGGTCGGGCGGCACGCGGCTGTTGGTGGTGCTCGTGGGACTCCTGATGAGCGCGGGATGCGCCACGGTGGACGCGGAGACCACACCGGTCCCCACCTTCGCCGTCCCGGCCTCGGCGGGCCCCGGTGCGCCGGGGGAGGCCGACCGTGACGGGGCGATCCCCACGGAGTGCGGCGAGATGCTGTCCGCGGCCGATCTCGGGGCCCTGCTGGGCCGCCCGCTCGACAGCGTCGTCGTGCGCACCACGATCGGCGTCGCCGAGCCGTCGGTGGGCCGCACCGAGCGGGTCGCCTGCCGCTACAGCGGCACCGGGGCCTCCCGCGGCGTCCTGCTCGACCTCAACGTGGCCCGCTACACCGACGCGGCCGCCGCGTCGAAGCAGTGGACGACCAACATCGGCGTGGAGAGCGGCGACCGGCGCGACCTGTCCATCGGTGCCGCCCCCGCCGCCCTGTTCGACCGGGCCCGCGAGTCGGTCCTCATGGTCACCTACGACGACGACACGCTGACGTTCGTGCTGCCCGAGGGGCCACGTCCGGGTGACCGGCCCCGCGGCGACGTCCTCGTCGACCTGGCCCTGCGCGTCCTGCCCGTCGTCGGCCCGCCGCGCACCGGGGCACCCGCCACGCCCGTACCCAGCGAGGACCCGGCGGTCGCGGCCGGATAGCGTCGCCGCCATGTTGCGCGTGGGGCTGACCGGGGGAATCGGATCGGGCAAGTCGACGGTGGCGCGCCGGCTCGTCGACCGCGGCGCCGTGCTCGTCGACTCCGACGCACTGGCCCGCGAGGTCGTCGCGCCCGGCACCGACGGCCTGGCGGAGATCGCCACCGCGTTCGGCGACGGCGTGCTCACCGCCGACGGCGAGCTCGACCGGCCCGCGCTCGCCTCCGTCGTCTTCGGCGACGCCGACGCGCGCGCCCGGCTCAACGCGATCGTGCACCCCCTCGTCCGCCGCCGCTCCGACGCGCTGATCGCGCAGGCCCCCGCCGACGCGATCGTGGTGCAGGACATCCCGCTGCTCGTCGAGGGCGGGATGGGACCGATGTTCCCGCTGGTCGTGGTCGTACACACCGACGCGGAGGAGCGGGTCCGGAGACTCGTCGGGCAGCGTGGGATGCCCGAGGCCGACGCCCGCTCCCGGATCGCCGCCCAGGCCGACGACGACGCCCGCCGGGCCGCCGCCGACGTCTGGCTCGACAACAGCGGCGCACCCGAGGCGCTCGACGGCGCGGTCGACGCCCTGTGGGACGGCCGGCTGGTGGAGTTCGAGTCCCGCCTGCGCCGGCGCGACCCGGTGCGCACCGCCACGGTCGTGCTCGCCGACCCCGACCCGGCCTGGCCCGCCGACGCCGCACGTCTCGCGGCCCGGATCTCCGCGGCCGCCGGGGGGCGTGAGGTCGCCCACATCGGTTCGACGGCGGTACCGGGGCTGCCCGCCGAGGACGTGATCGACCTGCAGCTCGCGGTCGGCTCGCTGGACGAGGCGGCCGGGTTCCGCGACGCACTGGCCGACGTCGGGTTCCCCCGGTGCCCGGACGTCGACCACGACGACCCGAAGCCGCCCGGCCCCGTCCGGCCCGAGCAGTGCCACGGCACCGCCGACCCCGGGCGTCGCGTCCACCTGCATATCCGGGAGACCGGGTCGCCCGGTTGGCGGTACGCGCTGTTGTTCCGCGACTGGCTGCGCGCCGACCCGGCGTCCCGCGAGGAGTACCTCGTGCTCCAGCGGCGGGCCCAGGCGGAGTCGGGGGGCGAGGCGGAGCGGTACGTCGGGATCGAGGCGCCCTGGTTCGACGGGGCGTCCGACCGCGCGGAGGGATGGGCAGTATCGTCGGGGTGGACCCCCTCGTTGGGCTGAGTGGACGCACCCTGCGGTAACGCAGCGCTACGCCCCCACGATGGGTGAGCAGGAGAGCCGCGAACGGACGGGACGGGGTGGGGGAGTGAGCGCGCAGGTGGATCAGGACGTCCGCGTCAACCTGGTCAAGGGCGACGCCGTTCCGGCTCCGGAGCAGGCCTACGGGGCGGATGCGTACGGGGAGACGGTCGTCGGGCCGACGCCGCTCCCCGAGCCGTCCCTGCCGTCCGCGCCCGTCGTCGTCCAGGACGCCCCGTCGGCATCGCCGGCGTCGCTGCGCGTCGACTTCGGCGCCCACCTCGAGGCCAACTACCAGCGCCTCGTCGCCCAGCTCTACGCGATCACCCTCGACCCCGGTGAGGCGCACGACGTCGTCCAGGAGGCGTACTCGCGCGCCTGGCGCAAGTGGGCCGAGATCAGCGTCGGGCCCGACCCGACGGGCTGGGTCCGCCGCGTCGCCGTCCGCTCCACGCAGCGGGGCTGGCGCCGGGTGCTGGAGCGGGTCGGGCTCGCCCGGCCGCGCGCCGTCGGCGACGGCGACCCCCGCACGGCCGCCCTGCTCGCGGCACTGGGTCGGCTCTCGATCGCCGAGCGCCGGGTCGTGGTCCTGTTCCACATGGTCGGCACCTCCCGGCGCGACATCGCCGCGCTCGAGCAGGTCTCCGAGGAGACCGTCCGGCTGCGGCTGCGGCGCGCCCACCAGGTGGTCACCGAGGGCATGGCCGACGAGCTGCCGAGCGTGCTCGGCGTGGCACCGGCATACGACGATCCCTACACACCCCACGCGGGTGCGGAGAGGCAGTACTGATGGACGCCCTGACCCGCGTCACCGACGAGTTCCGGCGGCTCGACGACGAGCTGTCGGCCGCCGTCACGCTCCCGTCGGTCGACGACGTCATCCGCCACACCGGTTCGGCGAACCGCGCCAGCACCGCCGCAGCCGCCGCCGTCATCGCGGTGGGTGCGCTCGGCGGGGTCACCGCCGTGGCGCAGATCGCCAACGCCCCGGCGGCGTCCGCGCAGGTCGCGCCGGCCGCGTCGGGCACCTCCGACGTCGTGCCGGTGCTGCCGGAATCGGCCGCCCCGACCACCACCGTCGTCCCGACGCCGGCGGAAGTGGCCCCCGCCGAGGAGACCCGCCGCCCCGAGACGACGCGGCGGCAGACGGCGGAGCGGACCCCGGCGCGCACGGCGGCCCCGGTCGCACCGCCCGTCGTGGCCCCGCCGGTGGTCGCCCCGCCGACGACCACGCGTCCGCCGGTGACCACCACCCGCCCGCCGATCGACGAGGGCACGCCGGACCCCACCACGACTGCTCCACCGACCACCACGACTCAGACGACGACCACCAGCTCGATGCCGTCCTCCACCACCACGACGGAGCCGACGACGTCCACCGAGTCCGAATCGGTCACCCCCGGCAGCCAGGCCGGTCGTCAGGCCGGCGGCGGCGTCGCCTGACCCGGCGGCCGTTCCCGCCAGGTCAGCTCCACACCGAGGCTGCCGAGCCAGGCGTCGAGGTCGTGTCCGTGGGCGGCCAGGCCGTCGACGGCGCGGTGGGTGCTGTGCATCGCCGCCTCCGCCGCGGCCGGGTCGAGCACCCCGCACGCCACCGCCCCGACGAACTCGTCGACGTCGATCACGCGGGCGTCGCGCCGGGTGCGGACCACGATGTCGAGGTAGTGGTCGGTGAGCAGCCAGCGGTCGCCGTCGCCGACGATCTCGCACACGTCGAGGTAGAAGTCCTGGTCGCGCTCGTGCCCGGGGTTCCACGCGAAGTCGGTGACGGCCAGCCCGAGGTCGGGCAGCAGCCAGGTCTGCAGCCAGTGCGCCGTCGGGCGACCCACCATCGCGCGGCTCATGTACAGGCCGAACGGGGTGACGCGGTACTCGTCCACCACCCGCTCGTGGCCCTTGGTGTCGATGTTGGTCCGGGCGGGGACGTCGAAGGTCGCGGTCTTCGGCGGGTGCACGCCGTCGATGCTGTCAGAAACTGTCGGGGTGGGCTCGTACGCTGGGGTCCGTGGCATTCGCAACCGAGGTCCCCGGCAGCGCCCGTGAGGGCGAGATGCCCCTGGCGCACTCCGAGCACCGCCCGGTCGGGGAGATCCCCCGCACCGGCGGGCGCTTCGAGGTGGTCAGCGAGTTCGAGCCCGCGGGCGACCAGCCCGCGGCCATCGCCGAGCTCGAGAAGCGCATCCACGCCGGCGAGCAGGACATCGTCCTCCTCGGCGCCACCGGCACGGGCAAGTCCGCCACCACGGCCTGGCTGATCGAGAAGCTGCAGCGGCCCACTCTGGTGATGGCACCCAACAAGACCCTCGCGGCGCAGCTGGCCAACGAGCTGCGCGACATGCTGCCGAACAACGCGGTCGAGTACTTCGTCTCGTACTACGACTACTACCAGCCCGAGGCGTACATCGCGCAGACCGACACCTACATCGAGAAGGACTCGTCGGTCAACGACGACGTCGAGCGGCTGCGGCACTCCGCCACCTACAACCTGCTGTCCCGGCGCGACGTCGTGGTGGTCGCCTCGGTGTCGTGCATCTACGGCCTGGGCACGCCGCAGTCCTACCTCGACCGGTCGGTGAAGCTGCACGTCGGCGACACGGTGGAGCGCGACCAGCTGCTGCGCCTGCTGGTCGACGTGCAGTACACGCGCAACGACATGGCGTTCAACCGCGGCACGTTCCGGGTCCGCGGCGACACCGTGGAGATCATCCCGGCCTACGAGGAACTCGCACTGCGCATCGAGTTCTTCGGCGACGAGATCGAGTCGCTCTACTACCTGCACCCGCTCACCGGCGACGTCGTGCGCCAGGTCGAGGACCTGCAGATCTTCCCGGCCACCCACTACGTCGCGGGCCCCGAGCGGATGGAGCAGGCGGTCCGCGACATCGAGCGGGAGCTGGAGGAGCGCCTCGCGCAGCTGGAGGGCCAGGGCAAGCTCCTGGAGGCCCAGCGGCTGCGGATGCGCACCCAGTACGACGTCGAGATGATCCGCCAGGTCGGGTTCTGCTCGGGCATCGAGAACTACTCGCGCCACATCGACGGCCGCGGCGCCGGCACCGCACCGGCCACCCTGATCGACTACTTCCCCGACGACTTCCTCATGGTCATCGACGAGTCCCACGTCACGGTGCCGCAGATCGGCGGCATGTTCGAGGGCGACATGTCGCGCAAGCGCAACCTCGTCGAGTTCGGGTTCCGGCTGCCGTCGGCGGTCGACAACCGCCCGCTCACGTGGGAGGAGTTCGCCGACCGCATCGGGCAGACGGTCTACCTCTCCGCCACCCCCGGCCCCTACGAGCTCAGTCGCACCGGCGGCGAGTTCGTCGAGCAGGTCATCCGGCCCACCGGCCTGGTCGACCCCCAGGTCGTCGTCAAGCCGACGAAGGGCCAGATCGACGACCTGGTCCACGAGATCAGGGAGCGCGCGGAGCGCGACGAGCGGGTGCTGGTCACCACGCTCACGAAGAAGATGGCCGAGGACCTCACCGACTACCTGCTCGAGCTGGGCATCCGGGTCCGCTACCTGCACTCCGAGGTCGACACCCTGCGCCGCGTCGAGCTGCTGCGCCAGCTCCGGCTCGGTGAGTACGACGTCCTGGTCGGCATCAACCTGCTGCGCGAGGGCCTCGACCTGCCGGAGGTCTCGCTCGTCGCGATCCTCGACGCCGACAAGGAGGGCTTCCTCCGCTCGGGCACCTCGCTGATCCAGACGATCGGGCGCGCGGCGCGCAACGTGTCCGGCGAGGTGCACATGTACGCCGACAAGATCACCGACTCGATGCGGCACGCCATCGACGAGACCGACCGGCGCCGGGCGAAGCAGATCGCCTACAACACCGAGAAGGGCGTCGACCCGCAGCCGCTGCGCAAGAAGATCGCCGACATCCTCGACCAGGTCTACAAGGAGGCCGAGGACAGCAACGTCGTGCCGATCGGCGGATCGGGCCGCAACCAGTCCCGGGGCAAGCGCGCGGCGGGCGAGCCGGGCCGGTCCAGCAGCGGGGTGGTGTCGGGCCGCGACACGAAGTCGATGCCGCGCGCGGAGCTCGCCGACCTGGTGCAGGCCCTCACCGACCAGATGCTCGGAGCGGCACGCGACCTGCAGTTCGAGCTGGCCGGGCGCCTGCGCGACGAGATCCAGGACCTCAAGAAGGAGCTGCGGGGCATGGACGCGGCCGGGATCAGTTAGGGGACGACCATCGAGTCCGACGAGTTGCTGGCCGGCGTGCGCGAGCGGTGCCTGGCGCTGCCCGAGGTCACCGAGGGGCTGACGCACGGTGCGCCGACCTGGTTCGTGCGGGGTCGCCGGTCCTTCGCCAAGTTCATCGACCCTCCGGACCACCGGTTCGACGAGTCGCACGTCGCGCTCTGGGCGGCCGCCCCGCCCGGCGCCCGCCGGGAGCTCGCCGCGGCCGACCCGACCCGGTTCTTCGGGCCCCCGTTCGGCGGGGCCGACTGGGTGGGGCTGCGCCTCGACGTGGAACCGGGTGGCCCCGACTGGGAGGTGGTGCGCGAGATCCTCACCGACGCCTACCGCCGGATCGCCCCACCGACGTTCGTCGCCCTGCTCGACGAGCAGCCCCGCTCCTGAGCGCCACCGGGTGAGGTGCGGGGTCCGGGGCCGGTTACGGTGGAGCGTCGAGCAGGAGGGGGAGCCGGCGTGACCAGTCCGTCGACGGCCGACCCGGTGGCAGCCGCGGGCCGCGTGCCCGCCTGGTTGCGCTCGCCGCGTCGCGTCCTGCCGGTCACCGTGCCGCTGCTGGCGCTCGTGCTGGCCGGGCTGGTGGTGCACACCGGGGGCCGGCACATCGACCTCGAGGTCTACCGGTTCGGTGTGCAGGCGTGGCTCTCCGGCGGCGACATGTACGGCCCGCTGCCCGAGACCTCCGGTCACATCGCGCTGCCGTTCATCTACCCGCCCTTCGCGGCGTGGGTGATGACGCCGCTGGCGGTCGTGCCGTGGACGGTCGCGTGGGTCGCGCTGCTCGCGCTGTCGGTGCTGGCGCTGGGCGCCACCCTTTACGTCGTCGCGCGCCGGCTGTGGCCCTCCGGCGGCCCCGGCGGGGCGCTCGCGGTGGCCTCGATCGCGCTGCCGCTCGCGCTCGCCGTCACCCCCGGCAGCCCGATCGACCTCGACACCCCCACCGAGGGCATCCCCTTCGCGCTCGACCCGGTGCTGCAGACCGTCGAGTTCGGCCAGATCAACCTGCTGCTGATGGCCCTGGTCGCGCTCGACTGCCTGGTCGACCACCCGCGCTGGCCCCGCGGGATGCTCATCGGCATCGCCGCGGCGATCAAGCTGACCCCGGCTGCGTTCGTGCTGTTCTTCCTGCTCCGTCGGGACTTCCGGGCGGCGGTCGTCGCGGTGGTGTCCGGGATCGTGGCCACCGCGATCGGGTTCGCGGTGGCGCCGCGCGAGTCGCTCGCGTTCTGGCTGGGCAACCCCACCGGCGGGGTCAGCGGGTCGCCGTTCTTCACCAACCAGACGCTGGAGGCGGTGCTGGTGCGCGCCGGGGTCGAGGGCACCGCGCGCACCGTGGCGTGGGTCCTGCTCTCCGCGGCACTGCTGGCGATCGCGGTACCCGTGATCCGCCGGGCCCCCGCTCCGCTCGCGCTCGTCGCCGTCGCGGGGGTGGCGCTGCTCGCGTCGCCGACGTCGTGGTCGCACCACTGGGTGTGGGTCGCGCCCGCCCTGCTGGTCGCCGCCGCGTCGGCGTGGCGGGCCCGGTCCGTCGGCTGGACGGTGGTGACGGTGCTGGCGGGCACGGTGTTCGTCGTCGCCCCGCACCGGCTCGGGCTCCCGCGTGCGGGGGAGGTCGAGCTGGGCTGGTCGGCGTGGCAGCAGGTCGTCGGCAGCACCTACGTGTGGTTCACGGTCGCGCTGATGATCGCGCTGTTCCTGCGGTGGCGACGGCCGGCGTGACTCCGCCGCGCCGCCCGCGGCCCGCCTGACCGGTCCGCGATGCCGCTCTCGACCGCGCGGGTCGGCCGGACGGTGGCCGGGGTCCTCGGGCGGCACACCCTCGCCACGGCCCTGACCGCGGTCGCGCTGCGGGTGCTGCGACCCGAGCTGGACGGGGGCTGGTTCCGGGTGCGCCCGGGGGAGCGGGAGCTGCACCGGCGCCTGGGGGTCCGGCACTACCGGCGGCTCCTGCGCGCCGTCGCGTGGGACCGGGTCGTGACGCGGTGGCGGTCCTTCGACGGCACCCGCGCCGGGCTGGCGTCGCTGGACCGGCACACCCGGCTCAGTGAGGCGACCCACCTCGGCGGCGCGGTGGCGGGCACCCTGCTGGTCGTGCGGGCCCGTCGCGGGGGCGCCGGTGCGGTGCTCCTGGGCCTGGCGATCCACCTGCACCCGGTCGTGCTCCAGCGGTCGCTGCGCGCCCGCATCCACGCCGTGCGGCGGTGAGTGGCCACGGGCCCCGGTCCGATCCGGCCGTGCCATCAGGGTGCGGCACCCTCCACCGCCCGTGCGGGGCCGGACGCCGGCGCTGCGCGGGACCCGCTGACGGCGGCCGCCTCGGCGCTCAGCGCGTCGAGCACCGCCCGCACGGCGGGGCGGGCGGCCGCACTGGGCCGCAGCACCGCCTCGACCAGCCGGGCGGCCCGTACCCCGGCCAGGGGGCGGCGCACCAGCCGCCGCCCGCCGCGGTCGTCGGTGGAGTAGCGGGGCAGCAGGGCGATACCGCGCCCGGCGGCGACGAGCGTCTCGGTCACCGAGAAGTCGTTGATCCGCTGCACCACCCGCGGGGTGGCGCCGGTGCGCACGGCGAGCGAGCGCAGCACGTCGTCGACGGGCCAGCCGACCTCCACGCTGATCCACGACTCACCGGCGAGCTCGTCGAGGCGGACCTTCCGACGCCGGGCGAGCCGGTGCCCGGGTGGCAGCACGACGTCGAGCGGTTCGCGCAGCAGCGGCACGACGAGCCGGCCGTGGCCGGGTGCGGGGCCGTGCTCGTCGCGGTGGGTCACGACGACGTCGAAGTCGGCTGTCAGGGCCAGGACGTCCGCGGGGGACATGTCGACGTCGCGGCAGCTCACGTCGACCTCGGGCCGCTCGTCGAGCCGCGCCAGCACGCCCGCCAGCATCATCCGTGCCCCCGACGGGAACATCGCCATGCGGACGAGCCCGCGCGGTGTCGTCCGCAGCCCCTCCACGGCGGCGTCGGCGCGGGCCAGTGCGGCGAGCACGCCCTCGGCCTCCGCGGCGAGCACCCGCCCGGCGTCGGTGAGGCGCAGTCCGCGCCCGGCCGGCTCGGTGAGCGCCATCCCGACCTCGTCGGCGAGTGCCCTGAGCTGCTGGGAGATCGCCGACGGGGTGAACGACAGCGCGGCGGCGACGGCGGTGACCGAACCACGGTCGGCCAGCTCGCGGAGCACCCGGAGCCGCTGCACATCCATGTAGCCACGCTAAAGCATTCCGTCAGAATCATTCGCTGGTCTGGACGGACGCCGCGGCGCAGGGTGGACCCGTGCCCCTCCGCGACCGTCTGCTCGCCGTGTTCGTCGCCGCCCTGTGGGGCGGCAACTTCCTCGCCATCCACGTCGGCCTCGACCACTTCCCGCCCCTGTTCCTCGCCGCACTGCGCTTCGCGGTCATCGCCGTCCCGACCGTGCTGCTCGTCCCGCGCCCGCAGGTGCCGCTGCGCTGGCTCCTCGGCTACGGCCTGGGGTTCGGCACGGTCCAGTTCGTCGGCCTGTTCGTCGCGATGGACATCGGCATGCCGACGGGGCTCGCGTCGCTCGTGCTCCAGGCGTCGGCGCCGTTCACGGTGCTGCTCGGCGCGCTGCTGCTGGGGGAGCGGCTCTCGGCGCGGCAGGCCGCGGGGATCGGGCTGGCCGTGCTCGGGCTGGCCGCGATCGCGGTGTCCCGGGCGCAGACCGCGGCGCTGCTCCCGGTGCTGCTCACCCTGTTCGGCGCGCTGGGCTGGGCGCTCGGGAACCTGTCGAGCCGCCTCGCCCAGGCCCCGAACCCGCTGCACCTGACGCTGTGGATGTCGGTCGTGCCGCCGGTGCCACTGCTCGCCATGTCCTGGGCGACCGAGGGCCCGCAGGCGGGGTTCGACGCGCTGCGGGCCGCCGTCACCCCGGCCGGGGTCCCCGGGCTGCTCGCGCTGGCCTACCTCGTGGTGCTCGCGACCGTCGTCGGCTCCGGGATCTGGACGGTGCTCATGGGCAGGCACCCGGCGGGCGTCGTCGCGCCGTACTCGCTGCTCGTGCCCGTCGTGGGGATGGGCCTGGCCGCGGCCGTGCTCGGCGAGCGGCCGACCACCGTCGAGCTGGTGGCCGGCGCCGTCATCATCGGTGGCGTGCTGCTGGGGACGCCGGGTGTGCGTCAGACGGTGGGTGTGCGTCAGACGGTGGGGGTCACCGGGGTCACCGGGGCCGTCGCACGGTCGACGCGGCGGTGGAAACGCATCCCGGCCAGCCCGCCGAGCACCGCGCCGACGAGCCCGACCAGCAGCACCGCGGACAGCAGGATGAGCCCGCCGATCGTCAGCGCGGCCGGGTCCAGGACACCGCCGACGAGCGCGGCGAGGGGTGTCAGGTCGACGGGCGTGCCGGAGACGGCGACGAGCACGGCGACCGCGACGGCCACGAGGACGGCCCACAGCCACACCGCGACGCCCTGACGCGCACCGTCGAACCGCGCCATCCGGCCGGCGACGTACCCGCCGCAGAAGTAGGCGACGAACAGTACGACCGCGGCCACGATCCCGGCGACGACCCCGGCGGGCGGACCACCGGGCACGGTCGTGAGTCCGTATCCCTGGGTGATCGACGCGGCGATGCCGCTGAGCAGCACCGCGGTGCCGAGCGCGGTGAGCCAGCCGAAGAACGCCGACCCCCATTTCGTGCCCCCGAACCGGCTGCGCTGCTCCTGCTTCAGGGCGCGTCGCTGCTCACGGGCGGTGGACGGGGTGCCCGGCGCGATCGGGTCGGTGGGTCCGTGGTCGGTGCCGGACGTCATGAGGCTCTCCCTCGTCACGCCCGTCGGTCACGGGCAGGTGCGCGGGAGTACCCGGACAGGTGATCCGGCACACGCCGATGTCAGCTCGTGACGTCCTTGCGACCGAACCGGTACACCGCGGCCGCGCCGAGGACGAGCGCCCAGGTCAGCGACGAGAACACCCCGCGCGTCATACCGCCCCAGTCGACGTCGACGGCGAGCAGGTCCGACCACGCCGTCGCGTAGCGGGTGGGCAGGAAGTCGCGCAGGTCCTCCAGGGCCGTGATCTGATTGAGGATCTGGCTGACGATCGACGCCATCACCGCACCCCCGACGGCCCCGAGCGGCGCGTCGGTCGACACCGAGAGCAGCAGCGCGAGCGCGGCCACCCAGCTCAGCTGCACCGCCACGTAGAGCGCGCCGACCAGCAGCCGCCCCGCCCCGCCCCAGAACGTCAGCGACTCGCCCGTCGGGCTCACCAGGTTGCCCGAGCCGTACGCGAGCCCGCCGACGAGCAGCGCCACCAGCGGCAGGGCGAGGATCGCGGCGAGCGACAGCCCGGCCGCGACGACCGCCTTCTGCCGCAGCAGCCGCGCACGGGGGATCGGGGCGGCCAGCAGGTAACGCAGGCTCGACCACGACGCCTCCGCCGCGACCGTGTCGCCGAAGAACAGCGCCACGACGACGACCAGCAGGAACGACGCCGACGCGAACTGGGCGAAGACCGCGAAGTTGGCTCCGCTGACCTTCGCGAGGTCGACGAGGTTGAGCGAGCCCGTCGGCGGGCCGTCCGGGGCCAGCGCGAACGCGATCCAGAGGATCACCGGCAGCAGCGCGATCAGGCCGAACGTGACCTGCGTGCGGCGGCGCTTGAGCTGGCGCACCAGCTCGACGCGCAGCGGCAGCGTGCGACCCGGCCGGTACTGCGACGCCGGCGGGCCGGCGGCGAGCGCGCCGACGGTGCCGGTCACGGTGGAGCGGTCGTCCGTCACGGGCCTGTTCCCTCTCCCACGGTGTCCTCTCCGACGAGCTGCAGGAACGCGTCCTCCAGGCGCCGCCGCGGCCCGGCCGACGCGACGTCGACCCCGGCCGTGACGAGCGCCCGCACCGCCGACGCGCGCGGGGTGCCGTTGAGCTCGGCGTGCACGGACGCCCCGTCGACCTCGACGGCGTGGACGCCGTCGAGCCCGGTCAGGACGTCCGCGGCCCGGGCGGGGGCGTCGACGGCGAACGTGGCCGCCCCGCCGCCCGCGATGATGTCGTCGACCGAGCCGTCCGCGACGACCTTGCCGTGGTGCATGACGACGACGTGGTCGCAGGTCTGCTCGACCTCGGCCAGCAGGTGGCTCGACACCAGCACGGTGCGCCCGCCTGCGGCGTAGCGGCGCAGGACCTCGCGCATGGCGTGGATCTGGGGCGGGTCGAGCCCGTTGGTCGGCTCGTCGAGCACGAGGAGCTCGGGCAGCCCGAGCATGGCCTGCGCGATGGCCAGGCGCTGGCGCATGCCCTGGCTGTAGGCCCCGACGCGGCGCTCCACGCTCGCGCCGAGCCCGGCGATCTCCAGGGCCTCGGCCAGGTGCGCCTCGGCCGTCGGGCGGCCGGTGGCGGCCCAGTACAGGCGCAGGTTGTCGGCGCCGGAGAGGTGCGGGAGGAACCCCGGCCCCTCGACGAACGCCCCGATCCGGGCGAGCACGGGCGCACCCGGCCCGACGGGCTCGCCGAACGCGGTGATCGTGCCTGCGGTCGGGCGGATGAGGCCCATGAGCATCCGGAGCACGGTGGTCTTGCCCGCGCCGTTGGGTCCGAGCAGGCCGAGCACCTGCCCGCGGTCGACGCGGAAGGACACGCCCTGCACGGCGGAGAACCCGCCGCGGTAGGTCTTGGCGAGGTCGCGGATCTCCAGCGGCGGCGCGCCGGGGTCCGGCGTCTGCGCGGCGGCCCCGCGGCGACGCACGAGCGCGGCGGCGGCCCAGGCCAGCAGCGCGACGGCGAGCACGACGCCGATCCCGATGGCCGGGCCGAGCGGCACGGTGCTCGCGGTGACGGCCTCGCCCGGGACGACCGGGACGCTCAGGTCGGCCGCCGCGTCGACGGTCCACGCCGCGGGCTCGGTGCCCCCGGCGTACGCCTGGTCGGTGGTGGCGACCGTGACGACGAGCCGGTTGCCCGCCTCGACCGGCGCGACGACCCCGGGCAGCGTGACGGTGACCGTCGCCGCGGATCCGTCGGCGGGCACCGCCACCCGGACCGGGGCGACCGCGGAGCCGAGCAGCGTCCGCGTGCCGTCGGGGGTGACCTCGGAGGTGGAGACGAACAGGATCGCGTCCGCGGGACCGGGCTCCCCGGGTACGCGCGAGACCGTCAGGTCGACCCGCGGCGCGCCGGTGACCAGCAGCGGGTCGGCGACCGGGGCCGAGGTGAACTGTGCCGACTGACCGGGCAGCGCGGAGGTGAGCGAGGAGATCCGCCCGCTCAGGCTGCCGAGGGCGCCCCCGAGGCCGGGCAGGGCGGTGATCGCTGCGGGACTGCCGCCCGCCGGGGTCGCGACGACGGTCGGCCCGCCGTCCAGCGGCAGCGCGCGGGTGTCGAGGACGCCGGTGCCCGCCAGGCCTGGGTAGTCGGCGGCCACGACCGTGCGCCCGGTCGGGGTACTGCTGCCGGCCCGGATCCCGCTCTCCACCGCGTAGGGGAAGGCGGTGCCCGGGTCGTCGCCGGTGCCGTCGAGGTAGAAGGAGAACCAGTCGCCGACGGCCGTGCGCACGCCGTCGTCGGGGGCGCCTCCGTCGTGGCCGCCCGCGTACCAGCGCACCTGCACCGGCGTGCCGGTCGCGGCGATCTGGCGGGCGTTGGCGTCGGCCTGGTCGAGCCCGAACAGGGTGTCGCGCTCGCCCTGCACCAGCAGGGTCGGCGCGGTGATGCGGTCGGTGACGGTGCGGGGCGACGAGCGCTCCAGCAGCGCCGCGGTGTCGGGGGACAGGCGCCCGGTCGTCGCGGCGTCGGTGTAGGCGGCGCAGACCTCGGCGGTGAAGCGGCCGCAGACGGGGTCGGCCCCCTCCGGCACCGCCGCCCCGGCTCCGGTGCCCGCCGCTGCGGCGCCCGTCGCGTCGGAACCGGTGTCGGCGCCAGCGGCTCCCGACCCGAGTCCGGCGGAGAAGAACACGCCCGCCCAGCCGCGCTTGAACACCCCGTCGGGGGCGAACGCGCCACGGGCGGCGGTGTCGACGGGCGGGGCGGTCGTGGCGGCGGCGTTGGGGAACAGCGCCTGGCCCAGGTCGTTCCAGGTGATCACCGGGGCGATGGCGTCGACGCGCGGGTCGTACCCGGCGAGCAGCAGCGACAGCGCGCCGCCGTAGGAGGCGCCGGTGACGCCGACGCGGGGGTCGCCCGGCCCGTCCTGGACGACCTCGGGCATCGCGGCGAGCCGGTCGAGCAGCGCGCTCGCGTCGGCGACCTCGGCGTCGGGGTCGTTCAGCCCGATCTGCCCGGTGCTCGCGCCGAACCCGCGCGCCGACCAGGCCAGCACGACGAAGCCGCGCTCGACCAGCGCGCGGGCGTCGGCGTCGACCGAGTCCTTGCTCCCGCCGAAGCCGTGCGCGACGAGCACCGCGGGCGCGGGCGTCGTCGCGGGCAGGTACAGCGTGGTGTCCAGGCTCGCGCCGGGGACCTCGACCCGCCCCTCGGTGACGCCCTCCTGCGGCGTCGACGCGAACGCGGTCGCGGGCAGCGCCGGGAACAGGACGAGCGCGGGGAACAGGACGAGCGCGAGCAGCAGCACGCGCGGGAGGCGGGGCACGGTACGACGCTAGGCGACGGCCGTCGACAGGCCCTCAGCCGGTTCTCAGCGCCCGAGTGGCTCAGGGGTGCGTGACGAGGTCCTCGACGTGCTCGACCGTCGGGGCGCCGTCGAAGAAGGGCCCGACGATCGCGCGCCACTTCGGGAACGCCTCCGACTCGCGGAAGCCGACGGTGTGCGCCTCGACGCTGTCCCACTCGATGAGCAGCACGAACCGGGTGGGCGTCTCGATGCTGCGGGTGAGCCGGGCGCGGCGGAAGCCGGGGGTGCCGGCGACGAGCGCGAGGCCCTCACGGACGGCGTCGGCGAACTCCTCCTGCTTGTCGGGGAGGACGGCGAAGTCGGCGATCTCGGTGATCATGCGGTCATCGTCGCACGGGTCACTCCGCGGCCCGGGCCGCCCGCTTGCGCCGTTTCCCCTCGTGCATCGCGACCACGCGGGCGACGGGGATCTCGTGCCCCTGCTCGACGAGGTCGGCGGGCAGCGCCTGCGGGGCGGGCAGGGCGTCGGCCCACGGGTCGGCGTCGCCGAGGAGCCCGAGCGCGGTGCGGATCGTGAAGTCGCGGGGGTGGACCTCGGCCAGGTCGTCCCAGGCGACGGGGAACGACACCGGCGCGCCGGGCCGGACCCGCGGGCTGTACGCGGCGACGATCGTGGCGCCGCCCGCGCGGGTGGAGTCGACGAAGACCTTCCCCTGCCGGTCCTCCTTGATGTACGCGGTGGTCGCGACGGACGGGTCGACCCGCTCGGCGCGGGCGGCGAGCGCGCGGGTGGCGGCGGCGGTGTCGTCGATCGCCGAGGGCTCCAGCGGCACCACGACGTGCACGCCCTTCGCCCCGCTCGTCTTCACCGCGCCGGCGAGCCCGGAGTCGGCCAGCGCCTGCCGCACGCACGCGGCGGCCGCCACGACGTGCGCGAAGTCGTCGTCGGCCGGGGGGTCGAGGTCGATGACCAGCTGCCGGGAGACCGTCTCGCCGTCGCGCAGCAGCGCGGGGTGGTACTCGACCGCGCGCTGGTTGGCGAACCACAGCAGCGTCCGCCGGTCGTCGCACAGGGCGTAGCGGACGTCGCGCTGGGAGGCGTGCGACCACGCCGTCGTCGAGGCGATCCAGTCCGGCGCGTACGTCGGGAGGTTCTTCTGCATGAACGGCTCCTGCCCCGGCCGGACGCGCACCACCGACAGTGCCCGCTGCACGAGGCCGGGCAGGATCCGGGCCGAGACGCCGTCGAGGTAGTCGACGAGGTCGCGCTTGGTGGCGTCGGCTCCGTCGAACAGCGGGCCGTCGAGACTGCTCAGCTCGACGCCCTCACGAGTCTCCTTCGCGGCTGCCATCGCGCCACCTCACCACGGACGGCCGGACCTGACCAGCACCCATGACCCAGGTGCGGGACAACAGCGACTCGGGGGCGGGACAACAGCGACTCGGGGGCGGGAGAACAGCGACTCGGGGGCGGGAGAACAGCGACTCGCGGACAGGCCCGCGAGTCGCTGTTTCCGCGCCCCCGAGTCGCTGCCCGGAGTCCCGTCAGAGGTGGTGGAGGGTGACCGGGCCGAGGGTGCCGTCGTCCACCGAGGCCGTCATCCACGTGTGGGTGGGCCGGCGGCGGCGGTCGGTGGGGGAGCCGGGGTTGAGCAGGCGCAGGCCCGTGACGGTGGTGGAGTCCCACGGGATGTGGCTGTGGCCGAAGACGAGGACGTCGACGTCGGGGTAGGCCGTGGAGCAGCGCTTCTCGCGGCCCTTCGACGACCCGGTCTCGTGCACCACGGCGAACCGGACGCCCGCGAGCTCGACGCGGGCCACCTCGGGCAGCCGCGCGCGCAGCTCGTCGCCGTCGTTGTTGCCGAAGACCCCGACCAGCCGCACCGCCCTGGCCTGCAGGGCGTCGAGGGCGGCGACGGAGACCCAGTCGCCTGCGTGGATCACCACGTCGGCCGCGTCGACGGCCTCCCACACCGGCGCGGGCAGGTCGCGCGCCCTCGCCGGGATGTGGGTGTCGCTCAGGATCAGGATGCGCTCGGGCGGACCCACGACGGACCTCCTCTCGGGGACGGTGCGACCACGGCCTGCCGCAGGCCCGACCGCGACATTGCTCCGATTGGCGTCGGGCGATGCTGCTTGCGACCATCGGGCAGGCCGACCTGGAGCATTCGAGAACGTTCGGCTGCAACGAGAAGGAGTGTCACCGTTGACCTCTGTATTCGTCTTCATCTCCGGCGCCGTGTTGCTCATCTTCAGCGCGGAGAAGCTGATCGGCTACCTCGTGGGGGCGGCCAGCGGGCTCAAGATGTCCCTTTTCCTGCTGGCCATCGTGTTCACGGGCATCGAGTTCGACGACATCTTCCTCGGGGTCGCGCTGAACATGGAGGACCTCAGCGACGTCGCGCTGGGCACCGTCTTCGGCACCGCGATCTCCCTGACCGGGGTCGTGCTCGCGGTCGCCGCGATCCTCACGCCGGTCCGGGTACAGATCCCGCGGGACTACATCGCCCTCCTGGCCGCCGCGCCACTGGTCATGATCGTCTTCACGCTGACGGCGCCGTTCACCCTCGTCGACGGCGCCGTGCTGGTCGGCCTGTTCACCCTGTTCGTGGCCTACGTCGCCGTACGGGAGTCCCGCCGGGAGATCCCGGTCTTCCGCCATGCGGAGGTCTACGCGGGAATGGGTGAGGCGGACGGCGGCCGGGTGGAGGACACCGACGATGCGCGGGGGCCGTCCTTCGCCGACGAGATGCCGTTCGCCGAGGCCCGGGGGCGTCCCGGCTGGGCGGGGATCGCACTGGCGCTGCTCGCGCTCGCCGGCCTCATCATCGGCGCCGCGACGACGGGCATCGGGGTCGAGGGGATCCTGGAGAGCTTCGGGATCGAGGGCACGCTGTTCGGTGCCACGATCGTCACCGCGGTCCTGACGATCGAGGACCTCTTCCTGACCGTCGAACCCATCCGGAAGGGCGCGCCGGAGATCGGGATCGGGAACGTCATCGGGAGCGTCGTCTTCTCGGTCACGGGCAAGCTCGGTGTCATCATCCTCGCGGGAGGCGCGATCGTCGTCGGTCCGGAGGTGCTCACCTGGCACCTGACCGCGCTCGTCGTGGTGACCGGTCTCGCGGCGTTCTTCCTGTACACCGGCCGGCTGCGGCCGTGGCACGGCTACCTGCTGCTCGCGCTCTACGTCGCCTACTGGGTCGTCAGCTTCGTCGCGTTCGGGCAGGCCCCGATCGAGATGGACTGACTCAGCGGTGCGGACGCGGCACGAGCTCCTCGTCGTCGCGCCTCGAGGCCGTGTTGGCCGCCTCCACCGCCTCGGTGACGATCGCGTGGTCGGGGGAGAGGTGGCAGACCGGATCGGTCCGGGCGGCGTCGCCGGTGAGCTGGAACGCCTGGCAGCGGCATCCGCCGAAGTCGAGCTCGCGACGGTCGCAGGTCCGGCAGGGGTCCTGCATCCAGCCGGTGCCGCGGAACGCGGTGAAGACCGGGGCGCCGTCCCAGATCCGTCCCAGTGGGTCCTCCCGCACGCTGGCCCGGGGCAGCGGGAGGGTCTGCGCGGCCGGGCAGGGCAGCGCGTCACCGTTGGGGGCCACGGTCAGCTGGCGGGCGGCCCACCCTCCCATGCAGGGCTTGGGGAACTCGCCGTAGTAGTCGGGCAGGACATGCACGATCTCCATCCGCCCGGCCAGGCGTGCGCGCGCGGCGCGGACGACGTCCTCGGCCCCCGCGAGCTGCTCCCGGCTCGGCAGCAGCGCCGCGCGGTTGCGCCACGCCCAGCCGTAGTACTGGGTGTTGGCGAGCTCGACCCGGTCGGCGTCGAGCTCCTCGACCAGGGCGATGATCTCGGCGACCCGGTCGATGTTCTGCCGGTGCAGGACCACGTTGACCGTCAGGGGCCAGCCCAGGTCCTTCGCGACCGCGGCGGCCCTGAGCTTGCGCTCGAACGACGGGATGCCGGCGATGCGGTCGGAGGCGGTGGGCTCGTCGGCCTGCACGCTGATCTGCACGTGATCGAGCCCGGCCTCCTTCAGCTCCTCGGCGCGGCCGGGCGAGAGCCCGATCGCGCTCGTCACCAGGTTCGTGTACATGCCCAGCCCGGATGCGGTGCGCACCAGGTCGACCAGGTCGCGGCGCAGCAGCGGCTCTCCGCCGGAGAGGTGGCACTGCAGCACGCCCAGTTCCGCGGCCTCCCCGAACACGCGCTGCCACTCGGCGGTGCTCAGCTCGTCGTCGTAGGCGGCGAGCTCGAGCGGGTTGGAGCAGTACGCACACGCCAGCGGGCACCGGTAGGTGAGCTCGGCCAGCAGTCCGAAAGGCCTATCCATCGGCGATCTCCACACATCGTCTGGTGACGAGACGGGCCAGGAAGGCCACGACCTCGTCCTGGAGCACCTCGGCGTCGACCACGCGGCCGTACCGTGTCCGCAGTTCCGCGGCGACGTCGGACACGGTCCGCCGCCCGTCGCAGAGCCCGAGGATGTCGGCACCGGTCGGGTTGAGCACGATCACCGACTCCGGACCCAGCAGCACGTGCCGTTCCCGGGTCGGGTCGAACCGCATCCGGACGTGCCGCGACAACGTCGGGCGGCCCGACGGCGCGACGACCGGCGGGACCGCCGGCGCGGTGGTCACGCGGTCATCGGGCACTGGGCCGGTCTCCGTACGCCTGGCCGATCGCGTCCATCATCGACCAGAGGACGTCGCACTTGAACGACAGCGCGGCCACCGCGGCGTCGCGGTCCTGCGGGGTCCGGCAGTACTGCGTGACCACCTCGAGCGCGTGCTCGGAGTCGCGCGGCGCCTGGTGCAGGCGGTTCCGGAAGTAGGCCAGGCCCTCCGGGTCGATCCAGGTGTAGCGCTGCTCGAAGGCCCTGAGGCGCTCGGCCATCAGGTCCGGGGCGAACAGCTCGGTCAGCGACGACGCGACCGCCTCCACCCAGGGCCGCGTCCGGGCGAACGTGACGTACGCGTCGACGGCGAAGCGGACCCCGGGGACGAGGTGGCGGTGGTCCTCGATCTCCTCGCGGGTGAGGCCGCAGGCCTCGCCGAGCCGCAGCCACGCCTCGATGCCGCCGAGCCCGGGTGCGTCGCCGTCGTGGTCGGTGATCCGGCGGATCCACCGCCGGCGGACCGCCGGGTCGGGGCAGTTGGCGAGGATCGCCGCGTCCTTGCGCGGGATCATCTCCTGGTAGTAGTAGCGGTTCGCCACCCAGCCGCGGATCTGGTCCGGGCGGAGCGCACCCTCGTTCATCCGCAGGTGGAACGGGTGCGCACTGTGGTAGCTCTGCGCGTGCGCGCGCAACTGCTCGACGAGCTGCGCGGTCTCCGGTGTCACCGTCGTCGGGTCCGTCGTCGGGTCGCCGGTGCCCGTGCTCAGGGTGCTGGTGCTCATGGTGCGGGAACCTCCACTTCGAGGCCGTCGTGGGCCACTTCCATTCCCGCCCGCTCGACCTCGCGCCGCTGCGGTGAGTCCTCGAGCAGGATCGGGTTGGTGTTGTTGATGTGGATGTAGATCGTGCGGTCGATCGGCAACCGGGCCAGCTGCTCCAGGCTCCCGCCGGGACCGCTGAGGGACAGGTGGCCCATGTCGCGGGCGGTCTTCGCGGCCAGGCCGAGGCGGATCAGCTCGTCGTCGTGCCAGCAGGTGCCGTCGATGAGCAGGCAGTCGACGCCGTCGAGCTCGGTGAGCACGGCGGGTGTCAGCTCCTGCACACCGGGCAGGTAGACGGCGACGCGTCCGGTGCGCTCGTCGGTGAGCCGATAGCCCACCACCCGGCCGTCGTCCTCGCCGGTGCCGAAGCGGTCGTGCTTGGCCGTGGGGACGTCGAAGGCCCGGTAGGAGATCCCGCCCAACGACACGTCCCGCCCCGGGACGACGGGCGTCCACTCGACGGGGCAGTAGCGCTCCAGCGTGGTCAGCACCCCCGTCCCCGATGTCAGCGTCGCGCGGGTCGCCGCGGTGGCGTGCAGGTCGATCCCGCGGCCCTCCCGCAGCAGGAGCAGCCCCAGGGTGTGGTCGAGCTCGGCGTCGGTGAGCAGCACCGCCTGCAGCGGGGTGGCCCGGTCGGCCCCGGGGTGCAGGCCCGGGAAGGCCTCGAACTGCGCCCGGATGTCGGGGGAGGCGTTGAACAGGAACCACCGCTCCCGGTCCGGACTCACCGCGATCGACGACTGCGTCCGCGCCCGTGCCGGCCTGCTGCCCTCGCGGACCGCCCGGCACGTCGGGCAGCTGCAGTTCCACTGCGGGTAGCCACCCCCGGCCGCCGATCCGAGCACCCGCAGCCACATGTCGCGTCCCCCGTTCCTCGTGCCGGGAGGGGCGCCGGATCCTGAGTTCCGGCGCCCCTCCCGATGTGTCTTCCTAGGCCTCCGAGCGAGCGACGTACATCGTCACCTCGGGTGCACACCCGACCTCCTCGAAGTCGGGGGCTTCCCACTCAGGGAGCGTCTCCATGTGCCGTCACCTCCTTTCCGGGTAGTGCGTGGCGTCGATCTGGTCCTAGTCCTCCGGCAGGGCGAAGACGAACAGCGCGTCGCCGGCGGCGGCCCCGAGCAGCCCGGGCAGGAACCCCTCGATCCAGCCGCCCCACCCGGTCGGTACCGCGAGGTACTGCCGCCCGTCGACGCTGTAGACGCTGGGGCTGCTGTGGTGCCCGCTACCACACTGGAACGACCACAGCTTCTCGCCGGTCTCGGCGTCCAGCGCGACGAACTCACCGGTCGGCGTGCCCTGGAAGACCAGGCCGCCTGCCGTGGTGACGTTCGAGGCGCACATCGGGTACTCGTTGCGCCAGCGCCACTTCTCCTCGCCGGTCAGCGGGTCGACGGCGCTGACGAAGCCGTAGAAGTCGTCGAGGTCGACGGCGACGCCGGCGCCCCAGTAGGGGATGGACTCCTTGAACTCGCGGCGCCTGCGGGTGGCCGTCGCCCCGACCTCCTGCACCGGGATGTAGATCAACCCCGTCTGCTTGGAGTAGGACATGTGCGTCCATTCCTTGGCCCCGGCCGGCCCCGGCCAGAAGTGCACCGGCACGCCCTCCTCGTCGGGGTACACCTTGGGCGTGACCTTGCCCTCCGGGCTGATCTCACCCCAGGTGATCCGGTCGCAGAACGGGAACACGCGGACGAGCTCGCCGTTGGTCCGGTCCAGGACGAAGAAGTACCCGTTCTTGTCCGCGTGGGCGAGCAGCTTGCGCCCGTCCGGGGCGTCGAACAGGAGGTTCTCCATCGTGGAGTCGTAGTCCCACAGGTCGTGCGGGGTGCACTGGTAGTGCCACCGGATCTCGCCGGTGTTCACGTCCACCGCGACGATGCTGTCGGTGTAGAGGTTGTCGCCCGGGCGCACGCCGCCGTCGAAGTCGGGTGCCGGGTTGCCGGTGCCCTGGTAGAGCAGCTCCAGCTCCGGGTCGTAGGTGGGGGTGATCCAGCAGTTCGCGCCGCCGCGCTGCCACGCGTCGCCGTCGGACGGCCAGGTCTCGGCGCCCGGCTCGCCCGGCTTCGGGATCATGTACCGGCGCCAGCGGCGCTCCCCGGTCTCGGCGTCGAACGCGTCCAGGCACCCGCGGGTGCCGAACTCGCCGCCGGAGCTCCCGACGACGACCATGTCCTTCACCAGCAGCGGCGCGGCGGTGCGGCTCTCCCCGGCCCGCACGTCACCGGCCGTGATGTCCCAGACCTTCTCGCCGGTGGTCGCGTCGAGCGCGACGACGTGGGCGTTGAGGGTGGCCATGTAGACCTTCCCGTGCCCGACGGCCAGGCCGCGGTTGACGTTCCCGCAGCACAGCGAGACGTCGTAGGGGGAGGCGTGCTTGTAGCGCCAGAGCTCCTCGCCGGTCTTGGCGTCCAGCGCCCAGGCCTTGCCGTCCGGGCCGGAGACGTACATGACGCCGTCGACGACGATCGGGGCGGCCTCGAAGGAGTAGGTCGACGCGCCGGACTGCATGCCGGTGGCGCCGGCCTGGAACACCCACGCGGGCGACAGGCGCCGGACGTTGTCCTTCGTGATCTGGTCGAGCTCGCTGTAGCGCTGCCCGTCGTAGGTGCCGTAGTAGGTGAGCCAGTTCTCCGGCTCCGTGCCGGCGTTCTTGATGCGCTCGAAGTCCACGTTCGTGGTGGCCGGCGCGCTGCCCTTGACGGCGCTGAGTTGCGTCAGGGGGATGGCTGCGCCTGCGTCGACGTAGTCGGTCATCGTCTGCTCCTGTCTGCGGGCTCGGCGGTCGTCACGGGCGCGGTTGCGCGGGTCGGTCGAGCTTGGCGTGGTCCGGCACCTCTCCACCGATGACGATCGCCCCGATCAGGCCGCGGCCCTCGTCGTTGCCGGTTGTGGAGCCGTAGTAGTAGGTGCCCGGGCCGTCCAGGTTGAGCGAGGCCGTGCCCTTGGAGTGGTTGACCAGCCAGATGATCTTGGGGTCACCGTTGTTGGGCAGCACCGCGCAGTGGGTGTTCCTGTCGTCGTTGATGAGCGTGAGCTCGAGGTCCCCGCCGTGCGGCATGATGATCGTCTCGGGCTCCCAGCTCAGCTCGTCCTCCGGGATCCGGACCGTGGCGGTCATCCGGCCGTCGGGACCCTCCACGGCGTGCCCGACCTTCCCGGTACCGAGCAACCGGCCCAGTCCGGTGCTGTTCTGCCGGGCCAGGCCGTCGGCCAACTGGGCGGATGGATCTCCTGCAGTAGTCGTCATCTGCCGTACCTCCTCGTCATGAATGTCCGTCCTGTCCACGGCGGCATCGCCATCACGTGAGATCTCCTCGGCTCGTCGGGCCTGGTCGGTGTGATCGACGTGGGCCGGAGCAGGGCAGGAGCGACCGATCTCGGACACACCCGTGCCGTCCGTGGTCGAGGGGCTGCGCGGCAGGACGCAGGACGCCGCCACGAGTCACTCGACCACCTGTCGGTGGTTGTCGACCACTGGGCGGCAGGACACGGGGTTCACGACGGTGGAGGACATCCACGCCGCACAACGGTGTGTGCTGAGCCACATTCGACCCTACGTAGCGGGTCCGTGATCGGCAAGGGGGAGCGCTCGCGGGGTGTCGCGACGTCAGGCTGAGCCCCTAGGGTGCGGTGGGGACGCGGTCGACGACGACCGGCGTGCCACTCGGGGGAGGTCGATCTGCGGTGCGGAGATTCGGATCACCGGAGGCGCTGGCCCGGCTCGGTTCCCATTGCGCGCACGCCGACAGCGTCGAACTGAAGACGCTGCTCCTGCCGCCTGCCGGACCCGCCGCGGAGGCGCTGACGGGGCGTTGTGCGCCCACCTGGAGCGTCCGGCGGATGTACCTGCTCGACACCCCGGACCTGGACCTGGTCCGGGCGGGGGTGGAGGTCCGCCTGCGCCGCCGGGCCCGCGGTCGCTACGACCTGTCGGTGTGTGCCCGCCGCAGTGGCACGGCCCGGCGGCAGGCCGTCCCGGCGGGGGTGCGCGTGGAGTTCGACGTGGTCCCCGGGGCGCTGTGGCAGGACGTCGAGGTCCGACGCGAGGTCGATTCGGCGGCCGCGGCCGAGGTGATCGCGGGCGGGGCCGCCTCACGGGAGCTGCTCTCCTCGCACCAGCGGGCGTGGGCGTGCCGGGGCGGGCACGACGTCGTCGGCGACGACCGGCTGCGGGAGCTGCGGGTGCACGGACCGCTGCTGGTGCACCGGGTCAAGGTCTCGGCCGTGCGGCTGGGCCTGCGGCGGGCCGACCTCGAGCACTTCCGCTACCCGAGCGGCCGGGAGCTGATGGAGCTGTCCACGCGCTGCCGGCCGCAGGAGGTGTCGACGACCGCCACCGCGTTCGACCGGCTGCTCGACGAGCGCGACGTCACGGTCGCGGACGAGCACCGGACGAAGGCGTCGGTGTGGCAGGACGAGATCGGCCGGGCCGGCCGGGACGGCGCTACCAGAACTTGATGCCCGCGGCCTTGAGCCGCCTGCGGTGCTGTCGCATCGCGGTCTCGATGGCCTCGGTGGTGATGAGGTTCCCCCACACCTTGGCGGCCGTCTCACCCTGCTCGAGCATCGACTCCACCTCGTCCACGCCGACGTCGGCGGCCTGGACGATGCGTGACCCGAACCCGATGTGCCAGCGCTCGTCGCGCAGCACCAGCTCCATCCCGCGGCGCACGCCGGGGAGCGGGACGGACAGGCACTCCAGCGCGTCGAGCATGGCGTGCTGTCCCGCGACGAGGACCACGCCCTCGATCACCATGTGGTAGAGCCCGACCGCGGCGGTCAGGCCCTCCCCGGTGTCGGCGAGCCGCTGTGCGGTGGCCGGCAGGCGCTCCTCGAACAGGTCGACGAGCTCGGCGTCGACGTACGCGCGCAGGGCGTCCCGCCGGGCGTCGCGGTCGTCCCCGGGGACGCCGACGACCTCGGCGGCGACGAGGTCGAAGAAGCGGGCGTGGCGCACCTCGTCCCGGATCTGGGCCTGGAACACCTTCTTCATCGAGGGGTCGGACGCGACCAGCTGGTACGCACCGAGCTGCGTGGACACCGCGTTCTCGGCGACGAGGAAACCGGCGAGCAGCCCGAGGATGTTCTCGTTCTCGGCCACGGTGAGCTGCGGCCATGCCTCCCGGTCGGCCGAGAAGTCGATGTCCGCCTCGTCCCACTGCAACGAGTCGGCGAGCTGCGCGAAATGGCCGTATCCGGTGATCATGACTCGGCGTCCTCAGTCCTCCGGGAACCCTCCCGGCTCGAGCGCGCGTGGATCCGTCGTGGTCGCACCGCGGACGGGGCACATCGCGTCGTCTGCTCGATCGCTCTCGCCCCCTCCGCCCGATGTTACGTGCGTCACGCGCCGGACGCCTACCGTGCGGTCGGGTCCGGGTCGACCCGGCGACGGCCGTCGAGGAGGCGTTCGAGCAGGCGGAGCTCGGCGGGCCAGGCCGCGACGAGCTGTGCGCGGGGGATCGACCGCGCGGCGTAGCGCAGCAGCAGCACCACGGCGACGACGTCGTCGAGCGGCCCGATCACCGGCAGGAACTCGGGCAGCAGGTCGATCGGGGAGACCACCCAGATGACGGCCACCAGCAGCGCGATCTTCGCCCGCCGCGGCACGTCGGGTGAGCGGCGCAGCCGCCGGGCGGTCGTGACGCAGGCCGGCAGGAACTCCGCGATGTCGCGCAGCAGGCCCGGTGGCAACCTGCGGGCCAGCAGGATCATCGCCCCGCACAGCAGGAGCCAGACCGCGGCGGCGACGGCCAGCCCGATCAGCCAGGCGGTCCAGTCGACGTTCACGGCGCCATGGTGCGCCGACCCGGGGTCACCCGACAAGCGGTCCGGCCCACCGGCACGGATGGCCCGCGCCGGTGGGCAACCGGGACGCGTGGGGTCAGGAGACGCCCAGCAGGTCGACGACGAAGATCAGCGTCTCGCCGCCCTTGATGGCGCCGCCGGCTCCGCGGTCGCCGTAGCCCAGGTGCGGGGGGATCACCAGGCGCCGCCGCCCGCCGATCTTCATGCCGACGACGCCCTGGTCCCAGCCCCCGATGACGCGCCCGGCGCCGAGCGGGAAGCGGAACGTCGAGCCACGGTTCCAGGAGGCGTCGAACTCCTCGCCGCTGGAGTGCGCGACGCCGACGTAGTGCACCTCGACGTTCTGCCCGGCGCGGGCCTCGGCGCCGTCCCCGACGGTGAGGTCGGTGATGAGGAGGTCGGTGGGGGCGGGCCCGTCGTGCGGGTCGACCTCGGGCTTCTGCGGTGCCACGGTGGTCCTCTCGTGTCTGGTGATGTGCGGACGGTCAGCCTGCCAGAGGCCCGGCGCAGGGGTAGACAGGGCGGGTGACCGAACCCCGGCCCGACCCCCGCCGCTGGAAGGCACTGTCGGTCACCCTCGTCGCCGGGTTCATGAGCCTGCTCGACGTGAGCATCGTGTCGGTCGCGCTCCCGTCGCTGCAGGAGGGCCTGGGCACCACACCGGCCGGTGCGCAGTGGGTGGTGTCGGGGTACGCGCTCGCGTTCGGGTTGGCCCTGGTGCCCGCCGGTCGGCTCGGGGACGCCATCGGGCGGCGCCGGATGTTCCTCGGCGCGCTGGGGGCGTTCGTGCTGTTCAGCGGCCTGGCCGGGGCGGCGCCGACCACCGAGCTGCTGATCGTCGCCCGGTTGCTGCAGGGGTTGGCGGCCGGGGCGCTCGCCCCGCAGAACTCCGCGCTGATCCAGCAGCTGTTCTCCGGCGCGGAGCGCGGGCGGGCGTTCGGGTTCTTCGGCGCCACCGTCGGCATCTCGACGGCCGTGGGTCCCGTCGTCGGCGGGGTGATCCTGGCGCTGGCCGGGGAGGCCGAGGGCTGGCGGTGGATCTTCTTCGTCAACCTGCCGATCGGGGTCGTGGCGCTGGTGCTGGCCGCGCGGCTGATCCCGCGTACCGAGCCGGGCCCGCGCGGACACGTCGATCTCGTCGGCGTCGGGCTGCTCGGCGGCGGCGTGCTCGCGTTCCTGCTCCCGCTGGTGGAGGCCGAGGCCGACGGGTTGCGACGGCTCTGGTGGCTGTTCGGGGTGGGCGCGGTGCTGCTCGCCGGGTTCGTGCGGTGGGAGCGCCGCCTGATCGACCGCGACCGCGAGCCGCTGCTCGACATCCGGCTGCTCACCCACACCGCCGGGTACGCCTCGGGGGCCGCGCTGGGCACCGCGTACATCGTCGGGTTCAGCGGGATCTGGCTGGTGCTGGCGCTGTTCTTCCAGACCGGCCTCGGGTACACGCCGCTGCAGTCGGGTCTCGCCGTCACGCCCTTCGCGCTGGGGTCGGCGGCGTCGGCGGTGATCGGCGGACGGCTGGTGGCCCGGCTGGGCCGCCTGCTGACGGTGCTGGGGCTGAGCCTGGTGGTCGTCGGCCTGGGCGCCACCGCGCTGGTGCTGCTGCTCGTCGACCCGACGGTGGCCGGGGTCGCCGGGATCGCCCCGCTGCTGGTCGCCGGCATCGGCGGGGGCTGGGTGATCCCGCCGAACACCACGATGACGCTGCGCTGCGTGCCGGTGCGGATGGCCGGGTCGGCGGGCGGGGCGCTGCAGACCGGGCAGCGCATCGGCTCGGCGATCGGCACCGCCGGGCTGGCCGGGCTGTTCTACGCCGTGCTCGCCGCTTCGAGTCAGAACCAGCAGGCCGCGGTGGCGGCCGCGATCGGTGCGGCGGCGGCCGCGGTGGTCGTCGCGCTCGCGGTGGCGGTGGTCGAGTGGCGCCGCGACCGGCGCACCGCCGACGGCGCGGGCGGGCCGGACCCGGACGCCCCGGACCACGTCTACGCCCACGCGCACCAGCACTGACTACGCGAACAGGCTGCGTCCCCAGTGGTCGCCGGTGCCCACCCCGGGCGGGCAGGCGAACAGTGCTGAGCTGGTGTGCACCAGGTACTCCATCATCACGTCGCGCGTCGACAGCGCCTGCTGCATCGGCACGAACTGGGCCCCGGGGTCGCGGACGAAGCAGATGAAGAACAGTCCCGCGTCGAGGTGCCCCTCGGCGTCGACGCCGTCGATGAAGTTGTAGCCGCGGCGCAGGATCCGCACCCCGCCCAGTGTCGAGGAGTGGGCGAGGCGGACGTGCGAGTCGATCCCGACCATCGGCTCCCCGTCGGGGCGGACGGCGGTGAAGTCGACGTCGGCGAACTCGTCGGTGGCCCCCAGGCCGCGCCGGTGCCCTTGTAGCGCCCGACGATCTCCTCCTGCTCGACGAGCGACGTGCGGTCCCACGGCTCGATCGCCATCCGGATGCGGCGCGCCACGAGGTAGCTCCCGCCGGTCATCCACCCCGGGCCGTCCTCGGCGCCCGCCCAGATGTGCCGGACCAGACCGTCGGTGTCCTCGGCGGTGATGTTCGCGGTGCCGTCCTTGAAGCCGAACATGTTGCGCGGCGTGGCCTGCCCGACCACGGTCGACGACGTGCGCCCGTAGCCCATCTGCGCCCAGCGCACGGCCGTGGTGCCGAAGCCCATGCGGATCAGGTTGCGGACGGCGTGCACCGCGACCTGGGGGTCGTCGGCGCAGGCCTGGATGCACAGGTCTCCGTCGCTGCGCCCGGCCTCGATCGCGTCGCCGGCGAACTCCGGCAGGTCGATCAGCTTCGGGGGCCGCCGGTCGGCGATCCCGAACCGGTCGACGCCGTCGCGGGTGAACAGGGTGGGCCCGACGCCGAAGGTCAGCGTCAGGTGGGCGGGCGGCAGGCCCAGTGCCTCGCCGGTGTCCTCCGGCGGAGCCTCGGGGTGCCCGCCGATCGCGCCGTCGACCGCGACCTCGGCACCCGTCGTCAGCCGCTCCGCGGCCAGCGTCCAGCGCTGCAGCAGGTCGACGAGCTCGGCGCGGTCGGTCGTCGTGACGTCGAGGGCGACGAAGTACAGGTGGTCCTGCGCGGCCGTCGTGATCCCGGCCTGCCGTGCGCCCCGGAACGGCACGACGGCGTCGGTGCCCGGGGGCGTGAGGTGGTCGGCGGCGAGCACCGCGCCGGCCCCCGCCGCGGCGGCTGCACCGGCCCCGGCCAGGCCGAACAGGGTGCGGCGGTTGATCCTCGGCATCAGATCAGCACCGTCCCGCCCACGCGGCTGACCGGCTCGCCGAGCGAGTCGAGGGCGTCGGCGACGGCCTTGAGGTCGGCGGGGGACATGTCGGTCCAGAGGCGGTAGGTGTCGCCGGTGCGGAAGCGGTCGAGGACGTCGAGGGTCTCGGCGAAGCGGCGGTCGAGCGTGGCGAGCAGCGCCGGGTCGACCTCGGTGAGCAGCGCCCGCAGCGGCTCCACCGCCGCCCGCGACCCCTCGACGCGCGCCGCGAGGTCGGCGACGTCGGTGCCGGCGAAGCGGTTCTCGCGGCCGGACAGCGCGGTGACGACCGCGAAGTCGACGAGCTCCTTCGCACTGGTGCACATGTCGTGCCCGGTCAGCTGGAGCGCCGGGGCCCCGGCGGCGAGCGTGGTGACGTCGGCGAGCAACCGGTCGGCGATCGCCCGGGTGTCGGGCTGCAGGCCGTCGGCCCAGAGGTCGCGCTCGAGGCGGTGGAACCCGGTGAACTCCTCCCCGGGCTCCATCCCGACGCCCTGGCCGTCGATCGCGGCGCCGAGTTCCTCGCCGTCGGGGCCGGTGACGGCCTCGGTGGCGACCTGGATGCGCTCCCAGTGCGCGCGGGCGAGCGGGTAGCGGTCCTGGGCGAGCGTGACCCGACCCGCCTTCGCCGCGCCGACCAGGTCGGCGGTGCGGTCGCGCAGGGCGTCGGCCTCGGCGACGACGAAGTCGCGGTAGGCCACAGCGGCGGTGTCGAGGGCGGCGGCGTGGCGCAGGACGACCGACGTGCCCGGGATCGCGGGGGCGGCCACCGGCTCCGACCCGGTCATTGCCAGCACCGCCCACGCCACCCCTCCCGCGACCACGGCCGCCGCGGCGGCCAGTGCCACCGGGCGGCGCGAGCGCCGACGCGGCCGGGAGGGCGCGGCCGGGCGGCCCCGCTGGGCGGGGATGTCCGGCCGGTCCGCGACCTCGGAACGGACAGGACCGTCGACCCGGACAGGACCGTCGACCCGGACAGGACCTCCGTGACGGGCCGGGCCCTCCGGTCGGGCGGGACGTCCCGGGCGGCCGCGGCCCGCCGGACCTCCGGCGCTCTCCGGATGTGAGGGGGGCTCGGGCGGCACCGGGGCCGGGCGCAGCGCCGTGGTCTCCGGGGCCATGGGCGCGCGCAGGGCCGGGATGGCGCGACGGTGCCGGTCGGGGGTGGGGGGAACGGGCGTCCGGGAACGCGATCCGGTCGTGCGGGGGGCCGGGACCGCGGACGCGGGACGCCCGCCCGGCTGCGGGGCCCCGGACCGGCCGGGACGCTGCTGCGCCGGGGCCGGGCCCACGGGCCGCACCGGCACCGCGCGGGTGGGTGGCTCGCGTCCGGGGGGCAGGTCGGGTCGGGCCGGGGCCCGGGCGGTGAGAGCCACCGTCGCGTCGTCCGGCGTCGGCGCGCCGATGCCCGTCGTGGCCTCCGGGTCGATGCCCCGCTTGTCCCGCACGCGGGGGATCCTCTCGCACTGCTGACCCTGCGTAGCACTCGGGAGGTCGACGTGCCGGACGCTCACCCGTAACGGGGAGGAAAGGGACCCGTTCACCCGCCGTTCGTCACGCCGAGTGCCCTACGCAGGAACTGCACCTGGAGCAGCAGCAGGTTCTCCGCGACGACCTCCTGCGGAGTCATGTGCGTGACGCCGGACAGCGGCAGCACGCTGTGCGGACGCCCGGCGGCCAGCAGCGCCGAGGACAGCCGCAGCGTGTGCGCCGCGACCACGTTGTCGTCGGCGAGCCCGTGCACCAGCAGCAGCGGGCGCGACAGCGACGGCGCGTCCGCGATCAGCGACGAGTGCGCGAAGGCGTCGGGGCGCTGCGCGGGGTGGCCGAGGTAGCGCTCGGTGTAGTGCGTGTCGTAGAGCCCCCAGTCGGTGACGGGCGCGCCCGCGACCGCGGCGTGGAAGACGTCCGGGCGGCGCAGCACGGCGAGCGCGGCGAGGTAGCCGCCGAAGGACCAGCCGCGGATGCCGACGCGGGTGAGGTCGAGGTCGGGCAGGGACGCGGCGACGGCGTGCAGGGCGTCGACCTGGTCCTCCAGGACGGGTGTCGCGAGGTCTCCGTGCACGGCGCGCTCGAACTCCGGCCCGCGCCCGGGCGTGCCCCGCCCGTCGACGACGACGACGGCGAAGCCCTGGTCGGCGAACCACTGGCTGGTCAGGTGGGCGGCGCGCAGTGCGGTGACGCGTTGGGCGTGCGGGCCGCCGTAGGGGTCCATCAACACCGGCAGCTTCGTGCCGGGTGTGTGCCACGACGGCAGCAGCACCGCGGTGCGCAGCCCGCGCTCACCCACCTCGAACAGCGCGACCGACGGCTCCAGGCCGGGGGACTCGGCCAGCGAGGTGATCGCGAACTCGTTCTCGCCGCGGTGTACGACCGTGCGGGCCCCGTCGGATCTCAGGTCCCCGCTCGTGACGACGGTCGTGCCACCCGCGCGCCGCCCCGCGTGCACACCGGGGCTCGTCGCGACCTCGACGAGCCCGTCGCGGTCCCACGTCCACAACCCCACCGACACGGGGTCGGTGCTCGCGCGGAACAGCACCACGTCCTCGTCGACGTCGACGACCTCGCGCACCTGCACCGCGGGCGGTGTCACGGCGACACCGTCGACGACGAGCCGGTGCGCGTCCTCGCGGGACTCGACCGTGACCAGTGCGCCGGAGGCGGTGTGCACGGGCACGCCGGGGACGATGTCGACCCATGCCGGGTCGGTCTGCTCGTGCAGCCGCGTCGCGGTACCGCCGAGGGGGTCGACGAGTGCGGTGCGCAGCGCGGTCTGGTCGCGCGGGGCGGTGGTGACGAGCAGGCCGTGCACGCTCCAGGCCACCTGCACGAGGTACTCGTCGTCGCCGAGCCGCACCGGGACGCGCGTGCCGTCGAGGCCGATGATCTCCAGTGTCACGACTGCGTTCGCGGTGCCCGCGGCGGGGTAGGCGACGACCGAGGGGGTGCGTGCGGGGTTCTCCGGGTCGGCGATGTGCCAGCGCTGGACCGCCGCGCTGTCGACGCGCGCGACGGCGAGCCGGTCGCCGTCGGGCGACCACCAGAAACCGCGCATCCGGCCCATCTCCTCGGCCGCGACGAAGTCGGCGAGCCCGTAGGTGACGTCCGGGCCCTCCGGCTGGGCGAGGGTGGTGGTCGATCCCGACGCCAGGTCGTGGACGTGCAGGGCGCCGCCGCCGACGTAGGCGATGCGGCGGCCGAGCGGGTCCGGGTGCGGGTCGATGACGCCACCGGGGGACGGGAGCGCGCGCGGCGCGGCGCCGCCCGCGAGGTCGGCGACGTGCAGCCGCCCGGCCAGTGCGAACGCCGCGACCGCCACCGCGCGGTCGGTGGAGTATCCGACGATCCCGCCCGCCTGCTCGCGGCTGCGCTCGCGCCGGGCCTGCTCCTCGGGCGGCAGGTCGCCGTTCTCTCCGAGCAGCCGCGCGTCGGCGACCAGGCGTTCTTCCCCGGTGGCGGCGTCGAGGGTCCAGAGGCAGGTGACCGGGTCGGTGCCGCCCCGGCTGCGCAGGAACGCCACGCGCCTGCCGTCCGGGGAGATGGTCACGCCACGAGGGGCGCCGAGGGTGAAGCGACGGGTGCGGGCCTGGCGGCGGGGGAAGGAGTCGACCACGCGCGACAGTGTCCCGTGCCGGTCACCTCAGTCGACGCAGGGCACGGTCGCCGCGGTGATCGGGCGTTCGGTGGTGGTGGTCGGGGTGGTGGTCGGAGTGGTGGTCGTGGTGCTGGTCGGAGTGGTGGGGGAGGGGGTCGTCAGCGGCACCGGGCGGGCCCGGACGGTGGTGGGCGCGGCGTCGTCGGTCAGTGGCGCGGCCAGGCGCTCGCGCACCGTGTCCGGGTCGAACAGGCCTGTCACGAACGTGCGCACGGCGTCGGGGTCGATCTCGACGGCCACCCCGTCGACGGGGGTGTCCACGTCGGGTCGCCCGGTCGGGATCGTGCGGAAGGTGAGGTCGCCGCCGGACGCGCGGCGCAGCTGGGCGAGGAGCCGGTCGAGGTCCCAGCCGCGGTCGAGCACGACGTAGCGGGTGACGGCGCCGACCAGCGCGTCGACGCGTGCGGGGTCGGCCAGTGCCCCCGTCCCCAGCGCCGTGCGGGCGAGTCCCGCGAGGAAGGCCTGCTGGCGGGTGACACGGTCGAGGTCGCCGTCGGGCAGGTCGTGTCGCTGGCGGACGAACGCGAGCGCGTCGCCCCCGCTGACGACCTGCGGCCCCGCCGGCAGGTCGACGCCCGACCGCGGCTCCCGGACGGCATCGTTGAGGCAGACGGGCACTCCGCCGATCGCCTCGGTGATCTCGACGAATCCGGCGAGGTTGATCTCCGCGAAGTGGTCGACGGTGACGCCGGTGAGCGCCTCCACGGTGTCGACGAGCGTCCGGCGCCCGGCCTCGCGGGTGGCGCGCTCGAGCGCCGGGCCGGTCAGCCCCTGCGCCGTCAGCTCGTCCTCGGCGGCGGCCATCCCGCGCCGGTAGGCGGCGTTGACCTTGTGCCGGCCGAGCCCGCCCGCGACCTCGACGAAGGAGTCGCGCGGGATCGACACCGCCGACGCGCTCGCGGTCGAGCCCGTGGGGACGTGCAGCAGGATGATCGTGTCGGTGTTGAACTGGCCCTCGTCCTCGCCGGCCCGCAGCTCCGCGAGCACCGCGGGGGGCAGCGGGTCGCCCGACGCGTCGGTGCGGGAGTCGATCCCGACGAGCAGGGCGGTGAACGCCGACTCCAGCCCGGCCGGTGCCTGCTCCCCGAGTGCCTCGCTGGTGACGAGCGTGTCGGACACCTGCCGGTAGACCGACCAGCTGTAGCCGGTGGTGGCCAGGACGGCCACCGAGAGCAGCGCCACGGCACCACGCAGCACGTACCTGAGATGACGGCGGCTCATGACGTCCCTGTACCCGCCCGTACGCGGGCCATCACGCGCGGCGGACAGCGGATGGACACGACCGGCCCGACCGGCGTTCACCCACTCTAGTGGTGGGTGAACGCCGTCGCCCGTCAGCTGCCGCCGGCGTTGAGCGTGACCTCCGTCGGGGTGTACGACGTGCCCTCGACGTCGACGCCCTCGGCCCGCAGCTGCTCCAGCGCCTGCTCGACGTAGGTGTTGGTGTACGCGTCGGCGTCCGGGTCGGCTGTGATCACGGTCTGGCCGTCGGCGTTGACCGCGGTGCGCGCCACCTGGACCGTGCGCGCCCACGCGGCGGAGTCGATCGTGCCCGCGCCCGCGGGGGCCGGCCAGATCAGCTTGTTCACCTCGTTGATCTGCCACAGCTGGTGGCTCGCGCCCAGCGTCGATCCGGCGGCCACGACGATGTCGCGGCAGGACTCGACGTTGTCGCGGCAGTAGGCCCAGCCCTGCAGCGACGCGGCGACGAACCTCGTCGTCGTGTCCTGGTAGGCGGGGTCGGCGAGGCGCTCGGTGTTGGCCCAGATCGCGTCCTGCAGCATCGCGGTTCCCTGGTCCTCCCAGTTGATCACCGAGAAGTCCGACGGCTGGTAGAGCGCGCCCGTCGCCGGGTTCGTCGCCTCCAGGACCTGCGCGTACTCGTTGTAGGACATGGCCTGCGCGGCGTCGATCTCACCGGAGAGCAGGGCCTGCATGTCGAACTGCTGCTGCACCAGGCTCACGTCGGCGGCCGGGGCCAGCCCCGCGGCGGTCATGCCCGCGAACAGCTCGAACTCGTTGCCGAAGCCCCAGTTGCCGACGCGCTTGCCGCGCAGGTCGGCGGGCGAGGTGATGCCGGCGTCCGCGAAGGACACCTGGTAGGTGCCCGAGCGCTGGAACACCTGTGCGACGTTCGTGATCCCGGCACCCTGCTCCCGCGACGCGAGCGCCTTCGGCACCCAGGCGATCGCGAAGTCGGCCTGGCCCTGCGCGAGCACGGTCTGCGGGACGATGTCGACCCCGCCCTCCAGGATCTCCACGTCGAGGCCCTGGGCCTGGTAGAAGCCCTGGTCGACGGCGGCGAGGTACCCGGCGAACTGGCCCTGCGTGAACCACTGCAACTGCAGCTTCACCGGCGTCAGCCCACCCTCGGCGGCGGGGGTCGTGGGCTCGGCGACCGTGGAACAGGCCGTGAGTGCGAGTGCGGCGGCGGCGGCCACCAGGAACCTTCGACGGAACACGAGCGTCTCCTTCAGGCAGGGGATCGGGCTGGGCGGGGGGTCCGGGTGGCGAGCCGCTCCAGGAGCAGCCCGGCGAGGTGGAACAGCAGGCCGAGCACGATCGCCGCGACGACGAACGCCCACGCCCGCGCGTACGCGGTGTTGGCCGCGGCCGAGGAGATCCGGCTGCCCAGCCCGTTCTGCGGACCGCCGAAGTACTCGGCGACGATCGACGCGATCACCGCGGCCGGGGCGGCCAGGCGCAGCCCGGTGACGATGTGGGGGACCGCGCCGGGCAGCCGCACGAACCGCGAGGCCTGCCACGGTGTCGCGGCGAGCGCCGTCATCAGGTCGGCGTGCACCGGCTGGACCTGGCGCAGCCCGCGGGCGGTCGAGACGAACACCGGCACCACGACGACCACGGTGACGACGAGCTGCCGCGGCACCTCCGTCGTCGAGCCGAACATCGTCGTGAAGACCGGGGCGAGCGCGACGATCGGCACCGCGCTCGCGGCCAGGACCACCGGCGTCGCCAGTTCCTGGACCAGCCTCGACCGGGCGGCGAGCAGGGCGAGGGCCACCCCGAGCACGAAACCGGCGACGAGCCCGGCGAGCGCGTTGCCGCCCGTCACCGACGCGGTGGGGACGATGACGCCGAACTGCGCACCGACCTGCCCGGCGATCGCGGTGGGGGAGGGGAGCAGGAACGACGGCACGGACAGCGCGGTGACGAGCACCTGCCAGAGCACGAGAACGGCCGCGCCGAACGCGAGTGGCGGCCACCAGTTCCTCACAGCCGGTTCCTCACTCGTGCCCCTTGCGCAGCGCCTCGCGCACGTCGGTGATCGCGGTGAAGAACGCGGCGGACTCCCGGACGTCCTCGACGTCGTCGGGGGCGAGGTCGGTGCCGGTGCCCGGTCGCCGGCCGGTGACGATCCCGGTGATCCGCCCCGGCCGCGGCGACATGACGACCACCCGGTCCGACAGCACCACGGCCTCGGGGATCGAGTGCGTCACGAACAGCACCGCGGCACCGGTCTCGCCCGCGATCCGCAGCAGCTCGGCCTGCATCCGCTCGCGCGTCATCTCGTCCAGGGCCCCGAAGGGCTCGTCCATCAGCAGCAGCGACGGCTTCGGTGCGAGCGCGCGGGCGATCGCGACACGCTGCTGCATCCCGCCCGAGAGCTCCCCGGGCCGCGACCGCGCGAACTCCGTCAGCCCCACCATCTCCAGCAGCTCCGCGGCCCGCGCCCGGCGCTCCGCCTTCGGCACCCCGTGCACGTGCAGCGGCAGCTCGACGTTCTCCGCGACGCTGCGCCACTCGAGCAGCCCGGCCTGCTGGAACGCGATGCCGTAGTCCTGGTCGAGGCGGGCCCGCCCGGCGGGTTTGCCGCTGACACGCACGGTCCCGGTGCTCGGCTGCTCCAGGTCGGCGACGACGCGCAGCAGCGTCGACTTCCCACACCCCGACGGCCCGATCAGCGACACGAACTCGCCCGCAGCGATCGTCAGCTCGATGCCGTCCAGTGCGCGGACCGGCCCGAAGTCCTTGTCGATGCCGACCAGTTCGACGGCGGGCCCGCTCACGCCGTGTTCCCGCGGTAGCGGCGCAGCCCGAGGTCCAGCAGCCCGACGGCCGCGGCCGCGACGAGCCCGAGCACGGCGGCCCCGAGGATCGCGGTGTACATCCGCGACGGGTCACCCGTCGCCGACTGCGCGTACTCGATGATCAGCCGCCCGACGCCGCCGCGGGTGCCGGTGGAGATCTCCGCGACGATCGCGCCGACGACGGCCGCGGCCGCCGCGAGCCGCACCGCGGGCAGCACGTGCGGCACCGACGCGGGCAGCCGGAGCCGGAGCAGCGTCGTCCACCAACCCGCGGCCAGCGACCGGAACAGCTCGACGTCGGCGGAGCGCGGTGAGGTCAGCCCGCGCAGCATCCCGACCGCTATCGGGAAGAACGCCAGGTAGGAGGAGATGACCATGACGCTGGTCCAGGGCTGCCACGGCTGACCGAAGATCGCGATCTTCCCGCCCCATCCGGCGACCAGTGGCGCGATCGCGATGAGCGGCACGGTCTGCGACAGCACGACCCAGGGCAGCAGCGCGCGCTCGAACAGCCCGAACCGGGCCATCGCCAGGGCCAGCGCCGATCCGAGCAGACCGCCGATGACGAGCCCGCCGAGGGCCAGCCCGAGCGTGAACACCGCGCCGGACGCGACGGCCTCACCGACCGTCCGCTGCGCCGCCGCCCCCGCCACCTCGGGTTCGGCCAACCGGGTCAGCACCGTCCACACGTGCGGCATCGCCGCGTCGTCGGTGCGGGGGAGGACCCGCGTGTCGCCGATGCTCACCCCGGCGTCGGGCAGCACCGCTTTCGCCAGCTCCCACACCCCGACCAGCAGCGCGAACGCGGCCACCGCGCTCAGCGCGGTGCGCGCCCGACCCATCCGTGCCCAGACCATCCGTGCAGGGTCCTTCCCGATCAGTGGAAAGGGAAGACTGCGCAGTCCGGATGACGAGGGTGTTGCCGACCTGTTGCCGTTCGCGGCGGCCGCGGATCACCCGGTGTGGCCGGCTCACGCGCACCCCCGGCCGCCCCGCGCACCGTCGAGGGTGCGCGTCGGGACGGAGGGTGCGCGCGGGGTCGTCAGCTCTCGTCGACCCAGCCCCGGGACTTCCAGTCCGGGATCGACGGGCGCTCCTTGCCGAGCGTCGTGTCGTCGCCGTGGCCGGGGTAGACCCAGGTGTCGTCGGGCAGGACGTCGAAGACGCGGGCCTCGAGGTCGGCCACCAGCGACCAGAAGTCGGGCTCGGACCAGGTACGGCCGGGGCCGCCGGGGAACAGCGAGTCGGCGCTGAACAGGTGCGGGTGGTCGGCACCGCGGTAGAGCAGCGCGATCGAGCCCTGCGTGTGCCCGCGCAGGTGGATGACCTCGAGCTCGATGCGCCCGAACCGGATCGTGTCTCCGTGCTCGACGAGCTCGTCCATCGGGATCGGCAGCTCGGGGGCGTCGATCGGGTGGGCGATCAGGTGCGGCTGGAACATGCCCGCGACCGCGCCGAGGGCCTGCCAGTGGTCGGCGTGGCGGTGCGAGGTGACCAGCGTGTGCAGCACCGGCCGGTCGTCGCCCGCGCCGATCAGGTCGGCCAGCCGTTCCGCGTCGTTGGCCGCGTCGAGCAGCAGCGCCTCGTTCGTGGCCCGGCAGACCAGGAGGAAGGCGTTGTTGTCCATCGGGCCGACGGAGAGCTTGGTGACGGTCAGCGCCTCGAGCTCGCGCCGGGCCGCGGGGCCGCCGGGATCGGTGTGACCTGAGTAGTTGTCGAGGACGTCCACGAGAGCACAGTAGTCCGTCACGATCGGGTCCCGGTCGTCACGCGATCCGTTGACAAGCTGGAGTCAGCACTACACGATCCGTCCGGTTCGCTCCCCCTTTGTAGAACGTCCCACCACCGGTCACTCACCGAGGAGTCCCGACATGGAGCACCCCGCCCTCACCCGCCGTCGTCTGCTGAGTCTGTTCGGGGCCGCGGCGGCCTTGCCTGTCCTCTCCGCGTGCGGCAGCAGCGTCGGTGGCGGCGGTGCGGCCCCGGCCGCCGGCGGTGGCGGGGGTGCGATCAAGGTCGGCCTGGTCGTGCCGCAGTCCGGCGTCTACGCGGCACTCGGCGAGGACATGACCCGCGGCTGGAACCTGTGGCTCGACGCCAACGGCGGGAAGTTCGGCGACTACACCGTCGAGACCGTCGCCGTCGACGAGGGGGAGAACCCGCAGACCGGTGTCCCGGCCGTGCAGCGGGTCATCCAGCAGGACAACGTCGACGTCGTGGTGGGCCTGGTCAACTCGGCCACCGCACTCGGGGTCAAGGACCTGCTGACGGAGTCGAAGAAGCTGCTCATCGTCACCAACGCGGGCGCGGGCGCGCTGACCGGCCCGGACCGCACCCCCTACATCTGGCGCACCTCGTTCACCAACGCGCAGATCGCGGCCGCGATGGGCACGCACCTGGCCGAGACGGGCTTCGCCGAGGGCGTCTTCCTGATCGCCCCCGACTACGCGGCGGGCACCGAGGTCATCGAGGGCTTCAAGGCCGCCTACACCGCGGGTGGCGGCACGATCGCAGGAGAGGCGAAGCCCCCGTTCGGCACCACGTCGGACTACCAGCCGTTCCTCTCGACGATCCAGGCCTCCGGCGCGAAGGCCACCTTCTGCTTCTTCTCCGGCGCCGAGGCGATCACCTTCGTGCAGCAGTACGCGCAGTTCGGGCTCTCGGCGTCGATCCCGCTCTACGGCTCGGGCTTCCTCACCGAGGGCAACGTGCTGGCCCAGCAGGGCCAGGCCGCGCTCGGCGTACAGACGACGCTGCACTACACCGACCAGCTCGACAACCCGGCCAACACCGCGTTCGTCGAGTCCTACACCGCCGCGTACGGCGAGGCGCCGAGCACGTTCTCCGTGCAGACCTGGGACGCGGCGAACGTCCTGAACCGCGCCCTCGCCTCGGCCACCGCACTCGACGGCGACGCGCTCGCCACGGCGCTCGGCGGCATCGGCGCCGTCGACGACAGCCCGCGCGGCACCTGGGAGTTCGACGGCCAGACCCCGCGGCAGAACATCTACCTGCGCAGCGTGCAGGACGCGGGCGGCACGCTGGTCAACGCGGTCGTCGAGGACCTCGGCCAGCAGAGCCAGCCGGGCTGAGCGCGTGCTGGTCAGCATCCTCAACGGGTTCGCCATCGGGTTCCTGCTGTTCATCCTCGCCGTCGGGCTCTCGCTCGTCTTCGGGATGATGGACGTCCTCAACCTCGCGCACGGGGCGCTGTTCCTGCTCGGGGCCTACCTCGGGGCGACCCTCGCGGGCAGCTGGGGCGGGTTCCTCGGTGCGCTCGGGCTCGCCGCGCTCGGCGGGCTGGTGGCGGGCGTGCTGCTGTCGCTGATGACCGAGCCGCTGCGCAAGCGCTCGCACCTCGACCAGGCGCTGCTCACGCTCGGCGTCGCCCTGATCGCCGCGGAGCTGCTGATCATCGTGTTCGGCGACGACCCGCTCTCGGCCGCGGCCCCGCCGGGGCTCGACGGGTCGGTGTCGGTGCTCGGCGCGGTGTACCCGACCTACCGCCTGCTGATCATCGTCATCGGGGCGGTGCTCGCGCTCGCCGTCTACCTCGTCGTCGACCGGACGCGGGTCGGCGCGCTGGTGCGGGCCACCGTCGCCGACCGGGAGATGGTGGCGACGCTCGGGATCGACAACCGGCTCGTGAAGGGGGCGGTGTTCGCGGTCGGGTCGGTGCTGGCGACGGTCGCGGGCGTGCTGGGCGGGCCGATCTACGGCGCCCGCCCCGGCCTCGACGCCACCGTGCTGATCCTCGCGCTCGTCGTCGTCGTGATCGGCGGGCTCGGATCCGTGCGCGGTGCGCTGGTCGGGGCGCTGGTGATCGGGCAGATCGACACCGTCGGGCGCGTGCTGCTGCCGGACTTCGCGTCGTTCGTGCTGTTCGGGGCGCTGGCCCTGGTGCTGGTGCTGCGGCCGCAGGGGCTGTTCGGGACGCGGGCGGTGGCGCGGTGACCGCCGTCGAGTCGTCGGTCGTCCCGACCGAGGTCGTGCGCCGCCGGGGCTACGGCCGCTGGGTGGCGATCGCGGTACTGGTCGTGCTGGCCGCGGCGCCGCTGTTCCTGGCCCCGTTCGCCACCACGACGCTGAGCCGGGTGCTGGTGTTCGCCCTGTTCGCGGTGAGCCTCGACCTGCTCGTCGGCGTCACCGGGCTGCCCTCGCTCGGGCACGCGGCCTACTTCGGCTCCGGGGCGTACGCGGCGGGGTGGGTGTCGATCCACGTCACGGCCGAGGCGCCGGTCCCGCTCCTCGTCGGCGCGGGCGTCGGGGCGCTGGCGGCCGCGCTGACCGGCTGGATCACCGTCCGGTCGGCCGGTGTCTTCTTCCTCATGCTGACGCTCGCGATCGGCGAGCTGGTCGGGCAGGTCGCCAACACCTGGGAGTCGGTGACGGGCGGCGCGAACGGCCTCACCGGGATCCCCGCGGTGCGGGTGGCGGGCGAGCCGCTGGCCAACGCGGGGTTCACCTACTGGTATGTGCTCCTGGTGTTCGTGCTCGGGTTCGCGCTGGTCTGGGTCGTGGCGCGGTCGCCGTTCGGGGACGCGCTGCGCGGCATCCGCGACAACGAGCCGCGGATGCGCGCACTCGGGTACTCCACCTCGCTCTACAAGTACGCGGTGTTCGTGCTCGCCGGCGGCGTCGCGGGGGTGGCGGGCTCGCTGCTCGTCGCGCAGCAGCGGCTGGTGTCCACCGCCGACGTCGGGTTCCTCATCTCCTCGCTGATGCTGCTCGCCGTCGTCATCGGCGGGGCGGGGTCGCTGTGGGGGGCGTGCCTGGGTGCGGCGCTCGTCGTCGTCGTCCGCGACGCACTGGGCCCCACGCTCGACGGGCACGGCCCGCTGGTGCTGGGCGTGGTGTTCGTGGCCGTGGTCTACCTGCTGCCGCGCGGTGCGGCCGGGCTGTTGCGGAGGAGATCATGAGTGCCCTGACCTGCACCGGCGTCGGCCGTGCGTTCGGCGCGCTGCAGGCCGTCGACGCCGTCGACCTCGTGGTCGAGCCCGGCGCCCGGCACGCGCTGATCGGGCCGAACGGGGCCGGGAAGTCGACGTTCTTCAAGCTGGTCACCGGCACGATGACGGCCGACACCGGCCGGATCGAGCTCGCCGGGCGCGACGTCACCGGCCTGTCCGAGGTGAAGCGCAGCCGGCTCGGGATGAGCCAGACGCTGCAGCACTCCAGCCTCTTCACGTCGATGACGGCGGTCGAGACCCTGACGCTCGCGCTGCGCCGCCACGACGGGTCCAGGATCGCCCCGTGGCCCCGCCGCCGCCCCGAGCTGCGGGAACGGGCCGAGGAGCTGCTCGCCGACGTCGGTCTCGTCGGGCGCGGCGCCACCAGCGTCCCGTCGCTCTCGCACGGGGAGCGCAAGCAGCTGGAGGTGGCGCTCGCGCTCGCCTGCCGGCCGTCGCTGTTCCTGCTCGACGAGCCGGCCGCGGGGATGTCGCCCGCCGAGCGGTCGCGGCTCGTGGAGCTGCTCGCCGGGCTGCCCGCGGAGATCACCGTGCTGTTCGTCGAGCACGACCTGGACCTGGTGTTCGCCCTCGCCGACTCCGTCACCGTGCTGCACCTGGGCCGGGTGCTGCTCTCGGGCACCCCGGACGACGTGCGGGCGAGCGACGCGGTCCGCGAGGCCTACCTCGGCGCCGGGCGCCGCGAGGAGTTGTTCACCCGATGACGTTCCTCTCCGTCCGCGACCTGGTGTCCGGCTACGACCGCAGCACCGTGCTGAGCGGTGTCGGCCTCGACCTCGACGCCGGGGCCACCCTCGCGCTGCTCGGGCGCAACGGCGCGGGCAAGTCGACGCTGGTCATGACGCTCGCGGGGCTCGTCCCGGTGACGTCGGGCTCGATCACCGTCGACGGGGTGGAGGTCGCCGGGCGGCGCGCCGACGTCATCGCGAAGGCCGGGGTGGCACTCGTGCCGCAGGGGCGCCGCGTGTGGTCGACGCTGACGGTGGGGGAGCACCTGTCGCTGTCGTCGCGGTCCCGGAAGGGGACCTGGACGGTCGACGGCATCCTCGATCTCCTGCCCCGCCTGCGGGAGCGCCGCAGGCAGCTCGCCGGGCAGCTCTCCGGGGGGGAGCAGCAGATGCTCGCGGTCGCGCGCGCCCTGTTGACGAACCCGCGGCTGGTGCTGCTCGACGAGCCGTCCGACGGCCTCGCGCCCGCGATCGTCGAGCAGATCGGCGGGGTGATCACGACGATGCGGGCCGAGGGCGTCGCCGTGCTGCTCGTCGAGCAGGACCTGCACCTGGCGTTCGGCGTGGCCGACGAGGTGGCGGTGATGGCCCGCGGCGAGATCGTGCACCGCGTCCCGACCGCCGACTTCCGCCGCGACCCGGACACGGCCCAGCGACTGCTCGGGGTGGCCTGAACCTCCACCGCACGCCGGTCCGGCTCACCTCGTGACGTCGCGTGCGGGCCGCACGGCGCAGACCCACGGCGAGCTCGCAGAGCGCCGGCGGTCTGCGCGGTGACCACCCGCTCTGCGAGGTGGTCGTCGCGGTCAGGTCCGTCGCGTGGCGACCTCGTCGGAGAGCCACCCCACCAGCGAGGTGCTCACCCCTGCCACGCGTCACGGAGTGGTGGAACTACGGTTCCGGCCCGATGTCGGACGGGTGACGATCACCCCGGCAACCGGTACGGTCCCGGCACCGCATGATCATGGGAGACGAAGGATGACGCTGCACCGCCTCCGGGTGCTGCCGCGCGACGTCGACGCCGACGCGCTCGGGCTGCTGCTGGACGCCCCCGCGCCGCCCACGCTCGCCGAGCTGGTCCTCACCCACGGCGACGCCCGGCTGGTCCTCGGCGTCCTGGGTGCCTCGCACGCCGTCACGGCGACCGCGGGTTCCGCGCGGCTCACCGAGCAGGTCTCCTGCGACGCCGTCGCCGCAGGCGGTCGGCCCCTGCCGCGCAGCGCCCGGGCCGGGGCGTACCGGTTGACGTCGGAGAGCCGGACGGTCCCCGCGGCCGAGCTGGCGGCCACTGCGTCGGCGCTTCGGCGCAGTGCCACCGACGACGCGTCCTGGGTGTGCGGAGCGTTCCCCGGTGACGGCGCGGCGCTCACCGCACTCACCGGCGCCCCGCTCGACGGCGGCTGGACCTGGCGCACCTGGCACCTCTACCCCGGACCCGAGGAGGGCGTGATCGTGACGACGCGGAGCAGGTGGACCCCGTGAAGCGACATCTGGCGGGCGCGGCGGTCGCGCTCGCCCTGCTGACCGGATGCGGCGCAGGCTCGAACGTGCGCAGCTTCCTCGACGACACCTTCGACGAGCAGAGCGAGTCGGGCGACACCAGCACCTACCTGGCGACCGCCCCCGCCACCGCCGCGGCGTCGCAGATCGCCGGGGCGGTGCCGCCCGCGGCGCAGGCCAGCGACTCGGGCAGCGAGTACCTGCGCTACGACGACGACATCGTCGTGGTCAGCCCGGCGAGCGGCGGCAGCACCGTGCGGGTCGAGGACCTCGACGGGGCCTACCGCGACGGCTCCTACGCCTACCTCGGCCAGGGATTCACCCCCGGTTCCCCGGCCGCCACCGACGATGACGACGACGACGTGAAGTGAGGATGATCTTCGCCATGGAGTTCGGATCCGTGGACGCCGGCCTGCTCGGCCAGGGCGTCCTCGCCACCCTGCTGTACTTCGTCATCGGCTTCGCCGTGCTGGCGCTGGGCTTCGTCGCGCTCGACGTCCTGACGCCCGGCAACCTGCGCAGGCAGGTCTACACCGACCGCAACCCCAACGCGGCGATCCTGCTCGCGTCCAACCACCTCGCGCTGGCGCTGATCGTCGTCACGGCCATCCTGACCAGTGACGACTCGCTGGGCCAGGGCCTGGTCGACTCGCTGGTCTACGGCCTGCTCGGGGTGGTCCTGCAGGGCGTCGCGCTGCGGCTGCTCGACGCGTTCGTGCCGGGTCATCTGCGGGCCCTGGTCACGGAGCCGCGGATGTGCGGCGCGGCGTGGGCGGTGGGGTCGAGCCTGCTCGCGATCGGGGCGGTGAACGCGGCGGCCCTGTCGTGACGGTGCCGCCCCGACCGGTCGCGCCGTGACGCGCGGTCCCGCGGCGGCGTCGTGACCGCGCCGCCGGTGCTCGCCGTCCCCGACGACGCGCCGCCCCTGGGCTCACGACGCGCCCGCCCGCTGCTCCTCGCCGCGGTCGCGGTGTGCGCGGCCTGCGGGCTGGTCTACGAGCTGGTCCTGCTCACCCTGGCCGTCACCCTCGCGGGCGGCGGGATCGCGGTCACGTCGCTGATCGTGGCCGGGTTCGTCGCCGCGCTGGGCGTCGGGGCGCTGGCGGCCAAGCCGCTGCTGCCGCACGCCGCCACCGCGTTCGTCGCGATCGAGATCGTGCTCGGGGTCGTCGGCGGGCTGTCGGCGACCGCGCTCTACGTCGCGTTCTCCTTCCACGGCACGAGCAGTGCCGTGCTGGTGCTCGCCACCGCCGTCATCGGGATCCTGGTCGGCGCCGAGGTGCCGCTGCTGATGACGCTGCTCGCGGGCGACGGGCGCTCCGCGGGGCGGCTGGTCGCCGACCTCAACGCCGCCGACTACGCTGGCGCGCTCGTCGGCGGCCTGGCCTGGCCGTTCGTGCTGCTGCCGCTGGTCGGGCAGATCCGTGGGTCGGCGGTCACCGGCATGGTGAACCTGGTGGCCGCGGCCGTCGTCGCGGCGTTCGTGCTGCGCGGACAGCTGGGGGTGCGGGCTCGGGCCGTCGCCACGGCGGCGCTGTTGCTCGCCGCCACGGTCCTCGCCGTGCTGCTGGTGCAGGCGCAGGACATCGTCGAGACGTCGCGGCAGCGGCTCTACGCCGACCCGGTCGTCGCCGATCTGACCTCGGCCTACCAGCAGATCGTGCTCACCGAGCGCGGCCCCGACCTGCGCCTCTACCTCGACGGCGACCTGCAGTTCTCCAGCGTCGACGAGCACCGCTACACCGAGGCGCTCGTGCACCCCGTGCTGTCCCGCGACCCCGGGCGCGTCCTGGTGCTCGGCGGCGGCGACGGACTCGCGGCCCGCGAGCTGCTGCGCCACCCGTCGGTGACCGAGGTCGTCCAGGTCGAGCTGGATCCCGCCGTGCTCGACCTCGCCCGCACCCGCCTCGCCGACCTCAACGACCACGCCCTCGACGACCCGCGTGTCCGGCTCGTCGTCGACGACGGGTTCCGCTGGCTGCGCGAGGCCGCGCCCGGCACCTTCGACGCGGTCATCGTCGACCTGCCCGACCCGGACACCCCGACCCTCGGACGGCTGTACTCCACCGAGTTCTACGGGCTCGTCGCGCGCTCGCTGGCCCCCGGCGGGCAGCTCGTCGTGCAGTCGGGGAGCCCGTACTCGACGCCGCAGGCGTACTGGCGGACGGTGTCGACGATCGCGTCGGCGGGGCTCGGAGTCACGCCGTACCACGTGCACGTGCCCAGCTTCGGCGACTGGGGCTTCACGCTCGCGCAGGTCGGCGGGCCGCCGCCGCTCGCGCTGTCGCCGCGGGCCCCGGCGCTCCGCTTCCTCGACGAGGCGGGGCTCGCCGCGGCCGCGGTGTTCCCCCGCGACCGGCCGCGCCTGGACCTGGAGCCGTCCACCCTGGACCGCCCGCTGATCGTCGACGACACCCGGGCCGGATACGTGCGCTGATCAGGCCGTGTTCAGGACGGTCCGGATCGGTACGGCGTCGCGGAGCAGGCGGGTGACCGGGGTGTTGTCGACCTCGGCGGAGAGCTGCTCGCGCAGGTCCGGCTCCACGACCGCGCCGACGGTGACCGTGCGCACGAGGACCGGGGTCGCACCGCCCTGCACGGCCACCCGCACCTCGACCTCGCCGGGCGGGACGTGCCAGCGCTGCAGGAACGTGCGCACCGACATCACGGTGCACGACGACAACGACGCCGCGAGCAGTCCGAACGGCGTGGCGCCCGTCGGCTCGGGGCCGGCGTCGAGCGGGATGTCGCAGCTCAGTCCGAACCCGTTGACGTCGACCTCGGCGGTGCGCCCGTCGCCGTCGGGGAGACGGGCGGTGGACCAGACGTTCGGCTCTCCCACAGGCGCAGAGTAGCCCGGGGAGGGTTCCCCGGCGGTGTGCGCCAGGGTGGGCGCGTGGACGACCTCACCGCGGCCTGGACCAGCTGGACCGCCACCCTCGCCGCCGCCGGGTTCGACCCCCGGCCCGGGCTCCGCCCGCCCGCCGACCCCGCCGGGGTCGCGGCGGCGCAGGCACGCACGGGGATCCGGTTCCCGGCCGACCTGGCGGCGCTCTACACCCTCGCCGACGGGCAGGGCCGGACCCCGGAGGACCCGCAGGTCTTCCCGCAGTACCGCTTCCTGCCCGTCGCCGACGCCCTCGTGGTGTGGGGCGGATGGGACGACGTGCGCCGGCACGAGGGCGCGGACGGGATGGCCGACCACGCCGAGCACGTCACGGTGCGCGCCGGCGACCCGGTCCGCAGGGAGTACTGGCTCCCGGGCTGGTGGCCCCTCGCCGAGGACGGCGGCGGGAACGTACTCGTCGTCGACACCGACCCGGCGGAGGGCGGGACCGTCGGTCAGATCGTGGTCGCCGGACCGGACGAGGACGAGCGCCGCCGCCTCGCGCCCGGTGTGACGGAGTATCTGCGCGCGCTCACGGCCGCGGACCTCGTGGTGGACGGGGTGGGCGACGGGGTGTTCTGGTGGGACGCCCCCGAACTGCGCTGACCCCGCCCACCCGCGAGTCGCTGGTTCCGCGCCCGCGAGTCGCTGTTCTCCCGCCCGCGAGTCGCTGGTTCCGCGCCCGCGAGTCGGCGTTCTCCCGCCCGTGAGTCGCTGGTTCCGCGCCCGTGGGTCGTCGGTTCTGAGCCCCGGGTCGCCGTCCTTCCGCCCGGGAGCCATTGACCACCGACCTCATGGGCCGTCCGGCGCAACCCGACGACCGGTCGGCGTCGGATCGCGTTCGTGACGGACGGCGCCGCGACCGGTGTCGATCACCCCGATCGGCGTCCCGGGGCCGGGTGACCTGGGGTTCCGCGGGGGAGCGGGGTGCGGTCGCACGACCGGTCGAACGTCTGTGCGATCCTCGGCGTCGGCGCGTGATTGTCGGTGGGCCTGCCTAGCATGGGGAGGACCGGCGAGAGCACCGCCGCTTCGCCCCACTCCGGCTCACAGGAGGCCCTTCCGTGGCGGATCGACTGATCGTGCGCGGCGCCCGCGAGCACAACCTGCGCGGCGTCGACCTCGACCTGCCGCGCGACAGCATGGTCGTGTTCACCGGGCTGTCCGGTTCGGGCAAGTCCAGCCTGGCGTTCGACACGATCTTCGCAGAGGGCCAGCGGCGGTACGTCGAGTCGTTGAGCGCGTACGCGCGGCAGTTCCTCGGGCAGATGGACAAGCCCGACGTCGACTTCATCGAGGGGCTCTCCCCCGCGGTCTCGATCGACCAGAAGTCGACGAACCGCAACCCGCGCTCCACCGTCGGCACGATCACCGAGGTCTACGACTACCTGCGCCTGCTCTACGCCCGTGCCGGCATCCCGCACTGCCCGGTCTGCGGGCACGTGATCGAGAAGCAGACGCCGCAGCAGATCGTCGACCAGGTCCTCGCGATGGAGGAGGGTGCCCGGTTCCAGGTGCTCGCGCCCATCGTGCGCACCCGCAAGGGCGAGTTCGTCGACCTGTTCGACCAGCTCCAGACGCAGGGCTACTCGCGCGTTCTCGTCGACGGCACCGTGCACCAGCTCACCGACCCGCCGAAGCTGAAGAAGCAGGAGAAGCACGACATCTCCGTGGTGGTCGACCGGCTCTCGGTCAAGGGCTCGGCCAAGCAGCGGCTCACCGACTCCGTCGAGACGGCGCTGCGGCTGGCCGACGGGCTGATCGTGCTCGACTTCGTCGACCTGCCGGAGAACGACCCGCACCGCGAGGTCAAGTTCTCCGAGCGGATGTCGTGCCCCAACGGCCACGCGCTCGCACTCGACGAGCTGGAGCCCCGCACCTTCTCCTTCAACTCCCCGTACGGCGCCTGCCCGGAGTGTAGCGGCATCGGGATCAAGAAGGAGGTCGACCCCGAGCTGGTCATCCCCGACCCGGACGCGAGCCTCGCCGGCGGGGCCATCGCGCCGTGGGCGGGCGGCCAGTCCGCGGAGTACTTCGGGCGGCTGCTGGAGGGCCTGGCGAGCGCGATCGGGTTCCGGATGGACACCCCGTGGCGCAAGCTGTCGGCCGCCGAGCAGAAGGCCGTCCTGCACGGCAGCGACGACCAGGTGCACGTGCGCTACCGCAACCGCTACGGCCGCGAGCGCTCGTACTACGCCAGCTACGAGGGCGTCATCCCGTTCCTGGAGCGCCGGCTCGACCAGACGGAGTCCGACTCGCAGCGCGAGCGCTACGAGGGCTACATGCGCGACGTGCCGTGCCCGGTCTGCAAGGGCGCGCGGCTGCGGCCCGAGGTCCTCGCGGTCACCCTCACCCACCGCGACCAGGGCGAGCGGTCGATCGCCGAGATCTCCGCGATGTCGGTCTCGGAGTGCTCGGCGTTCCTCGGCGGCATGGTCCTCGACCAGCGTCAGACGATCATCGCGGGCTCCATCCTCAAGGAGGTGCAGGCCCGGCTCGGCTTCCTGCTCGACGTGGGGCTGCACTACCTCTCGCTGTCCCGCGCGGCCGGTTCGCTGTCCGGTGGCGAGGCGCAGCGCATCCGGCTGGCCACGCAGATCGGGTCCGGGCTGGTCGGGGTGCTCTACGTCCTCGACGAGCCGTCGATCGGGCTGCACCAGCGCGACAACCGCCGCCTGATCCAGACGCTCGTGCGGCTGCGCGACCTGGGCAACACGCTGATCGTCGTCGAGCACGACGAGGACACCATCCGCGCGTCCGACTGGGCCGTCGACATCGGTCCGGGGGCGGGGGAGCACGGCGGGCACATCGTCTACAGCGGCCCCGTCGACGGGCTGGAGTCCCACGACACCTCGCTCACCGGCGCCTACCTGTCCGGACGCCGCTCGATCCCGGTCCCGGAGTCGCGCCGCGCGATCGACCCGAAGCGCAAGCTCACGATCGTCGGGGCGCGGGAGCACAACCTGCGCGGCATCGACGTCGACATCCCGCTCGGGGCGCTCGTCTCGATCACCGGGGTGTCCGGGTCGGGCAAGTCCACGCTGGTCAACGACATCCTCGCCACGGTGCTGGCCAACAAGCTCAACGGTGCCCGCCAGGTCCCGGGTCGGCACACCCGGATCACCGGGCTCGACGAGCTCGACAAGCTCGTGCGCGTCGACCAGAGCCCGATCGGCCGCACCCCGCGCTCCAACCCCGCCACCTACACCGGGGTGTGGGACCAGGTGCGCAAGCTGTTCGCCTCCACCACCGAGGCGAAGGTGCGCGGCTACCAACCCGGCCGGTTCTCGTTCAACGTCAAGGGCGGGCGCTGCGAGGCGTGCTCCGGCGACGGCACGATCAAGATCGAGATGAACTTCCTGCCCGACGTCTACGTGCCGTGCGAGGTCTGCAAGGGCGCCCGCTACAACCGCGAGACGCTCGAGGTGCACTACAAGGGCAAGACCGTGGCCGACGTGCTCGACATGCCGATCGAGGAGGGCGCGGAGTTCTTCGCGCCGATCAACTCGATCAGTCGCTACCTGCGCACGCTGGTCGACGTCGGTCTCGGGTACGTGCGGCTCGGGCAGCCCGCGCCCACGCTGTCCGGCGGTGAGGCGCAGCGCGTGAAGCTGGCGTCGGAGCTGCAGAAGCGGTCCAACGGCCGCACGATCTACATCCTCGACGAGCCCACCACGGGCCTGCACTTCGAGGACATCCGCAAGCTGCTGCTCGTCATCAACGGGCTGGTCGACAAGGGCAACTCGGTGCTGGTCATCGAGCACAACCTCGATGTCATCAAGACCTCCGACTGGGTCATCGACATGGGCCCCGAGGGTGGCTCCGGTGGCGGCACGGTCGTGGCCGAGGGCACGCCCGAGCAGATCGCCGCCCACCCCACCAGCTACACCGGCCAGTTCCTCGCGGGTCTGGTCACCCCGGAGGTCGCCCGCAAGGCCCCCGCCCGCCGCCGCAAGGCCACCGCCGCCAGCTGACGCGGTCCCGTCGCGGCCGTACCCACGGCGCAACCCGATGGCTCGCACACGGGTTGCGGGCTCGCACACAGGTCCGGGCTGTGTGCGAGCCGCCGGCCGGTCGGTGGGCAGCTCGGCCGGCCCCGTCGCCTGCCGCGCGGCGGAGGCGATCACGCCCACCGCCGCCCGCGTTGCAGTGGGGTGGCTCCACTCCAGCCCGGTTGCAGTGGAGCCACCCCACTGCGGTCAGGGCCGGGCCACTGCGGGCCGCGCGTCCGCTCAGGCGGTCCGGTCACCCTGGGGCGTCGGAGGTTCGACTGGTCGGGTGCGGGTCCTGGGCCATCCGGAGCTGAAGTTCCACCGCCGTGGACACCTCCCCGAAACGTCGTTACAGATGGGTGGATGACGGACACGGTCACCTGCCTCGCCTTCCCGGCCGGCCGACCCCCGTTCCCCGAGGCGCTGGGTGTGGCGGAGCGGATCGAGGCGGGGGTGTTCCGGACCCGGTTCGGCGAGACCGCGGAGAACCTGCGGGCCTATTACACCGACCACCTCCCGCAGACCCGGATCGTGCTCGTCCACGACGGCGGCTGGGCCGGGATGATGCGCCTGGGCCTACCGGGGCCGCTCGCGTCGCTGAGCCTGGAGGACTCCGTCGCGCCACCGTTCGAGGCGGACGTCCTCGCCGACCTCGCGGGCGACGAGCCCGTCGTGCTCCTCGACATCCTCACCACGGCGGTCCGTCGACGGTTCCGCAACCGCCGGATCTTCGAGCACATGCTCGGGGCTGCGGCGCGGGTCGCGGGCGAGCAGGGCTGCACCCACGTGGTCGCCATGGTCGACCGCCGTGTGTACGTCTACCTCCGCCGACGGCGGCTGGCCTGCACGCTGCACTCGGGCTGGCACCCCTACTACGGGTCGCCCGCGACGGGGGTGGTGTCGGTCGGCACGGCGCAGCTGCGGCGCTGGCTCGACCGCCCGGAACAGGCCGGCGGGTAGAAGCGGACAACGTGTCGTCGATCGGCGGCGCTTCGGCCCCGGCGAACCCGGCCCCGGCGAACCCGGCCCCGGCGAACCCGGCCTCGCGGGTGTACCGGCGCAGCGTGTCGGGCGCATGACCGTCCCCGTCCCGACGGACCCCTCCTGCTCCAGGCCGCAGGGCAGCAGCGCATGAGGCCGTAGCCGTACATCAGCTGTTCCACCTCGTCGCCGGGAGCGGTGAACTCCCCGGCGACCCGTTCGTCCATCACCACGACGGTGAGCACGCCGCACACCGCCTGGTGCTCGCCCCACTCACGGGCGTGGCGCTCCGCGGTGTCGGTGCGGCGGGCGGCTCCGCCGGGGTCAGCGGGCCGTCGGCGGCGAGCGCCCGATACCAGCCGAGGTACGCGGCCTGGGTGAACGGTGCGCCGAGCACGGCGCCGAACAGGCGCTCGCCGAACTGCTCGGCGGTGGGGGAGTCCCGCACGTCCGCCCGGGCCCGTCGACCGGCCCGGTGGGGGGCTGCTACCGTAGCGGAATGCGACCACCCTGTCGCGCGTTCACGATGGCGTCAGGGCGATCAAGTGGAGCCCCGCTCCCACCCGCCCACCCCTGGTGTTCGGGTCCGGTCCCGGCCGAACGAGCCACCGCAATGGTGGCGCGCGTCGGTATGTGACCGTTGTCGGGTCTTCGCTCCGTCGCTCCACACGACGTCGATACGAGGAGACCCCATCAGCACAGAGACGCGCATCAACGACCGAATCCGCGTTCCCGAGGTCCGGTTGGTCGGGCCGAACGGGGAACAGGTCGGCATCGTGCGTATCGAGGACGCCCTGCGGCTGGCGCAGGAGGCCGAGCTCGACCTCGTCGAGGTCGCTGCCCAGGCCCGCCCGCCCGTCTGCAAGCTCATGGACTACGGCAAGTTCAAGTACGAGTCCGCGCAGAAGGCCCGGGAGTCCCGCCGCAACCAGCAGCTCACCACGATCAAGGAGCAGAAGCTCCGACCGAAGATCGACAAGCACGACTACGAGACGAAGCGCGGGCACGTCCGACGCTTCCTCGAAGGCGGCAACAAGGTCAAGGTCACGATCATGTTCCGTGGGCGCGAGCAGTCCCGGCCCGAGCTCGGGTTCCGGCTGCTGCAGCGCCTCGCGGAGGACGTGGCGGACCTGGGTGTGGTCGAGGCGTCGCCGAAGCAGGACGGTCGCAACATGACGATGGTGATCGGACCCACCAAGAAGCCGGCCCCGCGTGCCCGCACCGCCGCCACCGATCAGGCGGAGCAGGCCCCCGAGGCCGAGGCGGACCAGGCCTGACGGCCTGACCGTCCCCAGCACTGGAGTAGGAACAGCCATGCCCAAGAAGGCCCGGAACCACAGCAAGACCCCGAAGAACAAGACGCACAGCGGCATCGCCAAGCGGATCAAGGTGACCGGCGGCGGCAAGCTCATGCGCCAGCAGGCCGGCCTGCGTCACCGCCTGGAGGTCAAGTCGAGCAAGGAGACGCGCGACCTGTCCGGTGTCAAGGAGGTCGCCAAGGCCGACCGCAAGCGCGTCAACATCATGCTCGGCCGCTGATCCTCTCCCGCCCCACCCCCGCTACGTAAGGAATCACCATGGCACGCGTGAAGCGCGCGGTGAACGCTCAGAAGAAGCGTCGCAGCACCCTGGAGCTCGCGAGCGGTTACCGCGGTCAGCGTTCGCGGCTCTACCGCAAGGCGAAGGAGCAGATGCTCCACTCGCTGAACTACGCCTACCGCGACCGCCGCGCGAAGAAGGGCGAGTTCCGCAAGCTCTGGATCACCCGCATCAACGCCGCAGCCCGCGCCAACGGCATGACCTACAACCGCTTCATCCAGGGCATCACGCTCTCGGGTGTCGAGGTCGACCGCAAGATCCTCTCCGAGATCGCCATCAGCGACCCGGCCGCGTTCACCGCGCTGGTCGAGATCGCCCGCGCGCACGTCCCGGCGCAGGACGGCAAGAAGGAGACGGCGGCCTGAGCCGTCCCGTGGAGTCACCGCCCGGCACCGAACGCACCCCTCGTGTCGTCGCAGCGCGCAAGCTGCTGCGCCGCGCGGGGCGAGATCGGGCCGGGCGGTTCCTCGTGGAGGGGGCGCAGGCCGTCCGCGAGGCGCTCGCGTACGGCGTCGTCCACGAGCTGTTCGTCACCGCCGCGGCGGCCACCCGCCACCCGGAGTTCGTCGACACCGAGGTCCGGGTGAGCCTCGTCGACGAGCGCGCGGCCGAGACGCTGTCCGACACCGTCACGCCGCAGGGGATCGTCGCGGTCTGCGAGCTGGTCGACGTCCCCGTGGCCGACGCGCTTCTCGGCACGCCGCGGCTGGTCGCCGTCTGCGCGGGCATCGCCGACCCCGGCAACGCCGGCACGGTGATCCGGGTGGCCGACGCCGCCGGGGCCGACGCCGTGCTGCTCGCCGGCGACACCGTCGACCCGCACAACGGGAAGGCCGTGCGGGCGTCCACCGGCAGCGTGTTCCACCTGCCGCTGGCCCGTGACCGCGACGCCTCCGCGGTACTCGACGCCTGCCGGGCCGCCGGGCTGACGCTGCTCGCGGCCGACGGCCACGGCGAGCTGGACCTGCACGATCCCGCCGCAGACGCCGTGCTCGCCGGACCGGTGGCGTGGATCTTCGGGGGGGAGGCGCACGGCGTGCCCTCCGACCTCGCCGCAGCCGCCGAACACCGCGTGCGGGTGCCCATCCTCGGTCGCGCGGAGAGCCTGAACCTGGCCACGGCGGCCGCGATCTGCCTGTACGCCAGTGTCGCCGCGGCCCGCCGCCGCTCCTCCTGACCAGGTGGACGCCCCGGGATCGGTCACGCCGGTACAGCGCGCCGTCAGGCCCCCGTGGGCGCCGTCCTAGGATCGACACCACCATGACTGAGAGCACCGACGTTGCGAGCGCACTGACCCCGGACACGCTGGCCGCCGCCGTAGCCGCGGCCCGGGCCGCGTTCGCCGCCGCCGCCGACCTCGCCGCGCTGACGGCCGTGAAGCCCGCCCACCTCGGCGACCGCGCGCCGCTGCTGCTGGCCCGCCGCGAGCTCGGCTCGCTGCCCGGCCCCGACCGCGCCGACGCCGGCAAGCGCGTCAACGCCGCCCGCCAGGAGGCGCAGGAGGCGTTCGACGCCCGCCGCGAGGTGCTCGCCGCCGAGCGCGACGCGGCGGTGCTCGCCGACGAGACCGTCGACGTCACGCTGCCCTGGGACCGCACCCCCCGCGGGGCCCGGCACCCGCTGACCCAGATCTCCGAGCAGATCGCCGACGTGTTCGTCGCGATGGGCTGGGAGGTGGCCGAGGGCCCGGAGGTCGAGTCGTCCTGGCTCAACTTCGACGCGCTGAACTTCGGCAAGGACCACCCGGCGCGCACCATGCAGGACACGTTCTACCTCGCCGATTCCGACGACACAGCCGGGCGGGTCCTGCGCACCCACACCTCGCCGGTGCAGATCCGGTCGCTGCTCGACCGCGACCTGCCCGTCTACGTCGTCTGCCCGGGCCGCACGTTCCGCACCGACGCCCTCGACGCGACCCACACCCCGGTGTTCCACCAGGTCGAGGGCATCGCGATCGACAAGGGCCTCACCATGGCCCACCTCAAGGGCACCCTCGACGCGTTCGCGCGCGCGATGTTCGGCACCACCTCGAAGATCCGCCTGCGCCCGTCGTACTTCCCCTTCACCGAGCCCTCCGCGGAGCCCGACGTGTGGTTCCCGCAGAAGAAGGGCGGCGCGGGCTGGGTCGAGTGGGGCGGCTGCGGCATGGTGCACCCCAACGTCCTGCGGGCGTGCGGCGTCGACCCCGAGGTGTACTCGGGCTTCGCGTTCGGCATGGGCCTCGAGCGCACGCTGATGTTCCGCAACGGCATCCCCGACATGCGCGACATGGTCGAGGGCGACGTCCGTTTCAGCCGCGCCTTCGGCGTGTAGGAGAGAGTCCCCGTGCGCGTTCCCCAGTCCTGGCTGTCCGACCTCGTCGGCGACCTCCCCTCCGTCGACGACACCGCCGAGGCGTTCGTCCGCGTCGGGTTCGAGGTGGAGGAGATCCACCGCGCCCCGGAGCTGACCGGGCCGCTCGTCGTCGCCCGCGTCCTCGAGATCGAGGAGCTGACGGGCCTCAAGAAGCCGATCCGCTGGTGCCAGGTGCAGGTCGGGCCCGACCAGACCAACGGCATCATCTGCGGCGCGCAGAACTTCGCGGTCGACGACCTCGTGGTCGTCGCGCTCCCGGGTGCGGTGCTGCCCGGCGGCTTCGCGATCTCCGCGCGCAAGACCTACGGCCACGTCTCCGACGGCATGATCGCGTCGGTCCGCGAGCTGGGGATCGGCAGCGACCACGCCGGCATCCTCGTGCTGCCCCCCGGCTCGGGGGAGCCCGGCGACGACGCGCGCGACCTCCTGGGCCTCGACGACGCGGTGATCGAACTCGACGTCAACCCGGACAGCGGCTACTGCTTCTCGATCCGCGGGCTGGCGCGGGAGATGTCGTCCGCGCTGGACGCCGACTACACCGACCCCGCGTCCCGCGTCTCGGTGCCGACGGCCGAGGCCGACGCCTGGCCGGTCACCCTCGACGACCCCGGGTGCGCCCGGTTCGTCGCCCGCCGCGTCGACGGCGTCGACCCGGCCCTGCCCGCCCCGTGGTGGATGCAGCGCCGACTGCTCGCCGCGGGGATGCGCCCGATCTCGCTGATCGTCGACGTCACCAACTACGTGATGATCGAGCTCGGCCAGCCGCTGCACGCCTACGACGCGGGCCGGCTCACCGGGGCGATCTCGGTGCGCCGGGCGACGGCGGGGGAGCAGCTCGTCACCCTCGACGACGCCACCCGCACGCTCGACCCCGACGACCTGCTCATCACCGACGACTCCGGCCCGATCGGGCTCGCGGGCGTCATGGGCGGGGCGTCGACGGAGATCCGCGACGGCGACGGCCCGATCGACGTCCTCATCGAGGCCGCGCACTTCGACCCGGCGGTGATCGCCCGTGCGGCGCGGCGGCACAAGCTGCCCAGTGAGGCGTCCAAGCGCTTCGAGCGGGTCGTCGACCCGCTGCTGCCCCCGGTCGCGGCCGAGCGCGCGGCGCAGCTGCTCGTCGAGCACGGCGGCGGCACGATCGCCGAGGGCCGCACCGACGCCGGGGTCGCCCCCGAGCGCTCCGCCGTCACGATGCCGCTCGACCAGCCCGACCGCGTCGCCGGCCGCGCCTACCCGCGCGGTGCGACGGTCCGGCGGCTCGGCCAGGTCGGCTGCTCGGTCGAGCTCGTCACCGGCGACGACGGGCGCGCCCGCGTGATCGCGACCCCGCCGTCGTGGCGGCCCGACCTCGTCCAGCCCGCCGACCTCGTCGAGGAGGTCCTGCGGCTGGAGGGCCTCGACTCGATCCCCTCGGTCCTGCCCGCCGCCCCGGGCGGCCGCGGGCTCACCCCGGCCCAGACGCGGCGCCGCACGGTCTCCCGCGCGCTGGCCGAGGCCGGGTACGTCGAGGTGCTGCCGTTCCCGTTCGTCGGGCCCGCGGCGTGGGACGCGTTCGGCCTCCCCGCCGACGACGTGCGCCGCCGCACCGTCCGCGTCCTCAACCCGCTCGACGCCGAGCGCGCCGAGCTCACCACCACGCTGCTGCCCGGCCTGCTCGACATGCTGGTCCGCAACCGCTCCCGCGGCGCGTCCGACGTCGCGCTGTTCCACATCGGGCAGGTCGTGCTGCCGCACAGACAGCCGGTCGGGATGCCGGACCCGCCCGTCGACCGCCGTCCCACCGACGCCGAGTACGCGCAGATCCGCGCCGCGCTGCCCGCGCAGCCGCTGCACGTCGCCGCGGTGCTCGCCGGAGACCGCGAGGCCCGCGGCTGGTGGGGCCCCGGTCGCCCGGCCACCTGGGCCGACGCCGTCGCCGCCGCCGTGCTGGTGGGGCAGGCCGCGGGGGTCGAGCTGCGCGTCGTCGCGGCCGACCTCGCCCCGTGGCACCCCGGCCGCTGCGCGCAGCTGCGCGTCGGCGACTGGCCGGTCGGGCACGCCGGCGAGCTGCACCCGAAGGTCGTCGAGGCGCTCGGGCTGCCGCCGCGCACCTGCGCGATGGAGCTCGACCTCGACGCGATCCCGGTGCAGGACGCCCGTCCCGCGCCACAGGTGTCGCCGTACCCGCCGGTCGGGGTCGACGTCGCGCTCGTCGCCGACGAGTCCGTCCCGGTGGCCGACCTCACCGACGCGCTCGTCGACGGCGGCGGCGAGCTGCTGGAGACCGTGCGGTTGTTCGACGTCTACGCCGGCGAGCAGGTCGGGGCGGGCAAGCGCTCGCTCGCGTTCACGCTGCGCTTCCGGGCCCCCGACCGCACGCTGACCAGCGAGGAGGCCACCACCGCCCGCGACGCGGCGGTGGCGGTCGCGACGCAGCGGCACGCGGCGGTGCTGCGCGGCTGACGCCGCCCGTGCGCGGAGAAGGCGGCCGAGGAAGCCTTCTCCGCGCGTGAGGGGTAGGAACGGGGTCATGCACTCCGTCGTGAAGACCCTCTCCGGTGAGGTGCGCGGCAACGCCTCCTCCGGCGTCACCGCGTTCCTCGGCATCCCCTACGCAGCGGCCCCGTTCGGTCCGCTCCGGTTCCGCGAGCCCGCCCCCGTCGAGCCGTGGGAGGGGGTCCGCGACGCGCTGGAGCACGGCCCGACCGCGCCCGCGCCGGGCTACCCGGCGCCGTTCTCCGACCTGCTGCCGGTCGTGCGGGTGCCGGGGGAGGAGATCCTCAACCTCAGCGTCTGGACGCCCGACCCGTCGGCCTCGGACCTGCCGGTCATGGTCTGGATCCACGGCGGCGCGTTCGTCAACGGCTCCAACTCGATCCCGGTCTACGACGGCTCCGCGTTCGCCCGCGACGGCGTCGTGCTCGTCGGGGTCAACTACCGCCTCGGCGCCGAGGGGTTCCTGCACCTGCCCGACGCCCCGCCCAACCGCGGCCTGCTCGACCAGGTCGCCGCGCTGCGCTGGGTCCGCGACAACATCGCCGCGTTCGGCGGTGACCCCGACACCGTCACGGTGTTCGGGGAGTCCGCGGGCGGGATGAGCGTGGGCGCACTGCTCGCGATGCCGTCGGCGCAGGGGCTGTTCCGGCGCGCGATCCTGCAGAGCGGCGCCGCGCACCACGCGCTGAGCGCGGGCACGGCGTCGAAGGTGGCGGGGTACCTGGCCGAGGAGGTCGGCGTCGAGCCGACCGCGGCGGGGTTCGCGGCGGCGGATCCCGCGCGGCTCGTCGCCGGCCAGCAGGCGCTGAGCGTGCAGTCGGCGACCCAGCCCGACCCGGCGCGGTGGCGCGAGATCACGCTCAACTCGATGATCTTCGAGCCGGTCGTCGACGGGGAGGTGCTGCCGGCGCTGCCGATCGAGGCGATCGCCGCGGGCGCGAGCGCCGACGTCGAGGTGCTGGTCGGCAGCAACCGCGACGAGCACCGGTTCTTCCTGGTCCCGACGGGGGCTGCCGACCGCGTCACCGACGCGGCGATCGCCGTCGTCGCGGGGGCCTACCGGCTACCCGACGGTGCGGTCGACGCCTACCGCGCCGAGCGGCCCGACGCCTCGCCCGGGCTCGTGCTCGCCGACCTCATGGGCGACTGGTTCTTCCGGATCCCCGCGGTGCGCCTCGCCGAGGCGAACGGCCGGGCGCACGTCTACGAGTTCGACTGGGTCACCCCCGTCCTCGACGGGCGGCTGGGCTCGTGCCACGCCCTGGAGCTCGGGTTCGTCTTCGACACCCTCGCCGCCGGGTCCGCACTCTCCGGCGGCGACCCACCCCAGGAGCTGGCCGACGCGATGCACGCCGCGTGGGTGGCGTTCGCCCGCACCGGCGACCCGGGCTGGCCGCGGTACTCGGAGGGCCGGGCCGTGCGCCGCTTCGGGGACGTGGTGCAGACGCTGGCCGACCCGCGAGGTGACCTGCGGGAGCTCTGGAGCGGGATCAGGTAGGCAGGGCGGCCAGGGCCTCGGCCGCGGCGGCCCGCCAGGCGTCGTCGGAGGGGGCGCCGTCGAGCACCGCGACCGTGACGACGTACCGGGAGCCCGCGAGCTGCAGCGTGAGGCCCGGCGCGGTGTCGACGAGCGACGCGGCCTCACCGGCCCCGGTCAGCTCGCGGCGGCCCTGCGGCGGTGCGGCCCGGACGAAGTCGGCCGGGGTGCCCGTGCGGGTCTCGTAGACGTTGATCGACGCCAGGGGCGCGCCACCGGTGGAGGTCGCGACGCAGCTCGACGGGCGGGACCCGTCCGCGCGCGTCACCTCGGTCTGTTGCGGGGGCAGCACCGGTTCGCCGAGGAGTGTGCTGAAGCCGATCGCGTCGAGCAGGCACTCGTCCTCGACGACGTCGGCCGCCAGCGCGCTGCGCGGCCCGGCGGACGGTCCCGGGGCGGTGGCGGACGGGGCGTCCGTGACGGCGATCGGCGGCGCCGCTCGCCCGGTGCCCGGGACGGCGGTGCTGCATCCCCCGGCGGCGCAGCCCGCGACGAGCAGCATCGCCGCGGTCGCCCGTCCTCCACGCACGTCGGCGACGGTAGCCCGGCGACCCCGGCACCCGTGGGCGTTCGACCGAACCGGTCGCAGGTGTACGCACCGGCCCCCCGGGTGTCTCTGCATCGGTGACGGGCGGCGCGGGTTCCGCCGCGTACGAGGAGGTACGGGTGTGGACGGCAACTGGGTCGAGCTGAGGGTGCACGGCGTCCGTGCCACCGATCCCGAGGACATGCTCGACGTCGACCGGGTCGTGCAGGTGGCGGGCGACGAGGTGGGCCGGATCTTCCGCCGCGCCGACCGGAGGGGCGTCGAGCTCGCCGAGGACGACGGCCACGTGGTGGAGGCCTACCACTGGGGCCGGCTCACCTCGGGGTCGTTCAGCCAGGCCCTCTGGCTGCTCCTGGCGCCGTTCGGGCTCGTCAACGCGGCGCAGTTCACGCTGCCGCGGCCGGGCACGCCGTGGGCCGGGCGGTGCCACGACCTGGCCGGTGCGGCACTGCGGCTGCTCGGACTCGCCCTGACGGCACTGTTCGTCCTCACCGTCGCGACGATGACGGTCGACCTGTGGGCCTGGCAGCAGGCCCGCGCGACCGGTGGTGGTGCCTACGCGCTCGCCCTGCTCGCCCCGGTCGCGCTCCTCGGCGCCTTCCGCTGGGCCGCCGGGCCGCCCGCGCCCGACGTCCGGGAGGCGGCCGGGACGACGGGGCCCGGCTCCCCGGCCGACGTGCAGCCCAGCGACCTGGTGCACCGCGACTTCTTCGTCGGGGTCCGGGACCTCCGGTCGTTGCAGGCGCTGCACGCCGCGGGCGGGCTGACCGTCGTCGCGGGCGTCGGTGCGGCGCTCACCGGGTCCGTCGGGTTCCAGCAGGTGCTCCGGGTGGCGGCTGCGGCGGTGTTCGGGCTGGTCGCGGTCGCGGTGACGGCCGGGCTGCGGGACCTCGACACCGCGACGAATCCCTGGGGACCGGCCGACCCCGCCGCGGTCCGCCGCGTGCGGAACCGGGAGGTGGCCTCCCAGGTGCTCGCGGTGCTGGCCGGGGCCGTCGCGCTGGTGACGATCGGAGCGGCGCTGCTCCGGCCGGTCGGCGGGGGACCGGGCGGCCCGCCGGGGAGCGACGTCGTCTCCGTCCTGGTGATGCTGGTCGCGGTGCTCGCCGTCGCGGTGCTGGCGATCGCGAACGCCGTGCTCGCCCGCGCCCACCGCGGCGACGGACCCTTCGCCCCGTACGCCGGTGGTGGGGCGTGCATCCTGCTGGCACTGCTCGGCCTCTTCCTGGGCGTCGGCTACTCGGGCGCGTTCACGACGGTCGTCGCGGCGGCACTGACCTCCGGGGAGCGTCCGGTCGTCGTGCCCGAGCTGCTCTCCCGCGTCGCCTACGCGTGGGGTGTCACCGCCGCCGGTGGCGTCCTGTTCACCGGGTACCTGGTCCTCCGACGGCGGGCCGCGATCGCGAGCGAGGCCCCGCGGGTGGCGGAGTCCGCGCCGTGGCTGACCGGGCGCTGGACGCGCAAGGTCGCCGCAGCGATCTGGACGGCCCGGCTGAAGAACGGCCTGGTCTGCGTGCTCGCGACCTCCGGGGTGCTCGGCGTCGTGCTCACGATGGTCGCCGCGGTCGACCTCGCCCCGGTGCTCGGGCTGCCCGCGGTCGAACTTCCGTGGGCGCTCGACGTGCTCAGCTGGTGGCCCCGCCCCGGAGTCGCCGCGCCCGCGCTCCAGGTCGCGCTGCTCGCGTTCGGCACACTGACGCTGACCGGTCTCGCGACCGGGCTCATCCTGCTCGCCCGCACCGCGCTGTTCGGGGCGTCGGCCCGGCGCGGGATCAACGTCGTGTGGGACGTGATCGCGTTCTGGCCGCGCGCGGTGCACCCGTTCGTGCCGTCGGCGTACTCGGCGCGGGCCGTCGCCGACCTGGAGGACCGGATCCGGTTCCACCTGCGCGACGCCGGCGCCGCCCGGCTCGCGGTCTGCGGACACAGCCAGGGGAGCCTGCTGGCCTTCGCCGCGCTCGTCCGGCTGTCGGCGTCGGAGGCGGACCGTCCGCTGCTGGACCGGATCTCCTTCCTCACGTTCGGCTCGCAGCTGCAGGTGATGTTCGCCCGGGGCTTCCCGGCGTACGTCAACCGCGAGGCGGTCACCGCACTGCACACCGACCTGGGTGGGGACTGGCGCAACCTCTACCGCGACACCGACCCGCTGGCCGGGCCGGTGCTGAGCTGGAACCGGGATGCGCCGGAGTGGATCGGGGATCTGGGTCGGGATTCGCGGCCGGGCCGCGAGCAGTACGGCCCGGACTGGTGCCTCGCCGATCCGCCGCCCCCGGCCGACCGGACGCTGCAGCGGGGCTGCCTGCTCCCGCTGCGTGGGCACGGCGAGTACTGGCTCGACCCCGCCTGGTACGACGCGCTGGCCGGGATGGGGTGCTCACGGCAGGTGCCTGAGGGCCTCCCGGCGCGACAGTGGGGAGAGTCCGGGGTGGCCGTCGACGAACCGGCGGACCCAGCCGGGGTCGACGCGGGCGTGCTGGCGCAGGGCCCAGCCGATCCCCTTGCGCAGGAAGAAGTCCGGGTCCCCGAGGGTGGCCTCGATCGCGTCGGTGAGCAGCCCGACGTCGGTGGCCTCGCCGGAGCCGAGCTGCGCGATCACCGATGTGCGCCGCAGCCACCGGTCGGGGTCGGTGATCCACGCCCGCAGCACGGGGACGAGTGACGCCGGGTCGGCGCGCAGCAGCGACCCGATCCGGCGGCTCGCGATCTCGTCGGTGAAGTCCCACCACGCGCCCGTGACGATCCAGTGCCGGTACAGCGGCACCCACGACGCGTCCTGCGGCGGCGCCCAGCGCCGGTGCCCGGTGAGGGTGAGCGTGACGTAGCGCTCCTCCCGGAACTCCGCACCGTCCCAGAGATCGCGGACCGTGGCACCGAACTCCTCGACCGACGGCACCGACCGCCCCGCGACCAGCTCCCGCACCAGTTCCTCCCGGGCCGGCTTCGGCACACCCCGGAACGGCATCGCGGACCTCATGTAGCGCTGCATCGGCCCGGCCGCGTCGGGATCGGCCCGGGCGGCCAGCCCGGCGCGCACGGCGTCGGCCAGATCGGTCATGCCCGGAACGATAGGGAGGGGTACCGACAGAAGCAGGTTGCATGAGATTCCGCGCTCGTGCATAGTCATGCGTATGGTGCGGATCGCGGTCGCAGGAGCCAGTGGGTATGCCGGGGGCGAGGTCCTCCGCCTGCTGCTGTCCCACCCGGACGTCGAGATCGGGGCCCTGACGGCCGGCGGGAGCGCGGGGACGCGGCTGGGCGAGCACCAGCCGCACCTGCTCGCACTGGCCGACCGGGTGCTGCTCGACACGACCCCGGAGACCCTGGCCGGGCACGACGTCGTCTTCCTCGCGCTTCCGCACGGCCACTCCGCAGCGCTCGCGGCCCAGCTCGGCACCGACGTGGTGGTGATCGACTGCGGGGCCGACCACCGGCTCGTCGACGCCGCCGCGTGGTCGCGCTGGTACGGAGGCGAGCACGCCGGGAGCTGGCCCTACGGCCTGCCCGAGCTGCCCGGCGCCCGCGACGCGCTGCGCGGGGCGAAGCGCGTCGCCGTCCCCGGGTGCTACCCGACGGCGATCAGCCTCGCGCTGTTCCCGGCGCTGGCCGCCGGCCTGGCCGAGCCGTCGGTCGTGGTCACCGCCGTCACCGGGACCTCGGGGGCGGGCAAGTCTCTCAAGCCACACCTGCTCGGCGCCGAGGTGATGGGCTCGCTGTCGGCGTACGGGGTGGGGGGCGTGCACCGGCACACCCCCGAGATCGTGCAGAACCTGTCGGGGGTCGCCGGTACAACCGTCGACGTGAGCTTCACACCGGTCCTCGCCCCGCTGCCGCGCGGCATCCTCGCGTCCTGCTCGGCGCCCACGTCGGCCTCGGCGGGGGAGGTGCGCGAGGCCTACGCCAAGGCCTTCGCCGACGAGCCGTTCGTGCACCTGCTGCCCGAGGGCGTGTGGCCCACCACGGCCGCCACGCTCGGCGCCAACACCGTCCACCTGCAGGTCACCGTCGACCACGACGCCGGCCGGCTGATCGCGGTCGCCGCGATCGACAACCTCACCAAGGGCACCGGCGGCGCCGCCGTCCAGTGCATGAACCTGGCCGTCGGGCTCCCCGAGACCACCGGCCTGCCGTTGAACGGAGTGGCGCCGTGAGTCTCACCAGCCCGCAGGGGTTCCGGGCGGCCGGTGTCGTCGCCGGGCTCAAGTCCAGCGGCGCGCCCGATCTCGCGCTCGTCGTCAACGACGGTCCGCGGTTCGCCGCGGCGGGGGTGTTCACGCGCAACAAGGTCAAGGCCGCACCCGTCCTCTGGTCGCAGCAGGTGCTCACCACCGGTGCGCTGCGGGCGGTCGTCCTCAACTCCGGCGGGGCCAACGCATGCACCGGACCGGACGGGTTCCAGACCGCGCACGCCACGGCGGAGAAGGCGGCGGAGCTGCTCGGGTGCGGGGCCGTCGAGGTCGCGATCTGCTCCACCGGCCTGATCGGCGCCCAGCTCCCGCGCGACGCCGTGCTGGCCGGGGTGGAGAAGGCCCACGCCGGGCTCGCCGCCGACGAGGCGGCGGGCACCGCGGCGGCCACCGCGATCATGACCACCGACACGGTCGCGAAGCAGGTCGTGTGCGAGAACCGGGCGGGCTGGCGGGTCGGCGGGATGACCAAGGGCGCCGGGATGATCGCGCCGTCGATGGCCACGATGCTCTCGGTGCTCACCACCGACGCGGTTCTCGATGCGGACGAGCTCGACACCGCGTTGCGCGCCGCGGTGCGCGTCACCTTCGACCGGCTCGACGTCGACGGCTCGATGTCCACCAACGACACGGTGCTGCTGCTGGCCTCGGGCGCGTCCGGGGTGCGACCCGACCCGGCCGACTTCCAGCGGTCGCTCACCCAGACCTGCCGCTTCCTCGCGGAGCAGATGCAGGCCGACGCGGAGGGCGTCACCAAGCGCATCACCGTGCGGGTCACCGGTGCGGCGTCGGAGGACGACGCCGTGGTGGTGGCGCGCACGGTCGCCCGCGACAGCCTGGTCAAGACGGCGCTGTTCGGCTGCGACGGCAACTGGGGCCGGATCGCGGCCGCCGTCGGCTACTCCGATGCCGCGGTCGACCCCGACCGGCTCGACATCGCGATCAACGGCGTCGAGCTGTGCCGCGGCGGGGTCGCGGCGGGCGGGCGCACGTCGGCCGACCTGTCCGGCGCGGAGATCGCCGTGGTGATCACGCTGGGTCTGGGCGACGGCGAGGGCGAGATCCTCACCACCGACCTGTCGCACGCCTACGTGGAGGAGAACAGTGCGTACCCCTCGTAGCGAGCGGCTGGAGCGGGCAGGGGAGAAGGCCGGGATCCTCGCGGAGGCGCTGCCCTGGCTGCAGCGCTTCCACGGGAGGATCGTCGTCGTCAAGTACGGCGGCAACGCCATGATCGACGAGGAGCTGAAGCAGGCCTTCGCCCGCGACATGGTCTTCCTGCGCCTGGCCGGGATCCTGCCGGTCGTGGTGCACGGCGGCGGTCCGCAGATCAGCGCGATGCTCACCCGCCTCGGCCTGCCCGGCGAGTTCCGCGGCGGCCTGCGCGTCACCACCCCCGAGACGATCGACGTGGTCCGGATGGTGCTGGTCGGGCAGGTCGGGCGCGAGCTCGTCGGCCTGATCAACCAGCACGGCCCCTACGCCGTCGGCCTGTCCGGGGAGGACGCCGGGTTGTTCCGGGCGGAGAAGCGCACCGCGCTCGTCGGCGGCGAGGTCGTCGACATCGGGTTGGTCGGCGACGTCGTCGAGGTCAGCCCGGACGCCGTGCTCGACATCGTCCGCGCGGGCCGGATCCCGGTCGTCGCGGGCATCGCGCCCGACGCCGACGGGCAGGTCTACAACATCAACGCCGACAGTGCGGCCGCCGCTCTCGCCGCGGCGCTGGACGCGGCGAAGCTCGTCGTGCTCACCGACGTCGCGGGCCTCTACGCCGACTACCCCGACCCGGAGTCGGTGATCAGCGAGCTCACCGCGGCCGAGCTGGAGCCGATGCTCCCCGGGCTGGAGGCGGGTATGGCGCCGAAGATGGAGGCGTGCCTGCGGGCGGTCCGCGGCGGGGTGGGCCAGGCCCACGTGATCGACGGCCGGGTCCCGCACTCGGTCCTGTTGGAAGTCTTCACCCACGACGGAGTCGGAACGATGGTGATCCCATGAGCCTCGTGCAGCGGTGGCAGGCCGCGATGATGAACAACTACGGCACCCCGCCGCTCGCGCTGGTGCGCGGGTCGGGCGCCGAGGTGTGGGACGCCGACGGTCGCCGCTACCTCGACCTCCTCGGCGGCATCGCGGTCAACGCGCTCGGTCACGCCCACCCCGCGGTCGTCGAGGCCGTCACCCGGCAGATCTCGACGTTGGGCCACACCTCCAACCTCTACCTCACCGAGCCGCCGCTGGCCCTGGCCGAGCGGCTCCTCGAGCTGCTCGACGCAGGCGACGCCCGCGTGCTGTTCTGCAACTCCGGCGCCGAGGCCAACGAGGCCGCGTTCAAGATGGCACGGCGCACCGGACGCCCGAACATCATCGCCGCGGAGAACTCGTTCCACGGCCGCACGATGGGCGCGTTGGCGCTCACCGGCCAGGCGCCCAAGCGCACCCCGTTCGAACCGATGACGCCCGGTGTCTCGCACGTGCCCTACGGCGACGTCGCCGCGCTCGACGCGGCGGTCGACGAGCACACCGCCGCCGTCTTCCTCGAACCGATCATGGGGGAGGCCGGCGCGGTCACCCCGCCTGAGGGCTACCTGAAGGCGGCCCGCGAGCTCACCGCGGCGCGCGGCGCACTCCTGGTCCTCGACGAGGTACAGACCGGCGTCGGGCGTACCGGAGCCTGGTTCGCCCACCAGACCGCGGGCGTCGTGCCCGATGTGATCACCCTGGCCAAGGGGCTCGGTGGCGGCCTGCCGATCGGGGCGTGCATCGGGATCGGCGCCGCGGGCGGGCTGCTCGAGCCGGGCCAGCACGGCACCACGTTCGGCGGCAACCCGGTGTGCTGCGCCGCCGCTCTCGCGGTGCTCGACACCATCGCCTCCGACGGGCTCCTCGAGCACGTGAACCTCGTCGGCAAGACGATCACCGCGGGCGTCGAGGCGCTGGGGCACCCGCTGCTCCGCGGCGTCGACGGGGCCGGCCTGCTCATCGGGATCCTGCTCGGCGAGCCGGTCTCCGCCGCGGTGGCCACCGCCGCGCGCGACGCCGGGTTCCTGATCAACAACGCTGCGCCCGACCGCATCCGCCTGGCCCCGCCGCTTGTGCTCACGCAGGCCCAGGCGGCCGAGTTCGTCGCGGCGCTCCCGGCAATCCTGGACGGGGCGAAGGATGCCTAGGCACCTCCTGCGCGACGACGACCTGTCGCCCGCCGACCAGACCGCGATCCTCGACCTCGCCGACGCGCTCAAGGCCGACCGGTACGCGCAGCGGCCACTCGCCGGGCCGCGGCCGATCGCGGTCATGTTCGACAAGTCCTCCACGCGCACCCGGATCTCGTTCGAGGTCGGGATCTCGCAGCTCGGCGGCCAGCCGTTGATCGTCGACGCGCAGGCCAGCCAGCTCGGGCGCGGCGAGACCATCGCCGACACCGCCCGGGTGCTGTCCCGTTACGTCGACGCGATCGTCTGGCGCACCGGCGACCAGTCGCGCATCGACGAGATGGCTGCGGCGGCCACGGTGCCGGTGGTCAACGCGCTCACGGATCAGTTCCACCCCTGCCAGGTGCTCGCCGACCTGCAGACGATCCGGGAGCGCTTCGGACGGCTCGCCGGGCTCACGCTCACCTACCTCGGCGACGGCGCCAACAACATGGCCCACTCGCTGCTGCTCGGCGGGGCCACCGCCGGGATGCACGTGCGGGTCTGCGCACCGGAGGGGTTCACCCCCGACGAGGAGGTCCTGCGCGCCGCGAAGGACCGGGCCGCCGACACCGGCGGAGGCGTCGAGCTGATCGCCGACCCGCACGCCGCCGTCGACGGGGTCGACGTGATCGTCACCGACACGTGGGTCTCGATGGGCCAGGAGGCCGACGGTCTCGACCGCGCCGCCCCGTTCCGGCCGCTGCAGGTCAACGCGGAGCTCCTCGCCCGGGCCGACCCGGCCGCGATCGTCCTGCACTGCCTGCCCGCGCACCGCGGCGACGAGATCACCGACGAGGTCCTCGACGGGCCGCAGAGCGCCGCGTGGGACGAGGCCGAGAACCGGCTGCACGCGCAGAAGGCACTGCTCACCTGGCTGCTGAGCCGATGAGGAGACGACGATGACCGCGATCCAGGGCGGACGCTCGCGCGTGTCGCGGCAGGCCCGGATCGTCGAGCTGATCACCCAGCGCCGGGTCCACAGCCAGAGCGAGCTGCTGGCGCTGCTGGAGTCCGACGGGATCGGCACCACGCAGGCCACCCTCTCGCGCGACCTCGACGAGCTGGGCGCGGTCAAGCTCCGCGGGGCCGACGGCGGCACACCCGTCTACGTCATCCCCGACGACGGCAGCCCGGTCCGCGGGATCGAGGGCGGCACCGCCCGGCTGGCCCGGTTGCTGGGGGACCTGCTCGTGTCCGCGGACGCGAGTGGGAACCTGGCGGTCCTGCGCACGCCTCCCGGTGGGGCGCACTACCTGGCCAGCGCGCTGGACCGCGCGGCCCTGCACGACGTCGTCGGCACCATCGCCGGCGACGACACCCTCCTGGTGGTGGCCCGCGAGCCCCTCACCGGCGCCGAACTCGTCGCGCTGCTGCGCGATCTGTAGATGAGGAGCACTTCGTGAGCAAGGTCCTGACCTCCCTGCCCCAGGGTGAGCGCATCGGCATCGCCTTCTCCGGAGGCCTCGACACCTCCGTGGCGGTCGCCTGGATGCGCGAGAGCGGCGGGATCCCGTGTACCTACACCGCCGACCTCGGCCAGTACGACGAGCTGGACGTCTCCGGCGTGCCCGACCGCGCGAAGCAGTACGGCGCCGAGATCGCCCGCGTGGTCGACATCCGGCCGCAGCTGGTGGAGGAGGGCCTGGCCGCGCTCGCGTGCGGCGCCTTCCACATCCGGTCCGGGGGGCGCACGTACTTCAACACCACGCCGCTGGGCCGCGCCGTCACCGGCACCCTGCTGGTGCGGGCGATGCACGCCGACGACGTCAACATCTGGGGCGACGGCTCCACCTTCAAGGGCAACGACATCGAGCGGTTCTACCGCTACGGCCTGCTGGCCAACCCCGAGCTGCGCATCTACAAGCCGTGGCTCGACGCCGACTTCGTCCACCAGCTCGGTGGGCGTGACGAGATGAGCCGGTGGCTCACCTCCCGCGGGCTGCCCTACAAGGACTCGGCGGAGAAGGCGTACTCCACCGACGCCAACATCTGGGGGGCCACGCACGAGGCCAAGACCCTCGAACACCTCGACGTGTCCCTGGAGACCATCGAGCCGATCATGGGCGTCCGCTTCTGGGACCCCTCGGTCGAGATCGCGACCGAGGACGTCGCGGTCACCTTCGAGGCGGGCCACCCGGTGGCGATCAACGGTGAGCGGTTCGCCGACCCGGTCGCCCTCGTGCTGGCGGCCAACAGGATCGGCGGCCGCCACGGCCTCGGCATGTCCGACCAGATCGAGAACCGGATCATCGAGGCGAAGTCGCGCGGCATCTACGAGGCGCCCGGCATGGCGCTGCTCTTCACCGCCTACGAGCGGCTGGTGAACGCGATCCACAACGAGGACACCGTCGCGAACTACCACCACGAGGGCCGCAAGCTCGGCCGGCTGCTCTACGAGGGTCGCTGGCTCGACCCCCAGGCCCTGATGGTCCGCGAGTCGATCCAGCGCTGGATCGCCTCGCTCGTCACCGGCACCGTCACGCTCCGCCTGCGCCGCGGTGACGACTACACGGTCCTCGACACCCGCGGGAGCGGCTTCTCCTACCACCCCGAGAGGCTCTCGATGGAGCGCGTCGAGAACGCCGCGTTCGGCCCGACGGACCGGATCGGCCAGCTCACGATGCGCAACCTCGACATCGCCGACTCCCGGGCCAAGCTGGAGGCCTACGCCGGACAGCCGCACGACCAGGGCACCGTCCTCGTCGAGCACGGCACGCTGTTCGGCGAGCTGCCCTCGGGCGGGTTCGACCGGATCGCCGCGGCGGACGAGGCGCGCGACTCGGGCCGGTTCCTCGACGACGCCGCCCTGGAAGCGGGGACCGACTGATGGCGGGCTCGGCACTGTGGGGCGGCCGGTTCGCCTCCGGTCCGGCCGACGCTCTGGCGGCACTGAGCAAGTCCACCCACTTCGACTGGCGCCTCGCCCCCTACGACGTGCGCGGCTCGGTGGCGCACGCCCGGGTGCTGCACGCCGCGGGCCTGCTCACCGACACCGAGCTCACCGGCATGCTCGACGCGCTGGCCAAGCTGGGCGCCGACGTCGAGTCGGGTGCGTTCGGACCGGCGCCCGATGACGAGGACGTGCATTCCGCCCTGGAACGCGGACTCATCGAGCGGGCCGGCCCGGACCTGGGCGGGAAGCTCCGAGCCGGGCGGTCGCGCAACGACCAGGTGGCCACGCTGTTCCGGATGTGGCTGCGCGACGCGGCCGTGCGGGTCGGCGGGGGAGTGCTCGACGTCGTCGACGCACTGGTGGCGCAGGCGACCGCGCACGCCGGGGCACCCATGCCCGGCCGCACCCACCTGCAGCACGCGCAGCCGGTGCTGCTCGGGCACCACCTGGCCGCGCACGCCCACGCGCTGTTGCGCGACGTCGACCGGCTGTGCGACTGGGATCGGCGCGCCGCCGTCTCACCGTACGGGTCGGGTGCGCTGGCGGGGTCGAGCCTCGGGCTCGATCCGGAGGCCGTCGCGAAGGAGCTGGGCTTCGACTCGTCCAGCGCCAACTCCATCGACGGCACCGCGTCGCGCGACTTCGCGGCCGAGGCCGCGTTCGTCCTCGCGATGATCGCGGTGGACCTCTCGCGGATCGCGGAGGAGGTGATCCTCTGGGCGACGGCGGAGTTCTCCTACGTCACGCTCGACGACGCGTTCTCCACCGGCAGCTCGATCATGCCGCAGAAGAAGAACCCCGACGTCGCGGAGCTGACGCGCGGCAAGGCGGGGCGGCTGATCGGCAACCTGACGGGGCTGCTGGCCACGCTCAAGGCGATGCCGCTCGCGTACAACCGCGACCTGCAGGAGGACAAGGAGCCGCTGTTCGACTCCGTCGAGCAGCTCGACCTCCTGCTGCCCGCCGTCTCCGGGATGGTGGCCACCCTCACGTTCCACACCGACCGGCTCGCCGCGCTCGCGCCGCAGGGCTTCACCCTGGCCACCGACGTCGCCGAGTGGCTGGTCCGCGAGGGCGTCCCGTTCCGCGTGGCGCACGAGGCGGCGGGTGGTTGTGTCCGTGCGGCGGAGGGCCGCGGCGTCGGTCTGGCCGATCTCACCGACGCCGAGCTCGTCGCCGTCCACCCCGCGCTCACCCCCGGGGTGCGCGAGGTGCTCACGGTGGCGGGCTCGATAGCCTCGCGCAACGCCCGCGGTGGCACCGCGGGGGAGCGCGTCGCCGAGCAGCTCGACGACCTGCGCGCCGCCGCGGCCACCGCCCGCGACGCTCTCTCGCTTGGAGGACCAGCATGACCACGGACGTCACCAGCCGCGCCCAGGAGGCCTACGACGCCCTCGTGGCGCAGGGCATGAAGCTCGACCTCACCCGCGGCAAGCCCTCCGCGGCCCAGCTCGACCTCTCGGTCGCGATGCTCGGCCTGCCGGGGGAGCGGTACAAGGCGGCCGACGGCACCGACACCCGCAACTACCAGGGGCTGCAGGGGCTCACCGAGCTGCGGGAGATCTTCGCGCCGGTCCTGCAGGTGCCCGTCGAGCAGCTGATCGCGTTCGGGAACTCGAGCCTGGAGCTCATGCACGACACGCTCGTGCACGCGCTGCTCTCGCCGCTGCCCGGCGCCGAGCGGCGCTGGGTCGACGAGGAGAAGGTCGTCTTCCTCGCCCCGGTGCCCGGGTACGACCGGCACTTCGCGGTGTGCGACCGGCTCGGCATCGAGCTCCTCGCGGTCCCGATGACGTCCGAGGGCCCCGACATGGACGTCGTCGAGCGGCTCGTCGCCGCCGACCCGTCGATCAAGGGCATCTGGTGCGTGCCGAAGTACGCCAACCCCGACGGTGTCGTCTACTCCGACGAGGTCACCCGCCGCCTGGCGAGCATGCCCACGGCGGCGTCGGACTTCCGGATCATGTGGGACAACGCGTACGCGGTGCACCACCTCACGGACGAGGCCGTCGAGGTCGCCGACGTGCTGGCGCTCGCTGCGGAGGCGGGCCACGCCGACCGCCCGTTCGTCTTCGGCTCCACGTCGAAGATCACCCTCGCCGGGGCCGGGGTCGCGTTCCTGGGGGCCTCGCCCGCCAACGTGAAGTGGTGGCTCGCGCTCACCGGCAAGCGCACCATCGGCCCCGACAAGGTCAACCACCTGCGCCACGCGCTGTTCTTCGGCGACGCCGCGGGGGTCGCCGCCCACATGGAGAAGCACCGCGCGCTCATCGCGCCGAAGTTCGCCGCGCTGGAGAAGGTGCTCACGGAGAACTTCGCCGACACCCCCGGCGTCTCGTGGTCGACGCCCAAGGGCGGCTACTTCGTCACGCTGACGGTGCCCGAGGGCCGCGCCACGCGGATCGTGCAGCTGGCCAAGGAGGCCGGGATCTCGCTGACCCCGGCCGGTGCCACCCACCCCGGCGGCGACGACCCGGCGGACTCGATCATCCGGCTCGCGCCCACCTTCCCGCCGCTCGACGAGGTGGAGAAGGCGATGGCCGGGGTCGCGGTCTGCGTGCACCTGGCCCTGGCCGAGGCCTCCTGACCGGTCGGGTGCTGCTCGACCGCGAGGAGCTGAGCGCCGACGTCGAGGCGGCGGCCGTGCGGCTGCTGGGGTGCACCGTGGAGGCGGACACCCCGGACGGCACGGTCGCCGTGCGGCTCGTCGAGGTGGAGGCGTACCGCGGGGCCGACGACCCGGCGTCGCACAGCCACCGGGGCCGGACCCCGCGCAACGGCGTGATGTTCGGGCCGGCCGGTCACCTGTACGTCTACTTCGTCTACGGGATGCACTTCTGTGCCAACGTCAGCTGTCTCGACGACGGCGATGCCGGCGCGGTGCTGCTGCGCGCGGGGGAGGTGGTGTCGGACCTCACAGTGGCCCGGCACCGTCGCCCGACCGCCCACCGTGACGTCGACCTGGCGCGCGGGCCGGCCCGGTTGGCGTCGTTGCTCGGGCTGGGCCGCGAGGCGAACGGTGTCGACGTGACGTGCACGACGTCCGCGGTGCGCGTGCTGGCCGGGCCTCCGGTCGACCCGGCGCGGGTGCGCACCGGTCCCCGGGTCGGGGTCAGAGCGGCGGCCGACGTGCCGTGGCGCTTCTGGATCGACGGTGAGCCCGCGGTGAGCGTGTACCGCCGCGCGGCCCGCGCTGGACGTCTTAGATAGGCAAGGCTACCCTCCATTCGTGCTGGAACGACGCCGTGCGCGTGGCCCCGTCCTCCTGGCGCTCGTCGCCGGTCTCTCCCTCGTCCTCGCCGCGTGCGGGGTTCCGGACCCGGGCACGGACCCGGGGGCAGCGCCGTCGGCGGGCTTCCCCGTCTCGGTCGAGCACGCGCTCGGTACGACGGAGATCCCCGCGGCCCCGGAGCGGGTGGTGTCCCTCGGCTACACCGACCAGGACGCGATCCTCGCGCTGGGCGTCGTCCCGGTGGCGATCCGCGAGTTCACCGGGGGGCAGCCGTCGGCCACCTGGCCGTGGGCGTCGGACCTGCTGCAGGGGCAGCAGCCCGAGGTACTGGACGGCGAGGTCGGCCTGGAGGCCGTCGCCGCGCTGGCCCCCGACCTGATCGTCGCCGTCTCGGCCGGACTGACCCGGGAGCAGTACGACAGCTTCTCGAGGATCGCCCCGGTCATCACGCAGCCGGTCGGGGACCAGCCCTTCCAGAGCGGGTGGCAGGACACGACTCGGTTGATCGGGCAGGCGTTGGGGCGCAGCACCGAGGCCGACGGGCTCGTCACCGACCTCGAGGCACGCTTCAACGCCGTCGCGGCGGAGTATCCGCAGCTCGCGGGCAAGCGCGCCGCGGTGGCGGCCGTCAGCTCCGTCGGGGGCGGACAGTTCTTCGTGTGGACCTCACAGGACAACCGCGGGCGCTTCCTGACGTCGCTGGGGCTCACCGTGCCCGCCACGTTCGACGGGCTCGCCGGTGAGAACTTCTACGCCGACATCAGCGGCGAGCAGCTCGGCCTGCTCGACGAGACCGACGTGCTGGTCTGGCTGCAGATCCCCGGTACGGAGAACGCCACTCTCCAGGAGCAGGCGGGCTACCCGACCCTGCGGATCGGCCAGGAGGGCCGCGTGTACGACATGACGGCGGAGCAGGCCGTGGCCCTGTCGTTCAGCAGCGTGCTCAGCCTGCCGTCGCTGCTCGACACGGTGCCGGGCGAGCTCGCCGCACGCGTGGGCGGCTGAGAACCCGCTTCCGCACTGGGGCAGGATTCGGGTGTGAGCACGAACATCCCCGGCATCCTGGACGACCTGGAGTGGCGCGGCCTCATCGCGCAGAGCACCGACCGCGAGGCGCTGCGACACGATCTCGCCGAGGGGGTGCTGACGCTCTACGCGGGGTTCGACCCGACGGGGCCGAGCCTGCACGCCGGCCACCTCGTGCCGCTGCTCACACTGCGCCGGTTCCAGCAGGCCGGGGCCCGGCCGATCGTCCTGGCCGGCGGGGCGACGGGGATGATCGGTGACCCGCGCGACGTCGGTGAGCGGTCGATGCACAGCGTCGAGACGATCCGCGACTGGGGCACCCGCATTCGCGGGCAGCTCGAGCGGTTCGTCGCGTTCGACGACACGCCGACCGGCGCGCTCGTCGTCAACAACCTCGACTGGACCGGCGAGCAGACGGCCCTGGAGTTCCTGCGCGAGGTGGGCAAGCACTTCTCGGTGAACGTGATGCTCGGCCGGGAGACGGTGAAGCGCCGGCTCGCCTCCGACGGGATGTCCTACACGGAGTTCAGCTACCTGCTGCTGCAGAGCCAGGACTACCTGCATCTCTACCGGCGGCACGGCTGCCGGTTGCAGATCGGCGGTTCCGACCAGTGGGGCAACATCGTCGGAGGGGTGGAGCTGGTCCGGCGGGTGGAGTCCGGCGCGGTGCACGCCCTGACGGTGCCGCTGGTCACCGACGCGGAGGGCCGCAAGTTCGGGAAGTCCACCGGGGGCGGCAACATCTGGCTGGACCCGGAGATGACCTCGCCGTACGCCTGGTACCAGTACTTCGTGAACGTCGGGGACGCCGACGTCGGCCGGTACCTGCGCCTGTTCACCTTCCTGCCGCCCGAGGAGATCGAGGCGCTCGAGAAGGATGTCGCCGAACGGCCGCATCTGCGCGCCGGACAGCGAGCACTGGCCGCCGAGCTCACCACGCTGGTGCACGGCGCACGGCAGACGGAGCAGGTGGTCGCGGCCAGCGGCGCCCTCTTCGGGCGAGGGGAGCTGCGCGACCTCGACGCGGGCACGCTCGACGCCGCCCTGGCGGAGGTCCCGCACGCGCAGGTCGCGCCTACGGAGGAGCCGACGATCGTCGACCTGCTCGTGGCGACCGGTCTGAGCGAGAGCCGGGGGGCCGCGCGACGTGCCGTGGGGGAGGGGGGCGCCTACGTGAACAACGCGAAGGTGCTCGACGAGGCGTGGTCCCCGACGCCCGCCGACCACCTCGCCGGCGGCTGGCTCGTCGTGCGCCGCGGCAAGCGCAATCTGGCCGGTGTGCGCGTCGCAGGTCTCTGAACTGCGGAAACGCCGAAAGGGACCCCCCGATTTGACTCACGGAACCGGGTCTGTGTAACTTTCTCCTCGTCGCCACGGCGGGCAGCACGACAGACCGGGACGAAATCTTCGGCCCAGAGTCAGCCCGCGGAACGGTGACCATCCGCAAGGCCTCTCACCTCACGGTGTAGCCTTGCCCAGTACGTGCCAAGCAGTTGGGCCCAGCGGGAGTTTGACACCGCGAACGGGACCATGTAGCTTGGAAAAGTTGCCCCGGCCCGGTCCGCAAGGATCGCGATGGTGTGCGGGTGTCTTTTGAGAACTCAACAGTGTGTCGAACTGTGTCGTCTTCGGATGACACGATCTTGAATTGGTTTTATGCCAGTTTGTTTTTCCTGCGACCCCGTCGCAGGTACTTTGGTTGGGTTTTCAACCTCTTTTTTTGTTGGAGAGTTTGATCCTGGCTCAGGACGAACGCTGGCGGCGTGCTTAACACATGCAAGTCGAGCGGTAAGGCCCTTTCGGGGGTACACGAGCGGCGAACGGGTGAGTAACACGTGGGTGACCTGCCCTCAGCTCTGGGATAAGCCCGGGAAACTGGGTCTAATACCGGATATGACCAACTGTCGCATGGTGGTTGGTGGAAAGTTTTTTCGGCTGGGGATGGGCCCGCGGCCTATCAGCTTGTTGGTGGGGTGATGGCCTACCAAGGCGACGACGGGTAGCCGGCCTGAGAGGGCGACCGGCCACACTGGGACTGAGACACGGCCCAGACTCCTACGGGAGGCAGCAGTGGGGAATATTGCGCAATGGGCGAAAGCCTGACGCAGCGACGCCGCGTGGGGGATGACGGCCTTCGGGTTGTAAACCTCTTTCGACCTTGACGAAGGCCTTCGGGTTGACGGTAGGGGTAGAAGAAGCACCGGCCAACTACGTGCCAGCAGCCGCGGTAATACGTAGGGTGCGAGCGTTGTCCGGAATTATTGGGCGTAAAGAGCTCGTAGGCGGTCTGTCGCGTCGGTCGTGAAAACTTGGGGCTTAACCCTGAGCTTGCGGTCGATACGGGCATGACTTGAGTTCGGCAGGGGAGACTGGAATTCCTGGTGTAGCGGTGAAATGCGCAGATATCAGGAGGAACACCGGTGGCGAAGGCGGGTCTCTGGGCCGATACTGACGCTGAGGAGCGAAAGCGTGGGGAGCGAACAGGATTAGATACCCTGGTAGTCCACGCCGTAAACGGTGGGCGCTAGGTGTGGGGGCCATTCCACGGTCTCTGTGCCGCAGCTAACGCATTAAGCGCCCCGCCTGGGGAGTACGGCCGCAAGGCTAAAACTCAAAGGAATTGACGGGGGCCCGCACAAGCGGCGGAGCATGTGGATTAATTCGATGCAACGCGAAGAACCTTACCTGGGTTTGACATGCACTAGACGCGTCTAGAGATAGGCGTTCCCTTGTGGCTGGTGTGCAGGTGGTGCATGGCTGTCGTCAGCTCGTGTCGTGAGATGTTGGGTTAAGTCCCGCAACGAGCGCAACCCTCGTTCCATGTTGCCAGCGGGTTATGCCGGGGACTCATGGGAGACTGCCGGGGTCAACTCGGAGGAAGGTGGGGATGACGTCAAGTCATCATGCCCCTTATGTCCAGGGCTTCACACATGCTACAATGGCCAGTACAGAGGGCTGCGAGACCGCGAGGTGGAGCGAATCCCTTAAAGCTGGTCTCAGTTCGGATTGGGGTCTGCAACTCGACCCCATGAAGTTGGAGTCGCTAGTAATCGCAGATCAGCAACGCTGCGGTGAATACGTTCCCGGGCCTTGTACACACCGCCCGTCACGTCACGAAAGTTGGTAACACCCGAAGCCGACGGCCTAACCCGTAAGGGAGGGAGTTGTCGAAGGTGGGACTGGCGATTGGGACGAAGTCGTAACAAGGTAGCCGTACCGGAAGGTGCGGCTGGATCACCTCCTTTCTAAGGAGTTCTCACCGTGTGGTGAGGCTGACCGGCCACTCTGAAGGTGGTTGGTTCTCCTTTCACGATAACCACGCTCTCGACGGATGGTCTTCGGGTCGTCGACTGGGGGTTGTGGCTGGGTGGAACATAATGACCAAGTAGATCTTCAAGGTGCGTTGGTTCTCTTCGGAGGGTTGGCGGGTTCGGCACGCTGTTGGGTCCTGAGAGGACACCTGTTGGTTGGGTGTTTGTCTCTGGCTGCTCCTGGCCTGGACCGTCTAACGCATCCCTGGTGCCGGCTTCGTGCTGGTTGGGTGGGTGTGGTGGTGGTCGTTGCGGGTCGGGGTGTGGTTGTGTGTTGAGTGTTGCATAGTGGATGCGAGCATCTTGTTGTGAACAAGTGTTTAAGGGCACATGGTGGATGTCTAGGCATCAGGAGCCGATGAAGGACGTGGGAGGCCGCGATAGGCCTCGGGGAGCTGTCAACCGAGCTGTGATCCGAGGATGTCCGAATGGGGAAACCCAGCACCCGTCATGGGGTGTTACCAACATCTGAATACATAGGGTGTTGGAGGGAACGTGGGGAAGTGAAACATCTCAGTACCCACAGGAAGAGAAAACAACCGTGATTCCGTGAGTAGTGGCGAGCGAAAGCGGAAGAGGCTAAACCTATGTCGTGTCAAGCCGGCAGGCGTTGCGATGTGGGTGTTGTGGGATTTCGTCGTAGGTGGACTGCCGTCTGCCTGACTTCGTGGTGTTGTGTTAGCGGAAAACCTCTGGAAAGGGTTGCCGTAGTGGGTGAGAGCCCCGTACGCGAAAACATGGCATGCGTTGTGGATGTTGCTCCCGAGTAGCAGCGAGCTCGTGGAATTTGCTGTGAATCTGCCGGGACCACCCGGTAAGCCTAAATACTCCCTGATGACCGATAGCGGACTAGTACCGTGAGGGAAAGATGAAAAGTACCCCGGGAGGGGAGTGAAATAGTACCTGAAACCGTGTGCCTACAAGCCGTCAGAGCCTTTGGGTGATGGCGTGCCTTTTGAAGAATGAGCCTGCGAGTTATGCTTCGTGGCGAGGTTAACCCGTGTGGGGTAGCCGTAGCGAAAGCGAGTCTGAATAGGGCGATTGAGTCGCGGGGTGTAGACCCGAAGCGGAGTGATCTACCCATGGCCAGGTTGAAGCGACGGTAAGACGTCGTGGAGGACCGAACCCACCTCGGTTGAAAACGGGGGGGATGAGCTGTGGGTAGGGGTGAAAGGCCAATCAAACTCCGTGATAGCTGGTTCTCCCCGAAATGCATTTAGGTGCAGCGTCGCGTGGTGGATACCGGAGGTAGAGCACTGGATGGGCTAGGGGGACCAAAATCTTACTGAACTCAACCAAACTCCGAATGCCGGTATTTCTAGCGCGGCAGTGAGACTGTGGGGGATAAGCTTCATAGTCGAGAGGGAAACAGCCCAGATCACCGGCTAAGGCCCCTAAGCGTGCGCTAAGTGGGAAAGGATGTGGGATCGCCCAGACAACCAGGAGGTTGGCTTAGAAGCAGCCACCCTTTAAAGAGTGCGTAATAGCTCACTGGTCAAGTGGTCCTGCGCCGACAATGTAGCGGGGCTCAAGCGCACCGCCGAAGCCGTGGCAATACCACATGAGATCCGCTCCTGCAGCTTGCTGTGGGTGTGTAGTCGTGGTGTTGGGTAGGGGAGCGTCGTGCATCCAGTGAAGCGGCGGGGTGACCCAGTCGTGGAGGGTGTGCGAGTGAGAATGCAGGCATGAGTAGCGAATGCAGAGTGAGAACCTCTGCCGCCGAATGACCAAGGGTTCCTGGGCCAGGTTAATCCGCCCAGGGTGAGCCGGGACCTAAGGCGAGGCCGACAGGCGTAGTCGATGGACAACGGGTTGATATTCCCGTGCCCGTGATAGTGCGTCCGTGCTGAGGCCGGTGATGCTAACCATCCGAACCCGTTTACCGACCTTCGGGTTGGTTTGTCGGGGGAGCGTGGGAACCGATCCGGTAGTAGGCAAGCGATGGGGTGACGCAGGAGGGTAGCTCCGCCAGTTAATGGTAGTACTGGTGCAAGCGTGTAGCCCGACATCCAGGTAAATCCGGTTGTCATATAAGGGTGAGACGTGACGCGTAGCCGATTGAGGCGAAGTAGAGTGATCCCATGCTGCCGAGAAAAGCCTCTAGCGAGTGCTGTTGCGGCCCGTACCCCAAACCGACACAGGTGGTCAGGTAGAGAATACTAAGGCGATCGAGTGAACTGTGGTTAAGGAACTCGGCAAAATACCTCCGTAACTTCGGGAGAAGGAGGACCGCTTGCTGTGAAGCTCCTTGCGGGCTAGCGGTGGGCGGTCGCAGAGACCAGGCCCAAGCGACTGTTTACTAAAAACACAGGTCCGTGCGAAGTCGCAAGACGATGTATACGGACTGACGCCTGCCCGGTGCTGGAACGTTAAGAGGACCTGTTAGTCCTTCGGGGCGAAGCGGAGAATTTAAGCGCCAGTAAACGGCGGTGGTAACTATAACCATCCTAAGGTAGCGAAATTCCTTGTCGGGTAAGTTCCGACCTGCACGAATGGCGTAACGACTTGGGCGCTGTCTCGACCACAGACTCGGCGAAATTGCACTACGAGTAAAGATGCTCGTTACGCGCGGCAGGACGGAAAGACCCCGGGACCTTTACTACAGCTTGGTATTGGTGCTCGGTTCGGCTTGTGTAGGATAGGTGGGAGACTGTGAAGCGGCCACGCCAGTGGTTGTGGAGTCATTGTTGAAATACCACTCTGGTCGAATTGGGTGTCTCAACCTCGGGCCATGATCTGGTTCAGGGACAGTGCCTGGTGGGTAGTTTAACTGGGGCGGTTGCCTCCCAAAATGTAACGGAGGCGCCCAAAGGTTCCCTCAGCCTGGTTGGCAATCAGGTGTTGAGTGTAAGTGCACAAGGGAGCTTGACTGTGAGACCGACAGGTCGAGCAGGGACGAAAGTCGGGACTAGTGATCCGGCACCACCTGGTGGAAGGGGTGTCGCTCAACGGATAAAAGGTACCCCGGGGATAACAGGCTGATCTTGCCCAAGAGTCCATATCGACGGCATGGTTTGGCACCTCGATGTCGGCTCGTCGCATCCTGGGGCTGGAGTAGGTCCCAAGGGTTGGGCTGTTCGCCCATTAAAGCGGTACGCGAGCTGGGTTTAGAACGTCGTGAGACAGTTCGGTCCCTATCCGCCGCGCGCGCAGGAGACTTGAGGAAGGCTGTCCCTAGTACGAGAGGACCGGGACGGACGGACCTCTGGTGTGCCAGTTGTCCCGCCAGGGGCACGGCTGGTTGGCTATGTTCGGAAGGGATAACCGCTGAAGGCATCTAAGCGGGAAGCTCGTTCCAAGATGAGGTCTCCCACCACCTTGCGTGGTTAAGGCCCCCAGCAGACCACTGGGTTGATAGGCCAGAGATGGAAGCCCTGTAAGGGGTGGAGTTGACTGGTACTAATAGGCCGAGGGCTTGTTCATGACGAGTTGTTTGCATCCACTGTGCGACCCTGAACACACAACCATGTTGTGTGGTCGGGTTGCGGAACAGGCTCGTGTTGTCTCGCATCCACTAATTGCATACGCTGAAGTCGTCGCAACACGTTTCATAGTGTTGTCGGTGGTTATGGCGGAGGGGGAACGCCCGGTCCCATCCCGAACCCGGAAGCTAAGCCCTCCAGCGCCGATGGTACTGCACTCGTTAGGGTGTGGGAGAGTAGGTCGCCGCCGACATCAAACCTCATTTGTGGGCCCCCGCCGTCAGGCGGGGGCCCACTTTTTTGTATCCTCTGCAGGTGAGTATCGCGGATGGTTCCGGCGATGACCGCCCGCGACGGGATGATCGCGGCGGCTCCCCGGCAGGACATGATCGATCGGGTGGAGAACGACGCGGAAACCCGTCGCGAGGTGGATCCGGTTCCGGCCGGGATTCGCGCGACGATTCCCGCCGGGGCGCCGGCACAGGAAGCGGCTGGTCCGACGGCCGACCGCGGAACGACCGTGATCGACCGGTCCGTTCCGGGGATTCGCGGTCGGCGCGTCCGGCCGCGAAGGACGCCGGGCGCGGTGACCGCGATGCGCGCGGTGGGCCGGGTGACCGACGGCGCGAGGACCGCCCCCAGGGCGGTTACCCGCGCCGCGGCGGCGACGACCGTCCGTCCCGCCCGAGCCGCGACGGCGACAGCCGTGGTGGCTCGCCGTACCGCGGGCGCGCGGGCGACGACGACCGCGCAGGACGTAGCGGCGCCTCCCGGGACGACCGTGGTGGTGCCGGGCGCCCGCGTGAGGACCGCGGCGGCTTCCGCGGGGGGGACTCGCGCGGCGGGTCTGCCTCGCGTCCGGTACGGACGGACCGCCCCGACCGGTCCGACGATCGGCGCGGCGGGCATGCCGGCGGTCGTGAACGCACCGGGTCCGGCGACGGTCGAAGCGGCTGGAGCTCGGGCAAGAGCGGCACCGACAGCCGAGGGCGTGACCCCCAGCGGGTGCGCTCGGAGGGGCGCGACACGGCGTTCGCGCGTCGTGTCGACGGCGGATCCGATCCGCGGGGGAGCCGTCCGGACCGCGGCGACGATCGCCGCCCCGTACGGGACGATCGCGACCGCCCGTCCGGTGACCGGCGTTCCGGTGCGGACCGGCCCGCGCAGCGCTCCGGTGGGTACCAGGGCTCGGGCGATCGCGACCGGGGATCCGGCGGGTACCAGGGCTCGGGCGATCGCGACCGGGGATCCGGCGGGTACCAGGGTTCCGGCGGTCGGGACCGTGGTGACCGGGCATCGAGCTCCTTGACATCGGCCCGCGACGGCCGGGACCGTCCGCGCCGCGACGACGACCGCGGCGCATCGCGCCCCCCGGCTGCGCGCCGTGACGACCCGTCGGCACGTCCGTCGTCGGACCGCCCCCACCGTGAGCGGCAGGACGACCGGGCCGGGTCCGGCCGGCGCGACGACGGGGGATGGCGCGAGCGTTCCGGCGCCGGCAGCCGCGATGACGCACGTCCCACCGGTGACCGGCGCCCCGCGCGATCCGACGACCGGTCCGACCGCCGCCCGTACGGCGACCGGCCGTCGGCCGACCGTCGGCCCTCGGCGGACCGCGGATCGGCGGGTCGGCCGAGCACCGACCGCTCCTCCACCGACCGCCCTTCCGGCGGTCGCACCTACGGCGACCGTGATTCCGCGAACCGCTCCGCCGGCGGACGTCCGGCTTCGGACCGTCCGTACGCGGACCGGTCGGCGGACCGTCGCCCGGTGTCCGGGGCGCGGTCCGAGCGTCGTCCCGACGACCGGCGCACGGCAGGTGGACGGCCGGACCGGCCGTCCCGCGACACCGGCGCACGCCCCGGCCGGGACCGGGCGGGCGTGCCCGAGTCGGCGCGTGCGTCGTTCGTGGCCGAGCCGCCGCTGAGCGACGAGTACACGGTGGCCGCACTCGACACGGAGGTCCGCCGCGATCTGCGCGGGCTGCAGAAGGACACCGCCGACAGCGTCGCTCGGCACCTCGTGGCCGCGGGCAGCCTCGTGGAGGAGGACCCGGCGCTGGCGTTGGAGCACGCCCGGTACGCGCGACGCCGCGCGTCGCGGATCGCGGTGGTCCGGGAGGCGGCCGGGATCGCGGCCTACCACGCCGAGGAGTGGACCGAGGCCCTCGCGGAGCTGCGTGCGGCCCGGCGGATGGGCGGTGGCCCGATCCACCTGCCGGTGATGGCCGACATCGAGCGTGCGTTGGGTCGCCCGGAGCGGGCGGTCGACATCGCGCGCAGCCCCGAGGCGGCCGAGCTGGGCACCGCGGGACGCATCGAGCTGGCGATCGTCGCCGCGGGGGCGCGGCGCGACCTCGGTGAGCTCGATGCAGCCGTCGTCGGCCTGCAGATCGCCGAGCTGGACCCGGTGCGGCGCGACCCGTGGAGCGCGCGGCTGTTCTACGCCTACGCCGACAACCTGCTGGCGGCCGGGCGTGAGTCCGACGCGCTGCAGTGGTTCGTCCACGCCGCCGACGCCGACGCCGAGGGTGAGACCGACGCGGTCGGCCGCATCGCCGGGTTGACCGGGGAGGACCCCGACGACGCCGACGACTTCGCCTTCGGGGTGGAGGACGTCGACGAGGACGAGGTCGACGACGCCCCGGTGACGGACGACGCGCCGGTGACCGACGAGGCGTCGGTGACGGACGAGGCGTCGGTGACGGACGAGGCGCGGCCGGACGACGCGTCGGAGGACGACACGCAGGCGGCCGACGACGTCGAGCCGACCGTCGCGGACGACGTGGACCCGCCCGCCCCGTACGAGCTCGGGACCGAGCCGAGCGCCGCGGTCGACGGGGACGAGCCGGACCCGGTGGCGGAGCTCCCGGGCGAGAAGACCGATCCGGTCGACGACCCCGCGGCATCGGAGGGCACGGACACATCCGCCCCGGTCACGCCCGGGGCCGACACCGGCGTCGCGGGTGCGGCCGAACCGGCCGGGGTGGCGACCTCGGAGGCTTCGACAGCGGATCCCGACGACGTGACCACCGACGACGGGGGTGACTCCGAGCCGGCTGCGGCGGTGGCCGATGTGGCGACGGTCGACGAGGGCGATGTGGACGAGGCGCCTGCGGACGAGGCGCCTGTCGAGGGGGTCGACGTCGACGAAGCCGTTGCCGACCAGGCGCGCTCCGACGGCGCCGCCGGGACCGCCGGCGGGGACACCGCGCGGTGACCACCCCCCTCGACCGGCACGACGTCCTGCTCGCCGACCTCGACGGCACGCTCTACCGTGGCCCCGAGGCGGTTCCGGGTGCCGTCGAGGCGGTGCTGGCGGCGCGGGAGCGCGGCGTGACGACGATGTACGTCACCAACAACGCCTCCCGCCGCCCGACCGACGTGGCGGCGCACCTGGCCGAGCTGGGGTTCCCGGCCACCGAGCGGGAGGTCGTCGCGAGCTCGCAGGCGGCCGCCGCGATGCTGGCCGAGCAGCTCCCGGCGGGGGCGGCGGTGCTCGTCGTCGGCACGGAGGCGCTGGTCGAGGAGGTGACCCGGGTCGGTCTGACGGTCACCTCCGACGCGGCCGACGCCGTCGCCGTCGTGCAGGGGCACAGCCCGGACACCGGCTGGCGGGTGCTGGCCGAGGCCACGGTCGCGCTGCGGGCCGGTGCGGTGTGGGTGGCGTGCAACGTCGACCCGACCCTGCCGACGGAACGCGGCCCGTTGCCGGGGAACGGGTCGATGGTCGCGGCGCTGCGTACGGCGTCGTCGCGGGAGCCGCAGGTGGCGGGCAAGCCTGCGCCCGCGCTGCTGCACGAGGCGGCGGGCCGCTCGCGGGCGAAGAACCCGCTGATGATCGGCGACCGGCTCGACACCGACGTCGAGGGTGGCCGCGCGGCCGGGATGACGACGCTGCTGGTGCTCACCGGCGTCTCCGACGCCGCCGAGCTGCTGGCCGCGCCGCAGGCGCTGCGTCCTGACCTGATCGGCGCCGACATGTCGGCGTTGGACCTCCCGGTCGACGATCTGGCGCCGGGACCCCGGCCCGGCTGGCACGCCCGGTCGACCGGGGAGGGCGCGGTCGAGCTCTCCGGCGACGGCGACGCGCTCGACGCCCTCCGCGTGCTCTGCGCGGTCCACTGGGCGGCGGGCGGCGGGAAGGTGCAGGTCACGGCGTCCGGCGACGGCGCCGAGCGGGCGTTGGACGAGCTGGGTCTCGCCCCGGTTACCGTGGGGGGAGCCGCAACCCCCGACCCGCCCGGAGCCCGCACATGACCGTCCCGATCCCGGGACCGCCCCGGCCCGTGCCGGGACGCCCCGGCCCCCCGCCGGGACACATCGGGGCCACCCCGGGAGGGTCCGGCCCCGTGTCGGGACCCCGCGGTGCCGCCGACCCGAGCGGCGCAGACCCCCGCGCCGCCGTGGCCGCCGCGATGGCCGGTCTCGACGGCCTGGCGCAGCGCCCGCTCGCGGAGCACGTCGACGCCTACGAGCGCGTGCACGCGGCTCTGGGCGACGCGCTGGCCGCGGGCTCGGCGTGACGCGGGTGGTCACCCGGGCCCGTCTGGACGCCGAGCTGGTGCGGCGCGGGCTCGCCCGGTCGCGCCAGCAGGCCGCGGAGCTGATCGAGCAGGGTCGCGTCGCCGTCCGCGGGGTGGTGGCGGGCAAGGCGGCCACCGTCGTCGACCGCGACACCCCGGTGATCGTGCGCGAGACCGGTGAGCGCGAGTGGGCCTCGCGCGGTGCGCACAAGCTGATCGGGGCGCTCGACGCGTTCGCCCTCGACGTCGGCGGGGCCCGCTGCCTCGACGCGGGGGCGTCCACGGGCGGCTTCACCGACGTGCTGCTCGACCGCGGCGCGGCCGAGGTCGTCGCGGTCGACGTCGGGTACGGGCAGCTGGTGTGGCGGCTGCGCAGCGACGAGCGGGTGCACGTGCACGACCGCACGAACGTCCGCGCGCTCACCCCCGACGACATCGGCGGGACCGCCGCGGTGACCGTCGCCGACCTGTCGTTCATCTCCCTGCGCACCGTGCTGCCCGCGCTCGCGGCCTGCACCGACGGTGTGCTGGTGCCGATGGTGAAGCCGCAGTTCGAGGTGGGGCGCGAGCGGCTGGGCTCCGGTGGTGTCGTGCGTGATCCCGAGCTCCGCCGCTCGGCGCTCGTCGACGTCGCCGCGGCCGCCCGCGCGCTCGGGCTGGTGCTGCGCGGGGCGGTGGCGAGCCCGCTGCCGGGGCCGTCGGGCAACGTCGAGTTCTTCCTGCTGCTGGCCCGCACCGGTGACGACGTCGGCGACGACGCGCTGGCCACGGCCGTCGAGCAGGGGCCGGCGTGAGCCGGCGGGAGGTCCTGCTCGTCCTGCACACCGGACGTGCGACGAACCGGAAGACGGCCTCCGCGGTCGCGGCCCGGCTCGCGGCCGACGGGATCCGGCTGCGCGTGCTGGCCGAGGAGTGGTCCGAGGTCGACGACGAGGAGCTGCCCGAGTCGCTCCGTCCACGCGTCGTCGACGGGCGCCCCGGGTGCGCCGAGGGAGCCGAGGTCGTACTGGTGCTGGGCGGCGACGGCACGCTGCTGCGCGCCGCGGAGATGGCGCGGCCGGTCGGGGTGCCGCTGCTGGGCGTCAACCTGGGGCGGGTCGGGTTCCTCGCCGAGGTCGAGCAGGACTCCCTGGACGACGCGCTCGACGCGATCGTCGCCGGCACCTACGCCGTCGAGGAGCGCATGACCCTCGATGCGGTCGCCCGCAGCAACGGCGACGTGCTGGCCCGCACCTGGGCGCTCAACGAGGCCGCGGTCGAGAAGAGCACGCGCGAGCGGATCCTGGAGGTCGTGCTGGAGGTCGACGGGCGACCGGTGTCGGCGTTCGGCTGCGACGGCGTGCTGTGCGCGACCCCGACCGGCTCCACCGCCTACGCGTTCTCCGCGGGAGGGCCGCTGGTGTGGCCGCAGGTGGAGGCCCTGCTGCTGGTGCCGAGCAACGCACATGCGCTGTTCGCGCGGCCGATGGTGATCTCGCCGGATTCGCAGGTGGCGGTCGAGGTCGACGCGAACGGTCCCCCCGCCGTCCTCGACTGTGACGGCCGGCGCACCGTCGCGTTGCCTCCGGGTGCCCGCGTGGAGCTCTCACGGGGGGACATGCCGGTGCGGATGGTGCGCCTGGACGGGCGGCCCTTCGCCGACCGCCTGGTCCGCAAGTTCGACCTGCCGGTCCGCGGGTGGCGCGGGGCGCCGCGACCCTGATCGCCGGTGCACCCCCCGGAATGTCGGGGTGGCGCCGTAGCCTGCCCCCATGCTCGCCGAGATGCGGATCCAGGGCCTGGGCGTGATCGACGACGCCACCCTCGAGCTCGATCCGGGGCTCACCGTCCTCACGGGGGAGACCGGTGCGGGCAAGACGATGGTGGTCACGGGGCTGTCCCTGCTCGGGGGCGGCCGGGCCGAGGCGTCGCGGGTGCAGGAGGGGGCGAAGCGCGCGGTCGTCGAGGGCCGGTTCTCCGCCGATCCGGCCGCGCTCGCCGTCGCCGACGAGGTGGGCGCCGACGCCGACGAGGACGGCACCCTGATCGCGGTGCGCACGGTCGGGGCCGACGGGCGCTCGCGCGCGCACCTGGGTGGCCGGTCGGTGCCGGTGGGGGTGCTGGGTCGGCTCGCCGAGGTCACGCTCGCCGTCCACGGGCAGAACGACCAGCTGCGGCTGCTGCGCCCCGCGGAGCAGCGCGCCCTGCTCGACCGGTTCGCCGGCGACGCCGTCGCGGGCCCGCTCGATCGCTACCGGTCGGTGCGCACGGAGTGGCAGAAGGTCGCCACGGAGCTGGTGGAGCGGCGCGACGGCGCGCGGCGGATGGCGCAGGAGGCCGACCTGCTGCGCCACGGCCTCAGCGAGATCGGCACGGTCGACCCGCAGCCCGGCGAGGATGCCGACCTGCTCGCCCAGTCGCGGCGGCTCGTGGCGGCCGACGAGCTGCGCGAGGTCGCCTCGGCGGCCCGCGCGGCGCTGGTGGGGGCAGAGGAGGGCGATCCGGACGCCCCCGCCGCGCTCGCGCTCATCGGCGACGCCCGGCACCGCCTCGCCGGGGCGGGCGACGACGAGCTCACCGCCCTCGACGCCCGGCTCGGTGAGGTGCTGGCCCTGCTCGGCGACGTCGGGGCCGAGCTCACCGCCTACCTGGAGCGCCTCGACGCCGACCCGGAGCGCCTCGCCGCGGTCCTGTCGCGCCAGTCCGACCTCAAGGCGCTCACCCGCAAGTACGCCGCCGACGTCGACGGGGTGCTGGCCTGGGCCGACGAGGCCCGGGAGCGGCTCGACGGGCTCGACACCTCCGAGGAGACACTCACGGTGCTCGCGGCCCGCCGCGACGAGCTGGCGGTCGAGCTCGCCGGGCACGCGGAGGAGGTCACCGCCGCCCGCGTCGAGGCCGCCGAGCGGCTCGCCGCAGGCACCACCGCGGAGCTCGGCGGGCTCGCGATGGCCGACGCCCGCCTGCTGGTCGACGTCCGGCCGCGGCAGGCGGGGCCGGACGCGGCCGACGCACTGCTGGTCGGCGGGTTGCGGCTGGTGGCCGGCACCACGGGCGTCGACGACGTCGAGCTGCGGCTCGTCGCCCACGGCGGGGCGGCGCCGCAGCCGCTGCACAAGGGGGCGTCCGGGGGCGAGCTCTCGCGCGTGATGCTCGCGCTGGAGGTGGCGCTCGCCGGGGCCGACCCGGTGCCGACGATGGTCTTCGACGAGGTCGACGCCGGCGTCGGCGGCCGGGCCGCGGTCGAGATCGGCAGGCGGCTGGCGCGGCTCGCCGCGAGGCACCAGGTGATCGTGGTGACGCACCTGCCGCAGGTGGCCGCGTACGCCGACCGGCACCTCGTCGTCGACAAGGCGGTCCGGGGCGGGTCGGGCCCCGCGCGGAGCAGGGTGCGGACGCTCGCCGAGGGCGACCGGATCGTCGAGCTGGCCCGGATGTTGGCCGGCCTCGACGACACCGACACCGGCCGCGCCCACGCCGAGGAGCTGCTCGGTGCGGCCCGCGCGCACCGCGAGGCCGACCGCGCGCCGGCTCCGCCGAAACGGGCCGCGCCGAAGCGGGCGGCGAAACGGACACGATGAACCCCGGGTGACGGTCCGGCGTGCCTTCCTGGCCCCCGGTTCCGTCGGTGTCACAGTGCGTGCATGAAGTTGTCCGGCCTGCTGCACCGCACCCGCCCCGAGCTGCCCGGTCTGTCCGGGGTCGCCCGCGTCGATCGCCGCACCGACGCGCTGCTGCGCCGTGTCAAGGCGGGTGAGATCGCGGTGCTCGACCAGATCGACCTCGACCGCGCCACGGCCGACGCACTCGTCGCCGCGGACGTCGCCGCCGTCGTCAACGCGTCGCCGTCGATCTCGGGCCGCTTCCCGAACCTCGGCCCCGAGGTGCTGGTGGCCGCCGGGATCCCGCTGATCGACGCGGTGGGTCCCGAGCTGCTCTACGCCGTCAAGGACGGCAACAAGCTGCGGCTGCTCGACGGGGTGCTCTACCTCGGGGACCTGCGGGTCGGCGAGGGCGTCGAGCAGAATGCCGACTCGGTCGCCGACGCGCTCGTCGAGGCCCGGTCCGGTCTCACGCACCAGCTCGAGGCGTTCGCCGCCAACACCATCGAGTTCATGCGCCGCGAGCGCGCCCTGCTCCTCGACGGCGCCGGGGTGCCGGACGTCGACGTGACGCTGGCGGGGCGGCAGGTGCTCGTCGTCGCCGCCGGGTACGACCACGTCGCGGACCTGGCGCGGCTCAAGAACTACATCAACGAGTACCGGCCGGTGCTGATCGGCGTCGGGGCGGGGGCCGACGCGCTGCTCGCCGCCGGGCACTCACCGGCCCTGATCGTCGGGGATCCCGGTGAAGTGTCCAACGAGGCGCTCACCTCCGGCGCCGACGTCGTCGTCCCCGCGTTCGCCGACGGGCACGCGCCGGGACTGCACCGCGTGCAGGACCTCGGGACCGGGGCCGTCACGTTCCCCAGCTCGGCCAACGCCGAGGACCTCGCGCTACTCCTCGCGGCGCACCACGGAGCGTCGATGGTGGTCACGGTCGGGCTCTCGGCGAGCATGGCCGAGTTCCTCGACCGGGGCCGCTCGGGCAGCAACGCCTCGACCTTCCTCACCCGGCTGCAGCTCGGTGGCACGCTGGTGGACGGGCGGGTGATCGCCTCGCTCTACCGCAGCCGGGTCTCGCTCGGGGCGATCGTGCTGATGGTGGCCGCCGCGGTGGTGGCGGTCGTCGCCGCGCTGCTGGTGTCCGACGCCGGTGACGCGGTGCTCGACTGGATCGTCCGGGGCTGGAACGGCCTGCTGGACGCGGTGCTGGGCTGGTTCGGATGATCTCACTGCGCTACCACGTCGTCTCGATCGCCGCGGTGTTCCTCGCGCTCGCCCTCGGCGTCGTGCTGGGGGCGAGCGGGGTGTCCGACCGGCTCCTGTCCGCGGTCTCCGCACAGCGCGACGACCTCGGCACCCAGGTTCAGACGCTCACCGGTGAGCGCGACGACCTCGCCGCCGCCGCCCGCGCCTCCGACGAGTTCGCCCGCCGCGTCGGCCCCGCCGCCGTGCGGGGGCTGCTCGACGGCCAGGCCGTCACGATCGTCAGCGCGGGGTCCGACGTCGCCGACCGCGACGGGCTCGTCGCGCTGCTCGGGCAGGCCGGGGCGACCGTCAGCGGCGAGGTGGCGCTCACCACCGCCGTCGGCGACCCCGCCCGCGCCGACCAGCTCCGAGAGCTGACCGCAGGTCTGCTCCCGACGGGCGCTCAGCTGCCCGCCGCGTCCGACACCGGCAGCCTGCTCGGCGGCCTGCTGGGCGGGGCGCTGCTGGAGGGCGGCGACCCCGCCGCGGTGCTCACCGGGCTCACCACCGCCGGTTTCCTGCAGGCGGGGGAGGCCCCGGCGCCCGCGTCGCTCGTCGTCGTGCTCACCGGGGGTGCGCTGACCGGCGTCGACGCCGCCGACTCGGCCGCGGTCGTCGCCCGGCTCGCCGCGGAGCTCGACCGCCGCGGTGCCGGTGCCGTCCTCGCAGGGAGCACCGGCTCGGCCGACTCGACCGGGGCCGTCGGCGTCGCCCGGGCGGACTCGACCGTCACGGCGGCGCTGTCGACCGTCGACGACGTCCAGTCCGGTCCGGGACAGGTGTCGACGGTGCTGGCCCTGCGCGAACAGCTCGACGGCCGGTCCGGTCGCTACGGCTCGGCCGCGACGGCGTCGGACGGGGCCGCCCCCGCCGCCTGACCGTCCGACCCGCGGGGGGCGGGGGACGGGCTCCCTGTACGGTGAAACCCCGTGCAGCCTCGTGCGACGCGTCATCTGTTCGTCACCGGTGGGGTCGCGTCCTCGCTGGGTAAGGGTCTGACGGCTTCGAGCCTCGGCCAGCTCCTCACCTCCCGCGGGTTGCGGGTGATCATGCAGAAGCTCGACCCGTACCTCAACGTCGACCCGGGCACCATGAACCCGTTCCAGCACGGGGAGGTGTTCGTCACCGAGGACGGGGCGGAGACCGACCTCGACGTCGGCCACTACGAGCGGTTCCTGGACCGGAACCTGCACGGCCGGGCCAACGTCACCACCGGGCAGGTCTACTCCGAGGTGATCGCCAAGGAGCGCCGCGGCGAGTACCTGGGCGACACCGTGCAGGTCATCCCGCACATCACCAACGAGATCAAGGACCGCATCCTCGCGATGGCGGAGCCCGACGAGGACGGCGTCGCGCCCGACGTCGTCATCACCGAGGTCGGCGGCACGATCGGCGACATCGAGTCGCTGCCGTTCGTCGAGGCGGCCCGGCAGGTCCGCCACGAGGTGGGCCGCGACAACTGCTTCTTCCTGCACGTGTCGCTGGTGCCGTTCCTCGCGCCGTCCGGCGAGCTCAAGACCAAGCCGACCCAGCACTCCGTCGCGGCGCTGCGCAACATCGGCATCCAGCCCGACGCGCTGGTCCTGCGCGCCGACCGGGAGATCCCCGACGGCATGAAGCGCAAGATCTCCCTGATGTGCGACGTCGACCTCGACGGCGTCGCCGCCGCCCCGGACGCGCCGTCGATCTACGACATCCCCAAGGTGCTGCACAGCGAGGGCCTCGACGCCTACGTCGTGCGCCGCCTGGGCCTGCCCTTCCGCGACGTCGACTGGACGGTGTGGGGCGACCTGCTCGACCGCGTCCACCACCCCGACGCGACCGCGCGGATCGCCCTGGTCGGCAAGTACGTCGACCTGCCCGACGCCTACCTCTCGGTCACCGAGGCGCTGCGGGCCGGCGGGTTCGCGCACCGCGCGCGGGTGGAGATCGTCTGGGTGCCGTCCGACGAGTGCCGCACCCCGGCCGGGGCCGCCGCCGCCCTCGACGGCATGGACGGCGTGCTCGTGCCGGGCGGGTTCGGCGTCCGCGGGATCGAGGGCAAGCTCGACGCCCTGACCCACGCCCGCACCCGCGGCATCCCGACCCTCGGCCTGTGCCTGGGCCTGCAGTGCATGGTGATCGAGGCCGCACGCAGCCTCGCCGGGCTGGCCGACGCCAACTCCAGCGAGTTCGACGAGCGCACCCCGCACCCGGTGATCTCCACGATGGCCGACCAGCGCGACGTCGTGGCGGGGGAGCGGGACATGGGCGGCACCATGCGCCTGGGCTCCTACCCGGCGACGCTCGGCGCGGGCACCGTCGTGGCCGCGGCCTACGGCGAGCGCGAGGTCACCGAGCGGCACCGCCACCGCTACGAGGTCAACAACGCCTACCGGTCGCGGCTGGAGGAGGCCGGGCTGGTGTTCGGCGGCACCTCCCCGGACGGCGCGCTCGTCGAGTTCGTCGAGCTGCCCGCGGAGAAGCACCCGTTCTACGTCGGCACCCAGGCCCACCCCGAGCTCAAGAGCCGCCCCACCCGGCCGCACCCGCTGTTCGCGGCGTTCGTCAAGGCGGCGCTGCGCTACCAGGGCGAGGTCCTGCTGCCGTTCGACGAGCCCGCGCGGGAGTCCGCGGCCGCGTCGGTGAACGGGGCCGGATCGTGAGCAGGCACGATTTCCCCGTCGAGAGCAGCACGGACGTCTACGCCGGGCGGGTCATGGCGCTGCGGTCGGACCAGGTCGTGATGCCCGGTGGGCGGGTCGCGGCGCGCGAGATCGTGGAGCACCCCGGTGCCGTCGCGATCGTCGCGCTCGACGCCGACGACCGGGTCATGATGATCCACCAGTACCGCCACGCCGTACGTCGGCGGCTCTGGGAGCTCCCGGCCGGTCTGCTCGACGTCGCGGGGGAGGAGCCGGTGCTCACCGCGCAACGCGAGCTGGCCGAGGAGGCGGGGCTCGCCGCGCAGGAGTGGTCGGTGCTGCTCGACATCGTGCCGTCGCCCGGGTTCTCCGACGAGTCGATCCGGGTGTTCCTGGCCCGCGGCGTCACCGAGGTCGGGCGTCCCGAGATGGGCGGCCCCGAGGAGAGCGACAACGAGGAGTCCGACCTCACGGTGAAGTGGGTGTCGATGCCCGTCGCGGTGCGGATGGTGCTCGCCGGCACGATCGTCAACGCCACCACGGTGGCGGCGATCCTCGCCGCGCACGTCCTGGCCGGGGCGCCGACCGCTGCGCGCCCGGTCGACGCCCCGTGGACGGACCGTCCCACCCGGTTCGCCGCACGGAAGGCCTGACCCGGAGCGGGGGCTGCCGGTCGAACCACGGCCGCGGCGCCACCAGGTGGGAAGCCAGGGCCAGCAGGAGTCCCTCGCCGCCCGCCCACGTGCCGGACGCCCAGCGGCAGGTCGTCGGGGTCCGAACAGCCGCCCGTCGACGCCGCGGCCCGGTCGGCGGTCGCGGTCAGCAGCTCGTCGGCCGGCACCACGGCGTCGTGGCTGCGGTACTCCGCGTGGTCCACACCCGATGTGTCGGTCGGGCCCGCCGGTCCGTCAGGGCCGCAGGGGACGGCCGTACGGGTCGGTCGGCCGGCCGGCGAGCAGCACGATGCCGTCGATGAACGCCCAGATCGCGCCGATCAGGAAGATCGAGAGCAACAGCTGGGCCACCGCGATGCCGTGATGGCCGGAGTAGAACCGGCCGACACCGAAGGGCAGCACCAGCTGCAGGACGCCGGCGACGACCTTGGAGCGGTCGGAGTACGGCACGCCGGACCGGGGATCGACGCCGTAGGGGGCGTCGGCCCGCACGGCGGGGTACGGCGACGGGTAGGCCACCGGGGCGGCGGCCGGAGCCGGCCGCGGCAGGTCGACGAACAGCGCCTCCAGCTCGTCGCTCGTGCGCGCGGCGTAGGCGGCGGTGGTGCGGTCGGCGTACTCGTCGGGGTCGAGCCTGCCCTGCGACAGGTGCTCGCCCAGCTCCGTGACGGCCCACTCGCGCTCGGCGTGGCCGACGCGGATGCGCGGGGTCTCCGGCGGGTTCACACCCACGACGGTACCGGCGGGCGGAGACTAGGGTCGGGGTTCGTGACCGGTATGCGATTCGGACTGTTCGTTCCCCAGGGCTGGCGACACGACCTCGTCGGCATCGACCCGAAGGACCAGTGGGCCACCATGAAGGGGCTCGCGCAGCACGCCGACGCGGGCCCGTGGGAGTCCGTCTGGGTCTACGACCACTTCCACACCGTGCCCGCCCCCACCGACCAGGCCACGCACGAGGCGTGGTCGCTGATGTCGGCGTTCGGCGCCGTCACCGAGCGGGTGCGGCTGGGCCAGATGTGCACGTGCATGAGCTACCGCAACCCCGCCTACCTCGCGAAGGTGGCCGCCACCGCCGACATCATCTCCGGCGGCCGCGTGGAGATGGGCATCGGCGCGGGCTGGTACGAGCACGAGTGGCGGGCCTACGGCTACGGCTTCCCCGCCGCGCCCGACCGCCTCGGCATGCTCGACGAGGGCGTGCAGATCATGAAGCAGGCGTGGGAGACGGGCTCCGCCACGCTCGACGGGAAGCACTACCAGGTCGACGGCGCGATCGTGCAGCCGAAGCCCCTGCAGGACGGCGGCATCCCGATCTGGATCGCGGGCGGCGGTGAGAAGGTGACGCTGAAGATCGCGGCGAAGTACGCGCAGTACACCAACTTCGACGGCACGCTGGAGGGCTTCACCCGCAAGTCCGAGCTGCTCAAGGGGCACTGCGAGACCGTCGGCACCGACTTCGACGCGATCGTCCGCTCGGCCAACTACAACATCGCGATCGGCGCGAACCAGGCCGAGGTCGAGCAGCGCATGCAGGACGCGAAGGCGCGGCTGCTGCCGTACGTGGGCGAGGAGAAGGCCGAGGGCTCGCTGGGTGCGGTGCGGGGCCTGCCCGGGTGCGGCACCCCCGACCAGATCATCGAGAACCTCACGAAGCTCAAGGAGGCCGGCATGACCTACGCCGTCCTCAACTTCGCCGAGGCCGCCTACGACCGCTCGGGCATCGAGCTGTTCGAGCGCGAGGTCATCCCGGCGCTCGCCTGACGTATCAGCGGGCGGGCCGGCCGACTCCGTCCCCCATGCGCATCGCCGTCGTGGGAGCCGGGCCGACCGGCCTGTTCGCCGCCATCGCCCTGGCCCGCCGGGGCCACGCCGTCACCGTCGTCGACCGGGACCCCGGCCCGCACCCGGACGGGTCGTGGCCGCGGGTCGGCGTGATGCAGTTCCACCATCCGCACGCGTTCCGCGGGCCGGTCGTCGACGCCCTGTCGGCGGAGATGCCCGAGGTCGTCGACGCCCTGCTCGCGGCGGGTGCCGAGCCCGTGCAGGTGACGCCGGACACCGTCGCGGGGCTGCGGTGCCGGCGGATGGTGTTCGAGCGGGTGCTGCGCGCCGCCGCGGTCGCCGAGCCCGGCGTGCAGCTGCTGCGCGGGCACGCCGAGGAGGTCCTGGCCGAGCGCGGCCGGGCCGCCGGGCTGCGCGTCGACGGCCGTCCCCTCGGCGCCGACCTCGTCCTCGACGCGTCGGGCCGGTCCGGGCGGATCGGCCGCGGGCTGCGCGCCCCGGCGGAGGGCGGCGACTGCGGGCAGGCCTACGTCTCGCGGCAGTACCGGCTGCGCCCCGGGGCGGAGTTCGGCCCGCTGACGATGCCGATCGCGGGCATCGCCTACTACCCCGGCTACGCCGCCATCGCGTTCCCGCACGACAACGGCGTGTTCTCCACGGTGGTCATTCGGTCGGGCGACGACCGCGCGCTCACCGGCCTGCGCGGGACCGCGGCGTTCGACGCGGTGGCCGCGGCCGTCCCGCTGCTCGCCGCGTGGACCGATCCCGCCCGCAGCACGCCGCTGACCGGGGTCCTGCCCGGCGGGCGGCTGCACAACACCTGGTGCGGCCAGCTCGACGACCGCGGGGAGGTGCCGCTGCCCGGGCTGGTGTTCGTCGGCGACACGGTGTGCACGACCAACCCCTCGGCCGGGCGCGGCATCACCACGTCGCTGCTGCAGGTGCGCAGGCTGCTCGCGCTGCTCGCCGAGCACCCCGGCGACCCGGAGTCCCTCACCCGCGCGCTCGACGCCTGGAACACCGCGCACGTCCGGCCCTGGTTCGACGACCACGTCGCCTGCGACGCCGGGCTCGCCGCCCGCTGGGCCGGGGCCGACGTCGACCTCGACGCCCCGCTGCCCTCGGACCTGATCGGCGCGGCGGCGGCGGTCGACCCGTCGATGATGGCCGTGGTCGGGCCGTACCTGGCGATGCAGTCCCTGCCCGCCGCGCTCGCGGAGGTCGAGCCGCGGGCCCGGGAGGTCTACGCGACCGGGTGGCAGCCGCCGGTGCCCGACGGCCCGACCCGCGACGAGCTGGTGGAGCTCGTGACACGCGCGGCGGGGGACCGCGCCGGGGTCCCCGGGTGACGGCATGATGGCGCGATGACGAGCGCGGCGGTGGAGGCGTTCCTGCACCACCTGACGGTGGAGCGCGGCAGCGCCGCGAACACCGTGGCGTCCTACACCGCCGACCTGCGCCGCTACGTCGGGTACCTCGAGGGCCTCGGGATCGACGACCTGGCGCGGGTCCGCGAGGCCGACGTCAGCGGGTTCGTGGTGGCGCTGCGCAGCGGGACCCCGCCGCTGGCCGCCTCGTCGGCGGCCCGCGCGCTGGCCGCGGTGCGGGGGCTGCACCGCTTCGCCGCGCGCGACGGGCTGGTGCCCGACGACGTGGCCCGCGCCGTCACCCCGCCCGCGCTGCCCTCGACGCTGCCGCGCGCCCTCGACGTCGACCAGGTGGAGCAGCTGCTCGCCGGGTCGCCGGGGGACGGGCCGGTCGCGCTGCGGGACCGCGCCCTGCTCGAGCTCCTGTACTCCACCGGCGCGCGGATCTCCGAGGCCGTCGGGATCGACCGCGACGACCTCGACGTCGAGGGGCGCACGGTGCTGCTGCGCGGCAAGGGCGGCAGGCAGCGGATCGTGCCCGTCGGGCGACCGGCGCTCGCCGCCGTCGACGCCTACCGGGTGCGGGCCCGCCCGGCGCTGGCCGAGAAGGGTCGCGGCACCGCGGCGCTGCTGCTCAACGCGCGCGGTTCCCGGCTGTCGCGGCAGAGCGCGTGGCACGCGCTGCGCGGTGCGGCCGACGTGGCCGGGCTGACCGTCGAGGTCTCCCCGCACACCCTGCGGCACTGCTTCGCCACCCACCTGCTCGCCGGTGGTGCCGACGTCCGGACGGTGCAGGAGCTGCTCGGTCACGCATCGGTCACGACGACGCAGGTCTACACCCACGTCACGGTCGATGCGCTCCGTGAGGTCTACGCGACCACCCACCCCCGCGCGCTGGCCTGAGCGCTCGGCCGCTCAGGCTGTGATGCGGTACTGCGCGATCTTGCGGTAGAGCGTGGACCGGGCGACCCCCAGCACCGAGGCCGCTGCAGCGCGGTTCCCCTCCGTCGTGCGCAGCGCGGCCACGATCGCGTCGCGCTCGGCCTGGTCGACCGGGCGCAGCGCCCCCCGCGGCGCGCTCTGGCAGGACTCGGGCAGGTCGCCGACCTCCACCGCCCCCACCGGACGGCGGCGCAGCGCGGTGTCCAGCGCGTCGCGCAGCTCCGCCACGTTGCCCGGCCAGCCGTGGCGGGCCAGCGTGCGCAGCGCGTCGGCGGACAGCCGTGCGTCGCGGCCGGGGGCCAGGTCGGCCAGCACAGCCGTGACCAACGACGGGAGGTCCCCGGACCGGTTGCGCAGAGGCGGCACCGTGACCGAGTGCCGGAACCCGGCGAGCAGGTCGGCGACCGCCGGCGCGCACCGGGCGCCGTCGACGGCGGTGGCCGCGAGCCGGGCCCGGCACGCGCGCAGCGCTCCGGGCAGCCCGGTCGGGAGACCGGGCCGGCGGTCGACGTCGACCAGCACGACCAGCGGCGACGGCCCGGCGGAACCGATGAGCGTCGCCGGGTCGGTGTCGGCGGGCCCGATCTCGACGACGCGTCCCGGGCCGTGCAGCGCGCGGTCCAGGTCGGCGAGCAGCCGACGCCGGCCGGTCCCGGCCTCCCCGACGACCAGCAGCGGCGCACCGGCCCGCAGCGCCTCCGCCGCCGCCGTCCACGCCGTGCGCCAGCCGGGGCTGGTGCTCGCCGGGTCCGGCACCGGTCGTACGTCCGGTGCGAGCCGGGGTATCGGTATCCCGTCCGCCTCCCGCAGCACCGAGAGCACCGCGACCAGCCCGGCGACCGCGCTTCCGTCGGTGACCGCGGTGCCGCGCATCCGGACCCGGACGCCCGACGGCAGGTCGAGGCGGTCGTCGACGTCGGGCCCGCGGTGCATGCGGAACCGCGCGTGCTCCTGCAGCGCGGCGAGATCGGCGGGGTCCAGCAGGGTCTGCAGCGCGGTGTTGGCCAGGGCCATCCGCCTGCCCACCGCAAGCACCGGGCGCCGGGACCGCGCGTCGACCCGGGTGTAGAGGTCGAACACCGCCCGCTGCCCCGGGTCCCGCTCGTGCAGCAGCGCGTCCTGGATCCGGGCGGCCGCCGACGTGACCAGCGAGTGCAGGATCGGCGAGGAGTGCTCGACCCGGCAGCTGACGTCGAGCACGCCCTCGATCCGTCCGGTCACCGGGTCGCGGACCGGCGCGCCGGCGCACGCGTAGGACTGCAGCGGCTCGACGAAGTGCTCGGCGCCCACGACGTGCACGGACCGGCCCGACTCCAGGACGGTGCCGACCCCGTTGGTCCCGACCGCCCCCTCGTCGTAGCCGAAACCCTCGGCGAAGCGGTTGTCATCCGCGGCGCGCCCGATCGCCGACGTCGTGTCCAGCCGCACGAGCAGGCGCGCCCGGTCGTCGGTGAGCACGACGCACACCGGGGCGCCCGCGATCTGCTCGGCCAGCTGCTCGATCACCGGGCGGGCGCACCGCGCCAGCCGGGAGTCCAGGTCCAGGTCCGGGTGGTGCAGGTTCGACACCGTCGTGGGATCGACGCCGTGGGCGAGGCTCCGGCGCCACGAGGCGACCACGTGCCCCGGGATCCCGGGGAGGTCGGCGTCGGGCCGGTCGTGCAGCCGGGCCAGCGCGGAGGTGAGGAGCCTGCGACGAGCCAGGACGTCACCCATGACGCGGCACCTCCCTGTAGCCCAGCTCACATCATGCGGCATCGGTCAAGGCCGGAACCGTCCGATGTTCGGACACCGCCGGTCCCCGACGCCCGTCCTACCGTCGGGAGATGCCGTCACCGCCGACGCAGGGAGATCGCCCATGACCCGCTCCGAGAACGAGCACCTCGACGTCCTGATCATCGGGGCCGGCGTGTCCGGCATCGGAGCCGCGCACCACCTGCGTGAACGGTTCGGGGACCGCAGCTTCGCGATCCTGGAGGCCCAGGACGCCCGCGGCGGGACCTGGTGGACGCACCAGTTCCCCGGCGCGCGCTCCGACAGCGACCTGTTCACCTACGGCTACCGCCACAAGCCGTGGGTCGGACCGTCGATCGCGGCCGGTGGGGCGATCCTCGACTACCTCGACGAGGTCATCGAGGAGGACGACCTGGCCGGGCACATCCGCTACCACCACCGCGTCACCTCGCTGTCCTGGTCGTCGCAGGAGCACCGCTGGACGGCCGAGGTCACCCGCACCGACACCGACGAGCAGCTCACCGTCACCGCGTCGTTCCTGTGGATGTGTCAGGGCTACTACAACCACGACGAGCCCTACACCCCCGAGTGGCCCGGGACCGAGCGGTTCGGCGGCACGATCGTGCACCCGCAGGCCTGGCCGGCCGACCTCGACCACGCGGGCCGGCGGGTGCTCGTCATCGGGTCGGGGGCGACGGCGGCGACGCTCGTGCCGGCCCTGGCCAAGTCCGCCGACCACGTGACGATGCTGCAGCGCTCGCCGTCGTACTGGTTCCCCTCGCCCTCGGTGCACGAGCTCGCCACCACGCTCGCCCCGCTGGACCTGCCCGCGGACTGGACGCACGAGATCCTGCGCCGCCAGTACACCCAGCAGCTCGACTGGCTGGCCGCGGTCGGGCACGAGGACCCGGACCAGCTGCACACGTTCCTGATGGACACGATCACCCCGCTGCTGCCCGAGGGCACCGACATCGAGAAGCACTTCACCCCGCGGTACCGGCCGTGGCAGCAGCGCATCGCGATCGTCCCGGACGGCGACCTGTTCGAGGCCATGCGCGACGGCCGGGCCTCAATCGTCACCGACACGATCACCGGGTTCACCGAGACGGGCGTTCAGGTCTCCTCGGGCGAGGTGCTCGAGGCCGACATCGTCGTCACGGCGACGGGGTTCGACCTGGCGGTGTTCGGAGACATCCCGTTCGCGGTCGACGGCGAACCCGTCGACTTCTCCGAGCGGGTCACCTGGCACGGGATGATGATCAGCGGCGTCCCGAACATGGCGTACGCGTTCGGCTACTTCCGGCACAGCTGGACGCTGCGCGTCGACCTGGTCAACGACGTCGTCGCCCGGATCGTCGAGCGCATGGGGGAGCGGGGCGCGACGACGGTCGTGCCCGAGCTGCGGCCGCAGGACGCCGACATGCCGCTGCGGGAGTGGTCGGACCCGGAGAACTTCAACCCCAACTACGTGCTGCGCTCGCAGGAGCGGATGTTCAAGCAGGGCGACCGCGAGCCGTGGACCCACATGCAGGAGTACGCGCACGACCGCACCGCCCTGCCCGCCGCCGACGTCGGCGACGGCCTCCAGTACCGCTGACCGCCCACCCCGAAGGAGCAGATCCGTGCCCCAGATCCCCGTCCGCACCGGCGTCACCCTGAACTACGAGATCACCGGCAGCGGCGAACCGCTGCTGCTGGTGATGGGAACCTCCGGCGCCATCGCCCTGTGGGGCGAGATGATCGCGCGCCTGAGCGAGACGAACCAGGTCATCGCCTACGACAACCGCGGCCTCGGTGGGAGCGACCGCGGCAGCGGCCCGATCACCGTCGCCTCGCTCGCCGAGGACGCCTCCGCCCTGCTGGAGGCACTGGAGGTGCCCCGCGCACACGTGCTGGGCTGGTCGCTCGGCTCGGCGATCGCGCAGGAGCTGGCGCTGGCGCACCCCGACCAGGTCGCCTCCGCGCTGTTGTACGCCACGTGGGGCCGGGCCGACGGCTTCCAGCGCTCGGTGCTCACCGCCCTGCGCCTGCCCTACGTCCACCGCGACATGGAGTCGGCGCTCGCCACGGCGGGACTCGCGTTCTCCCCGCAGCTGCTCGACCACCCGGACTTCGCGCAGATGATCGAGCCGATGCTGCCGGCGTTCCCGCAGAACGAGGAGCAGATGCAGGTCACCGTCGAGCAGTGGGACGCCGACCTGGCCCACGACTCGCTCGACCGGCTCGGCGGGATCACCGCGCCGACGCTCGTCGTGGTGGGGGAGCAGGACCTGCTGACCCCGCCGTGGCAGGCGAAGAAGGTCGCCGACGCGATCGCGGGTGCGCAGTACGAGCTCGTCACGGGACCCGGGTCGAGCCACGGCCTGCACATCGAACGCCCCGCGGACCTGACGACGATCGTCACCGGGTTCCTCGGGAAGCTCGCGCTCACCCACTGACCCCACACCCCCGGCGAGTTTGCCGCAGGCGCTCGGTGTGTTGGCCGATCACGTACGCGCGGTGCGTACCGGATCGGCACACTCGCCGGGCGTGAGCGGCAAACTCGCCGGGCGTGAGCGGCAAACTCGCCGGGTGGGGGTGGAAAACTCGCCGGGTGGGGGTCAGGCGACCTCGTCGAGGTTCTCCGGGGCCACGGGCACTTCGGGCCAGCCGATGCTCGGGTCGTGGCCGCGGAAGTTCTGCAGCCACCAGCCCCAGTCCTCGGGGACGAGTTCGAAGGGGTCCTTGTGGCCGAGCTCGCGGGCGGCCCACACCGGCCAGTGCGGGTTGGCCAGCGCCGGGCGGCCGAGCAGGACGAGGTCGATCTTCTCGTCGCGGATCGCCCGGTCGGCGTTCTGCGGCACGCCGAGGTTCCAGCTCACGGTGACGGGGATGTCGATCTCGCGCTTGACCTGTGCGCCGCGCTCGACCCAGGCGCTGACGTCGCCGAAGAACGGGTCGACCATGTCGTCGGTGTTGCCGCCGAAGGACAGGTCGGCCATGTCGGCGCCGTGCTCCTTCAGCCAGCCGACGACCTCGATCGAGTCCTCCCACTGCACGCCGTCGGGGTGGTAGTCGTCGGCACCGAGGCGGAACGTCAGCGGCAGGTGCTCCGGCCAGACCTCGCGGACGGCGTCCATCGCCTCGATCAGGAACCGCGCGCGGTTCTCCTTGCTGCCGCCGTAGGAGTCGGTGCGCCGGTTGGCCAGCGGCGAGTAGAAGCTCGCGGCGAGGTAGCCGTGCGCGAAGTGCATCTCCAGCCACTCGTAGCCGGCCTCGAGCGCGCGGACGGCGGCCTCGGCGTACTTCCTGTGGATCGCCTCGATCTCCTCGACGGTCAGCGCATGCACCGGGTACGGACGCTTGCCGAAGCCGTAGGGGACGTCCGACGGGCCGACGACCTGCCATCCCTCGGGGTGGTCCGGGGACAGCTGCTGGCCGAGGTCCCCGCCGACCCACGGCTTGAGCTCGCTGCCGTTGCGACCGGTGTGCCCGAGCTGGATGCCGGCCACCCCGCCCATGTTCTTGATCATCGACGTGACGCGGGCGTGCCCCTCGATCTGCGCGTCCTCGTAGATCCCGGCGCAGTGCGGTGTGGTGTGCCCTTCCGGGGAGATCGCCACCTGCTCGGGGTAGATCAGGCCGAACCCGCCCGCGGCCCGGGCGCCCAGGTACATCAGGTGGAAGTCGTCCATCTTGCCGTCGGTCGAGCGGTACATCGTCATGGGGGACATGGCGATGCGGTTGCGCAGGGTCACGCCCTTGAGGGTGTACGGGCTGAAGAGGTCGGGCACGGGGGAGGCCTCCGGTCACGCGTCGGGTTCGGGGGTGAGTCAACTGAACCGTTGATGCCGGACGGTGACCGCGCTGTTGCGAGTGCGGGGCCGGCGTCTCACAGGTGACCCCGATCGTGTGTGAGCCGGTACCCGCGCGACACCGGGGGGCCACCGCCCGGTAACGTTCCGCTCCCGTCGGCTCTGATCAGCCGACTCGGCACATGATTCGGCGGCGGCGACACGGCGGGGCGCGTTGCCGCTCGTCACCGGCGCCTCCTAGTCTGCGCGGAACGGCCCCCACGGGCCGCCCCGTCACAGAGCGGAGCCCGCATGGACACGCCGCGGCCCTTCGTCCCCCGCCCGGAGCAGCACTACGAGGACGAGCCGGACACGGGGTCCGTGCCACCCGACCTCGGGGGGAGACATCGCTTGACCGCGCCCGAACCGGCACCGCTGACCCAGCACGGCCCGGCCCGCATCATCGCCGTGGCCAACCAGAAGGGCGGCGTCGGCAAGACGACGTCCACGATCAACCTGGGTGCCGCGCTCGCCGAGTACGGGCGCAAGGTGCTGCTCGTCGACTTCGACCCGCAGGGTGCGCTGTCGATCGGGCTCGGGGTGCAGGCCCACGAGCTCGACACCACGGTCTACAACCTGCTGATGGAGCGCGGCGTCGAGATCGACGACGTCATCAAGCAGACCGGCGTCGACGGCCTGGACCTGCTGCCCAGCAACATCGACCTGTCGGCGGCGGAGGTGCAGCTCGTCACCGAGGTCGGCCGCGAGCAGGCTCTCGGCCGCGCGATCAAGCCGGTGCTCGACCGTTACGACATCATCCTCATCGACTGCCAGCCCTCGCTCGGCCTGCTCACGATCAACGCGCTGGCCTGCGCCGACGAGATCCTCATCCCGCTCGCCTGCGAGTTCTTCTCGCTGCGGGGGGTGGCGCTGCTGATGGACACGATCGAGAAGGTCCAGGACCGGCTCAACCCCGACCTGAAGATCCTCGGGATCCTCGCCACCATGTTCGACCCCCGCACGCTGCACACCCGGGAGGTGCGCCAGCGCGTGATCGAGGCGTTCGGCGAGCTGGTGTTCGAGGCGACGATCAACCGGACGGTCCGCTTCCCGGAGACCACGGTCGCCGGCGAGCCGATCACGACCTGGGCGCCGGTCTCCAACGGCGCGATGGCCTACCGGATGCTGGCGCGCGAGGTCATCGCCCGGTGACCCTGGTCGACGACACGGCCGCGGCGGCGGACCCGGCGGGCCCGCAGCGCTTCACCGTGCGGCTGTACAACTTCGAGGGCCCGTTCGACCTGCTGCTGCAGCTCATCGGCAAGCACGAGCTCGACATCACCGAGATGGCGCTGCACCGCGTCACCGACGACTTCATCGCGCACCTCAAGCACCTCGGCGACGACGCCGACCTCGACGAGACCACCGAGTTCCTCGTCATCGCCGCCACCCTGCTCGACCTCAAGGCCGCCCGGCTGCTGCCCGACGCCGACGTCGAGGACGCCGAGGACCTGGCGCTGCTGGAGGCCCGCGACCTGCTGTTCGCGCGGTTGCTGCAGTACCGCGCGTACAAGCAGGTGGCGTCGCTGTTCGTCGAGCTGGAGGCGGGGGCGGCGCGCCGGTTCCCGCGGTCGGTGGCACTGGAGGAGCGCTTCGCGGTGCTGCTGCCCGAGGTCCTCCTCGGCGTCGACGCGGCGACGTTCGCCGACCTCGCCGCCAGTGTGTTCCGGCCCAAGCCGCCGCCGGAGGAGCCCGGTCTCGGGCACCTGCACCAGCACGAGGTGTCGGTGCCGGAGCACGTCGCGCTGCTGCGGGCGCGGCTCGCCGAGCTGGGCGTCGCCACGTTCGCGACGCTCACCGCCGACTGCGTCGCCCCGATCGAGGTCGTCGCGCGGTTCCTCGCGGTGCTCGACCTGTTCCGCAGTGCCGTCGTGGAGCTGGACCAGCCCGAGCCGTTCGGGGAGCTGACGGTGCGATGGACGCCCTGAACGGGGACGTGGCGGAGGAGTCCGAACAGCTCTCCCTGTTCGCCGACGCCGAGCTCGACGGTGCCCTGGAGGCGCTGCTGCTCGTCGTCGACGCCCCGACCGAGGCCGAGTCGCTGGCCCTCGCGCTCGACCAGCCCGTCGCGCGGGTGCAGTCGGCGCTGGTGCGGCTGTCCCGCTCCTACACCGAGGACGGCCGCGGCATCGACCTGCGCCACGTCGGCGGCGGGTGGCGGTTCTACACCCGCGAGACCTACGCGCCCTACGTCGAGCGGCTGCTCCTCGACGGGCAGCGCGCGAAGCTCACCCGGGCCGCGCTGGAGACCCTCGCGGTGATCGCGTACCGGCAGCCGGTGACCCGTGCGCGGGTCTCCGCGGTGCGCGGCGTCAACTGCGACGGGGTGCTGCGTACCCTGGTGTCCCGTGGGCTGGTGCAGGACGCCGGTATCGACGGCGCGACGCAGGGCACCCTGTTCCGCACCACCGAGATGTTCCTGGAGCGCCTGGGGCTGTCCTCCGTGGAGGACCTGCCCCCGCTGGCCCCGCTGCTGCCCGATGTGGACTCGATCGACGACATGTGAGAAGTAGGACCGTGAACCCCAGCGAAGACCGTGACGGCGTGCGACTGCAGAAGGTGCTGGCCCAGGCCGGCGTGGCGTCGCGACGGGCGTCGGAGGAGCTGATCGCGCAGGGCCGGGTCAGCGTCGACGGCAAGATCGTGCGCGAGCAGGGCCGCCGCATCGACCCCGACACCGCCGTCGTGCACGTCGACGGGTCGCGGATCGTGCTGAGCGACGACATGGTCTACCTCGCCCTGAACAAGCCGCGCGGGCTGCTGTCCTCGATGTCCGACGACCTCGGCCGCCCCAGCGTCGGCGACCTCATCGTCGAGCGCGGGATCGTGGAGGAGCACTTCACCGGTGCGCCGCGCAGCCGCCTGTTCCACGTCGGCCGCCTCGACGCCGAGACCGAGGGCCTGCTGCTGCTCATGAACGACGGCGACCTCGGCCACCGACTCATGCACCCGTCCTACGAGGTGCAGAAGACCTACGTCGCCGAGGTGATGGGGCAGCTCCCGCGCGACCTGGGCAAGCGTCTGCGTGCCGGCGTGGACCTGGAGGACGGTCCGGTCGTCGTCGACTCCTTCAAGCTCGTCGACTCCACCCCGGGCCGGTCCATGGTGGAGCTGAAGATCCACGAGGGGCGCAAGCACGTGGTGCGCCGCCTGCTCGACGAGGTCGGGTTCCCGGTGCAGCGGCTCGTGCGCACCGCCGTCGGCGACGTGCAGCTGGGCGACCAGCGGCCCGGCAAGTTCCGGCCGCTCAACCGCGAGGAGATCGGGTCGCTCTACAGGTCCGTGGGGCTGTAGCCGCCCGCGCAGACGCATGCCGCTGACGTCGCCGGATCCGCCGCACGGCATGATGAGTGCGGCCCACGTCCGTGGGTCGCAGGCCGTGATGCGGCGAGCAGGGGGCCGCGCGGCCCCCGGATGAGGGGTCGGTCGTGGTGGCGGGCAGGTTGCACGGGGTCGTCGCGATGGACGGACCGTCCGGCACCGGGAAGTCCACCGTCGCCAGGCGGCTCGCGCGCGAGTGCGCGGTGCCCTACCTCGACACCGGCGCGATGTACCGGGCGGCGACTCTCGCGGTGCTGCGCGCGGGACTCGGGCCCGACAGCTCCGCCCGCGACGTCGTGCTCGCCGCCGCGCAGGCGCGGATCGAGTCGGGCACCGATCCGGCCGCGCCGCGGATCCTGCTCTCCGGCGAGGACGTCGAGTCCGAGATCCGCGGGGCCGAGGTGACGGGGCTCGTCAGTGCCGTGTCGGCGCACCCGGAGATCCGCGAGCTGATCGTCGGGCGCCAGCAGGAGCTCATCGCCGGCGCGGTCGCGTCCGACGGCGGGATGGTCGTGGAGGGCCGCGACATCGGCACCGTCGTGGCCCCGGACGCCGCGCTGAAGGTCTACCTCACCGCCTCCGACGAGATCCGTGCCGCCCGCAGGGGCGCGCAGGACCGCAAGGCCGGCCGCGCGGCCGACGCCGCCACGGTGCTCGCCGCCGTCCGCCGTCGCGACCACCTCGACACCACCCGTACCGTCTCGCCCCTGACCGCCGCCGCCGACGCCGTCGTCCTGGACACCGACCACCTGAGCGTGGACGCCGTGCTCGACGAGCTGCGTAGGCTGGTGGGGGAGCGGGGCCTCGTCCGGTGACGGGGACCCAACTCCCCACCGGATCGTGGCCGTGGTTCCACGACCTGGCCCGGTGGGTCGGCACGTGGCTGTTCACGCCGTTCTACCGGGTGCGGGTGCACCACGCCGAACGGCTGCCGGCGGCCGGTCCGGTGGTGCTCGTCGCCAACCACAGCGCGTTCGTCGACGGGCCGTTGCTGTTCGGACTGGTCGGACGGCGTGCGGTGTTCCTGGTCAAGCAGGAGATGTTCGACGGCCCGGCCGGCCGGGCACTACCGAGGATCGGTCAGCTGGGCGTGCGCCGCGGGGCGCCCGACCGGCGGCCGTTGACGGCCGCGGTGGCGGTGTTGCGCGAGGGCGGGCTCGTCGGGGTGTTCCCCGAGGGCACCCGCGGAGAGGGCGACATGGCCGCGGCACAGCACGGCGCGGCCTGGCTGGCGCGCACCTCCGGTGCGGTGGTGCTGCCGGTGGTCTGCCGGGGCACGCGCCGCCCGGCCGGGACCGGTCGTCGCTTCCGCCCGCGGGTGGACGTACTGGTCGGCGATCCACTGGACCTCCCCGCAGGTGGTGGGCGCGCGGGACTCGCCGCCGCCACCGAGACCGTCCGGGCCGCGCTGGCCGGGATGGTCCGAGAACTCGATGCCCAACGGAGCAACACATGAGCGAGTACGACGAGGACACCCTCACCGAGATGGGCCGGCTGGGTCTCGACCCGTCCGAGTTCACCGACGCCGACCTGGCCGACGGGGCGGACGGCGAGCCCGAGGGGCTGGTCCCGGCACCCGTGCTCGCGGTCGTCGGGCGACCCAACGTCGGCAAGTCGACGCTGGTCAACCGGCTGCTGGGCCGCCGCGAGGCCGTCGTCCAGGACATCCCGGGCGTCACCCGCGACCGCATCGCCTACGACGCGCTGTGGAACGGACGCCGCTTCACCCTCGTCGACACCGGAGGCTGGGAGCCCGACGCCAAGGGGCTACAGGCCTCGGTCGCGGCGCAGGCGGAGATGGCGATGCAGACCGCCGACGCCGTGCTGCTCGTCGTCGACGCCTCGGTGGGGGCCACCACCACCGACGAGGCCGTCGCGCGCGTGCTTCGCCGCGGCGACGTCCCGGTGATGCTGTGCGCCACGAAGGCCGACGACGACCGCCTGACCTCCGACATCGCGTCGCTGTGGCGGCTCGGGCTCGGCGAGCCGCACCCGGTCTCCGGGCTGCACGGCCGCGGCTCGGGCGACCTGCTCGACGAGATCCTGGCCATCCTCCCGGAGAGCCCGCGCGACCTCGGGTTCGGCGCCCCCGGCGGCCCGCGCCGCGTGGCGCTGGTCGGCAAGCCGAACGTGGGCAAGTCGAGCCTGCTCAACCGGGTCTCCGGCGAGATCCGGTCGGTCGTGCACGAGGTCGCCGGCACCACGGTCGACCCCGTCGACTCCCTGGTCGAGCTCGACGGCGAGGTGTGGCGCTTCGTCGACACCGCGGGCCTGCGCAAGCGCGTCAACACCGCGAGCGGCATGGAGTACTACGCCAGCCTGCGCACCAAGGCCGCGATCGAGGCGGCCGAGGTGGCCGTCGTGCTGATCGACGCGGGCGAGCCGATCGCCGAGCAGGACCAGCGCGTGATCACGATGGTCGAGGAGGCCGGGCGCGCGCTGGTGCTCGTGTTCAACAAGTGGGACCTCGTCGACGAGGACCGGCGCCTGGCGATGAAGCGCGAGCTCGAGCGCGACCTCGTGCGCGTGCGCTGGGCCGAGCGCGTCAACATCTCGGCGCTGACGGGGCGCTCGGTCACCAAGATCGCGCCGTCGCTGCGCACCGCGCTGGCGTCGTGGGACCGGCGGGTGCCGACCGGGCGGCTCAACGGCTGGCTCTCCGAGGTGGTCAACGCGACGCCGCCGCCGGTGCGCGCGGGCAAGCAGCCCAAGATCCTGTTCGCGACGCAGGCCGCCACCCGTCCGCCGACGTTCGTGCTGTTCACCAGCGGATTCCTGGAGGCGGGCTACCGGCGGTTCCTCGAGCGGCGGCTGCGTGAGGAGTTCGAGTTCACCGGTTCGCCGATCCGGATGTCGATCCGGGTGCGGGAGAAGCGCTCGCGCAAGTAGGCCGCCGCACTAGGCTCACCTGCGTGAACCGGGGGGAGCACGACGGGTCTCGTGCTGTGCGGGTGGTGCTCGCCGACGACGAGCCGCTCATGCGCGCGGGCCTGCGGACGGTGCTGGAGGTCGGCGGCAGCGTGCGCGTCGTCGGGGAGGCCGACGACGGCCACGCCCTGCTGGAGCAGATCGACCGGCACCGGCCCGACGTGGTGCTCGTCGACGTCCAGATGCCCGGCTCCGGCGGGCTCGACGCGCTGCGGACCCTCTGCGCGCGTCCCGGCGCCCCACCGGCGGCCGTGCTCACGACGTTCGACCTCGACGAGTACGTCGCCGAGGCGCTGCGGATCGGGGTGCAGGGGTTCCTGCTCAAGGACGCCGAACCCGACGCACTGGTGCGTGCCGTGCTCGACCTCGCCGCGGGTGGGGCCGTGCTCGACCCACGCATCACCGCCCGCCTGCTGCCGCGCCTCGCCGGCGGGGCACCGGCGCGCCCGCCCGTCGAGCTCACGATGCGTGAGCAGCAGGTCCTCAGCGGGCTGGCGGCGGGGGAGTCGAACGCGGCCATCGGGGCCCGGCTCGGGCTGGCGCCGGCGACCGTCAAGAAGTACGTGTCCGCGGTGCTGGTGAAGCTGGGCGCCGACAACCGGGTCCAGGCGGCGCTGCTCGCGCAGGGATGGGGGCTCTAGGTGCGGTGGGCGCGGTTCGTCGGGACGGAACTGCTGGCGGTCGCGCTGACCGCGGTCGTCGCGGTGCTGGGGGAGCCGGCGTTCGCCTGGTCGGTGCCCGCGGCGCTGGTGGGCTGCGCCCTGCTGCCGCTGCGGCACGTGTGGCCGCCGCTGGCGCTGCTCGGGGTACTGGCGGGGCTGGCCGGCGGGCTGGGCTGGCCCCCCGCGCTCGTCGCGCTGTACCGGCTGGGCCGCCACGGCCGGTCGGTGCCCCGGGTGCTGCTGTGGCTGGTGCTGCCCGTCGTCGCCGCCGTGGCCCCGGTGTTCGCGACGCAGGACCTGCGGTGGAACCAGGGCGTGCTCGTCGTCGGGTACGTCGTGGTCAACGCGGCCGCGGCCACCGTCGTCGGGATGCTGGTGGGCACGCGCGCGCGGCTCGTCGAGAGCGCGACCGAGCTGGCCCGCGTGCGGGACTCCGCCCTCGCCGCCCGCGCCGACGCCGCCCGTGCCGAGGAGCGGGCCCGGATCGGGCGGGAGATCCACGACGCGGTCGGGCACCACATCACGCTGATCGCGGTAGGCGCCGCGGCGCTGGCCGCGTCGACGCGGGAGGAGGGCACCCGCCGCGCCGCTGACGAGCTGCGCGCGCTGGCGAAGCGCTCGCTCGGCGAGGTCCGCACGGCGCTCGGCCTGGTCTCCTCCACGGCCGGTGCGGGAACGGCGGGGGCGGTCGTGTCCGACGTGGACGCGCTGGTGGCGCAGTGGCGCGAGGCCGGCCTGGCCGTCGAACTCGTCGACGCCCGGCGCACGACGGATCTCCCCCCGGCCCTCGGGCGCGCGGCCTACCGGGTGGTGCAGGAGTCCCTGACCAACGCCGCACGCCACGCGCCCGGTTCGGAGGTCCGCGTCGAGATCGGGTCCGTGGCGGGGTCGCTGTCGGTGCGGGTCGACAACACGGCGTCCGCGGAGGCACGCGACGTCGTCGGTCGCGGAGGGGCCGGCCTGACCGGTCTGACCGAGCGCGTCGGCGCCGTCGGCGGTCGGATCACCGCAGGCCCGCGCCCCGACGGCGGGTTCACCGTGGAGGCCTGGTTCCCGCCGCAACCCGCCCCGGTCGCGTAGTTACCGACGGGTACCCACCAAAGTCGCCCATGCAGGGCGACCGAGGGCGGTGGTGGACCGTGCCCGGAGCCCGCAGGATGATCGAGTCGCAGGTGCCGGGAAACCGGTGCCCGCGGCCAGCAGGTGCGGCGACCAGGTGTTGGGGGGAGCCATGACCGGCCGAACGAGGGTTGTGGTCAGCCGTGTTGTAGGCTGATGGAGCCTCTTCGGGGGCGGCCGGGACGTGGCGCAGCTTGGTAGCGCACTTGACTGGGGGTCAAGGGGTCGCAGGTTCAAATCCTGTCGTCCCGACGGTCGAAACGGGCGGTTCCTCTTCGTGAGGGACCGCCCGTTTCGTGTTCCTGACGTGGCGGAATGCGATCGCCGGGCGGGTGGCCTTCGGTTGACCGGCGATCACAACGCCGCGGTTCGGTCGCTCTTCGGGGCCTTCGCCGCGGACAGCGGTTCGCGTGGGTTCACCGGCGTCGGCGACTCGATCTTGACCGGTCTGGCGAAGTTGCGGAAGGCGAGCTCCTCCCGGCCGGCGTGCTCCAGTACGTCGCGGACGATGGCGTGGCGACCGCGCCTCCAGCCCGTCGAAGCGCCTGGCGTCGACCTGAGCCGGACGTCCCGCACCTCGCGGCGTGCGAGCTCAACTTGCTGCCGATCCGGCGGTCCGACGGCGCTCCTGCCCGCGTGCCTCCAGGCCCATGTCGGAACGGAGCATCCTTGTGGGCGTACAGATTGTCTGACAAGCTGACGGTCGAACAATAACTCCAGCGAAGGGGCGACGATGCACCACATTGCCGGGGTGGGGAGTGCGTACGAGGTGCTCGCCGTCCGCTACGGGACGCGGACCGCGACCAAGGCGGAGAGCTACCTCAACTTCCACCTCTACGGCGAGCCGGACGAGTCCTTCGCGATGGACTACTTCTTCTGGCTCGTCCGCGGCCCGGAGCGCACCGTGCTTGTCGACTGCGGCTTCGGCGCGGAGGCCGGGCGGCGGCGCGGGCGCACGACACTCGTCGACCCCGTCTCGGCGCTGTCGGCGCTGGGCGTCGAACCGGACGATGTCGATCAGCTCGTGGTGACCCACGCGCACTACGACCACATCGGCAACCTGCACCGTTTCCCGAACGCCGAGGTCGTGATCGCGCGCCGCGAGTACGACTTCTGGACGGGGCCCTACGCGCAGCGGCTCCAGTTCGCCCACTCCGCCGAGGCCGACGAGCTGGCGCACCTCTCCACCGTCCGCGCGCAGGGCAGGCTCCGGCTGGTCGAGGACCGGCTCGACCTCGCACCGGGGATCGAGCTGGTGGTCGTCGGTGGGCACACCCCCGGCCAGTTGGTGGTGCAGGTCGCCGCGGACGGCCCGGGGGCGGTGGTGCTGGCCGCCGACGCGCTGCACTTCTACGAGGAGCTGGAGCGCGACCGCCCGTTCTTCGTGGTCGCCGACCTCGTCGAGATGTACCGCGCCTTCGACGTGCTGCGCGAGATGAGCGAGGACCCGGGACGACTGGTCGTGGCGGGCCACGACGCCGACGTCGGGACGCGCTTTCGCGGCCGGGTGCCCGGGCTGCCAGCCGACCTGGTCGACCTGGTCGTCGACGTGACCGGGCGCAGCGCGGGGGCGGCGTCGTGACCCTGGCCGGGAAGGTCTGCCTCATCACGGGCGCGGCCGGGGGGCTCGGGTCCGCGACGGCCCGCAGGCTCGCCGCCGACGGCGTCCGGCTCGTCCTCACCGACGTCGACGGCGACCGGCTCGCGGCGCTGGCGGCAGACCTGCCGGTCGAGACCGTCGTGCACGCGGGCGACGTCGCGGACGAGGCGGACGTCGACGCCGCGGTGGCGGCGGGGGTCGCGGCCTTCGGCCGCATCGACCTGCACCACCTCAACGCCGGAGTGCCCGGCCCGCTGGTCCGGCTGCCCGACCTGTCCGTCGCCGACTGGGACCGCGTGCTGGGCATCAACCTGCGCGGGGTGTTCCTCGGCGTGCGGGCGGCCTTCCGGCAGTACGAGGTGCAGCGCAGCGGCGGCGCGATCGTGCTGACCGCGTCGATCGCCTCCCTGCGCGGGAGCGACGACCTGCTCGCCTACCACGCCTCCAAGCACGGTGTGCTGGGCATCCTCAAGGGTGCGGCGCTCTACGGCGGCCCGATCGGGGTGCGCGTCAACGCGGTGGCGCCGGGCATCGTCCCGACGGCGCTCTTCGCCGGGGCGGGTGGCGGCCCGGGCGGCGGGAACGACATGGCCCGCCGCGCCGCCACCACGCCGCTGCGCCGCCCCGGCACCGGCGACGAGATCGCGTCGGTCGTCGCCTTCCTGCTGGGCGACGGCGCGGCCTACATGACCGGCGAGACCGTGTCGGTGGACGGCGGGGCGTCCGCGGTCAGCACCGTGCGGCCGTCCGGTGGGGCCGGGGCGTGGGACCCGCGGCCCGGTGACGTGCGGATGCACCCGGAGCTCGCGTGAGGGAGGACGTCATGACGCAGGAAAAGACCGTCGGGTTCGTGGGACTCGGCAACATGGGCGGACGGATGACCCGCCGGCTGGTGGACGCCGGGTTCGAGGTGGTCGGGTTCGACCCGCGCCCCGGCGCCGCGGAGGCCGTCGGGGCGACGCCGGCCGCCGATCCGGCCGAGGTGGCGCGGCGGGCCCGCGTGCTGCTGCTGTCACTGCCGGACAGCCGCGTGGTCGAGCCGGTCGTCCGCGGCACTGACGGGCTGCTGGCCGGGGCGCGCCCCGGCACGACGATCGTGGACCTGTCGACGGCGTCGCCGTCGTCGACGACAGCGCTGCACGCCGAGGCCGCGGAGAAGGGCGTCCGGTATCTCGACGCCGGCATCTCCGGGGGCGCGGCGGCCGCGGAGAAGGGCACCTTGACGATCATGGTCGGCGGCAGCGCGGACGCGCTCGCCGAGATCGGGTGGGCGCTGGAGCCGATCGCCGCGCACGTCCACCACATGGGCGCCGCCGGCACCGGGCACACCGCCAAGCTGCTCAACAACTTCCTCAACGCGGTGAGCCTCGCCGCCACCGCCGAGGTGATGGTCGCCGGCCGCAAGGCGGGGCTGGACCTCCCGCAGCTGCTCGACGTGCTCAACTCCAGCAGCGGCGTCAACTTTGCGACGCAGAACCGGTTCCCGCACATCGTCCGGGGCGACTACCTCGAGGGCGGGCTCACGGGTCGGCTGATGACCAAGGACGTCGGCCTCTACGTCGACCTCGTCGGCCGGCTCGGGGTGCCCAGCCTCAACGCCGCGGGCCCCCTGGCGAGCTTCGGGCTCGCCGAGAGCCTGGGGTACGGCGACGAGATCAGCAACCGGGTCGTCGACGCCATCGGCGACGTCTCGGGCAGCGTCCGCGTGCACGACCAGACGGAGGGATGACCATGCAGATCGTCCGGGGGCGCGCCCCCGACACCGCCCCGACCCTGTCCCGCACCGAGACCTTCACCGGCACGGTGTGGGGTGATCCGGTGCTGCCCACGACGGCCGAGGGCAACACGATCAACTCCGTGACCTTCACCCCCGGGGCGCGGACGTTCTGGCACCACCACACCCGCGGCCAGATCCTCGCGGTGACGGCGGGCCTGGGCTGGGTGTGCGCCGAGGGCGGCACCCCGCAGACCCTCCGCGCGGGCGACGTCGTGTGGACGCCGCCGGGGGAGCGGCACTGGCACGGCGGCACGGCCGACACGGTGATGACGCACCTCGCCGTGTCGCTCGGGCCCACGGTGTGGCTGCACGAGGTGGCCGAGGACGAGTACCGCGCGGGGCTGACCGCCGCGGCGCGGGGAACCGAACGATGAGCGAAGGGAACGGTGCGGTGCAGACCGACGGACACCAGACGGACGAGCGGTACGAACGCGGGCTGGCGATCCGCAAGGAGGTGCTGGGCGCGGCCCACGTCGAGCGCTCGCTCGCCGCGGTGAGCGACTTCTCCCGGCCCATCCAGGAGTTCGTCACCGGGGCGTGCTGGGGTGACGTCTGGGGGCGCCCCGGGCTGGACCGGCGCACCCGTAGCCTGCTCAACCTCGTGATGCTGACGGCGCTGGGCCGCAACCACGAGCTCGGCGTGCACGTGAAGGGAGCGATCACGAACGGCTGCACCGAGCAGGAGATCCAGGAGGCGCTCCTGCAGGCGGGCATCTACTGCGGGGTGCCGGCCGCCCTGGAGTCGTTCCGGGTGGCCGAGCGCGTCCTCGGTGAGATCGCGGCGGAGGACGGCGGTGGCTGACCCCGACGGCCCGCCGTCCGCCGTCGGCTTCGTCGGTCTCGGGCGGATGGGCGAGCCCATGGTGCGGCGCCTCGTGGGCGCCGGGGTCCGGGTCCGCGGGCACGACACCGCGCCCCGGCCCGGGCTCGGCGACGTCGTGACCCTCGTCGACGAGGCCGTGCAGGTGGCCGAGGGCGTCGGGGTGGTGGTCCTCATGCTGCCGGACTCCGACGCCGTCGACGCCGTGGTGCACGGGGCAGGGCTGCTCGACGCGCTCGCACCCGGGACGGTGCTGGTCGACATGGGCTCCTCGGAGCCCCTGCGGACCCGTGCCTTGGCCGACGAGGTAGCGGCCCGCGGTGCCGTGCTCGTCGACGCGCCGGTCTCCGGCGGCGTCTCCGGTGCCACCGCGGGCACCATGACGATCATGGTGGGCGGGCCGGACGACACGGTAGCGGCGCTCGCGGCGCTGCTCGCCCTGCTCGGGCGGGTCCGCCACGTGGGGCCGGTCGGCGCGGGGCACGCGCTCAAGGCCCTGAACAACCTGATGTCGGCCGCGCACCTCCTGGCGAGCTCGGAGGCGCTGCTGGCCGGTGAGCGGTTCGGCCTCGATCCGGCGGTGATGCTCGATGCGGTGAACGGCTCCAGCGGGCGCAGCGGCTCCACCGAGAGCAAGTGGCCGAACTTCGTGCTGCCGGGGACCTACGACTCCGGGTTCGCGCTCGCCCTGATGCTCAAGGACATCCGGATCGGGCTCGGGCTCGCCGAGGCCACCGGCGTGCCGCACGCCCACGCCGCGCGGACCGTCGAGGTGTGGGCCGATGCCGCGGCCGCGCTGGGGCCCGGTGCGGACCACACGGAGATCGTGCGATGGTTGCGGCGCACCGACCCGGGGGGAGGATGAGCGTGGCGAGCAGCTCGCCGTCGGCCGGGCCGACGTGGACCGCCGACCAGATCGGCCGGGTCGCCGCGCCGCTGCGCGAGCAGGTCGTCGACCTCGTCCGCGACGCCATCCTCGGGTTCCGCCTGCAGCCCGGCCAGCGGCTCGTCGAGCGCGAGCTGGTGGAGCAGCTGGCGGTCTCCCGGGCCACGGTGCGCGAGGTGCTGCGCCAGCTCGCCGCGGAGGGGCTGGTCACCGTCGTGCCGCAGCGGGGCGCGATCGTCACCGCGCTCTCGCCGGACGACGCCGCCGACCTCTACGAGATGCGCGCCCCGCTCGAGGCGCTCGCCGTGCAGCGCTTCGTGCAGCGGGCCGCCCCCGAGCACGTGGCCGCCCTGCGCGCGGCCGTCGCCGAGATCGAGCGCACCGCGGAGTCGGCGGACCCGTCGGCGCAGCTGCGGGCCAAGGACCGCTTCTACGAGGTGCTCTTCCTCGGGTCCGGCAGCGAGCCGCTGCAGCAGACCGTCGCCGGTCTGCAGGCGCGGGTGCGCCTGCTGCGGGCGACGTCGCTGTCCGAACCCGGTCGCCCGCGCGAGGCGGCCGCGGAGCTGCGGGCCGTCGTCGACGCCGTCGAGGCGGGCGACGCCGACCGCGCCGCCGCGGCCTGCGTGCACCACATCCAGAACGCGGCGCGCACCGCACTCGCGCGCCTGCGCACCGACAGCTGAACCGTCCCTCCCGACGTCCGGCGAGCCCGGCCCGGTCCTGCACGGACCGCGGCACGCGGCGGTCCGGACCTGCGACAGGAGAACCATGTCCCCGATCGACGAGCAGGTGCTGAGCCCCGAGCAGCAGGAGATCAAGGACGAGTTCGTCCGGGTGCGCGGCACTTGGGGCGAGCCGTGGCAGCGGATGCTGGAGCTCGACCCCGCCTTCGTCCGCGCCTACCTGCACTTCTCTGCGGTCCCCTGGACCGGGACCACGCACCTGGAGCCGAAGGTCAAGGAGTTCGTGTACATCGCCGCGGACGCGGCCGCCACCCACCTCTACGAGCCCGGCATCCGGCAGCACGTCGCCGCCGCGTTCGACCACGGCGCCACCACCGAGGAGATCATGGAGGTCATCGAGCTGACCTCCACCCTCGGCATCCACGCGAGCAACATCGGTGTGCCGCTGCTGCTCGAGGTGCTGCAGGAGGCGGGCCTGCGCGACGGGCCCGCACCCCTCGACGAGCGTCGGGAACGGCTCAAGGCCGAGTTCACGGCGAACCGCGGCTACTGGCACGCGTTCTGGGACGGGCTCCTGGAGCTCGATCCCGACCTCTTCGAGGCCTACATCGAGTTCTCCTCGGTGCCGTGGCGGACCGGACCGCTGCCGCCGAAGGTCAAGGAGCTGGTCTACATCGCCTTCGACGCCTCCGCGACCCACCTCTACGTGCCGGGCCTGAAGCTGCACATGGAGAACGCCGTGCGTCTCGGGGCCACCGCCGGCGAGATCATGGAGGTGCTCGCGATCGTCAGCGTCATCGGCATCCACGCGGCCACCACGGCCGTCCCGGTCCTCGCGGAGATCGCCGCGGAGCAGGCGCGCACCACCCGGTCCTGAGGACCCACAGATCCCCGTGGCCGAGAGGCGCTGCAGCGGACGATCCGTCCGCCACGCTCGGTCCGCGGTCCCACGACGAGAAGGGCGCCTCCCACCGTTCGAGGAGACAGCACATGACCACCCTGACCACCGACCCCGCCGGTCGGCTGCAGACCGTCAACGGCATCGACTTCGCCGTCGCCGATCTCTCGCTGCACGAGTTCGGCCGCAAGGAGATCCGTCTGGCCGAGAACGAGATGCCGGGCCTGATGGAGCTGCGCACCGAGTACGCGGAGGCGCGTCCGTTGCACGGAGCCCGGATCGTCGGGTCGCTGCACATGACCGTGCAGACCGCGGTACTCATCGAGACCCTCGTGTCGCTGGGTGCGGAGGTCCGTTGGGTCTCCTGCAACATCTTCTCCACCCAGGACCACGCCGCCGCGGCGATCGTCGTCGGTTCCGGTACCCCGGAGGAGCCCCAGGGCGTCCCGGTGTTCGCCTGGAAGGGTGAGACGCTGGAGGAGTACTGGTGGTGCACCGAGCAGCTGTTCCTGTTCCGTGACGCCGACGGCAACGTGGTCGGCCCGAACATGATCCTCGACGACGGTGGCGACGCCACCCTGCTGATCCACAAGGGCGTCGAGTACGAGAAGACCGGCGTGGTGCCCACGGTCGAGGACGACGACCTCACCGTCTCCGAGGAGTACCGGATCATCCTCGACACCCTGCGCCGCTCGCTGGCTGAGGACCCGCAGCGCTGGACCACGGTCGCCTCCGACATCCGGGGCGTCACCGAGGAGACCACCACCGGCGTGCACCGGCTCTACCAGCTGGCCGAGCGCGGGGAGCTGCTGTTCCCGGCGATCAACGTCAACGACTCGGTCACCAAGAGCAAGTTCGACAACGTCTACGGCATCCGCCACTCCCTGGTCGACGGGTTGAACCGGGCCACCGACGTCCTGATCGGCGGGAAGGTCGCGCTGGTCTGCGGCTTCGGTGACGTGGGCAAGGGCTCGGCGGCCGCGCTGGCCGGGCAGGGTGCGCGGGTGATCGTGTCCGAGGTCGACCCGATCTGCGCGTTGCAGGCGCTGTTGCAGGGTTTCCAGGTCGCGACGTTGGAGTCGACGATCGAGAAGGCCGACATCATCGTGACGACCACGGGCAACAAGGACATCATCACCACCGAGGCGATGTCCCGGATGAAGCACCAGGCGATCGTGGCCAACGTGGGTCACTTCGACAACGAGATCGACGTGGCCGGGCTGGGCCGGATCCCCGGCATCATCCGGATCAACATCAAGCCGCAGGTCGACGAGTGGGTGTTCCCGGACGGGCACTCGATCATCCTGCTGTCCGAGGGCCGCCTGATGAACCTGGGCAACGCGACGGGGCATCCGTCGTTCGTGATGAGCAACAGCTTCGCCAACCAGGTCATCGCGCAGGTGGAGCTGTTCACGAAGTTCGAGGAGTACAACAAGGACGTGTACCGGCTGCCCAAGCACCTCGACGAGAAGGTCGCGAAGATCCACGTCCTGGCGCTGGGCGGGGAGCTGACGAAGCTGTCGAAGGACCAGGCCGAGTACATCGGGGTGGACGTCGAGGGCCCGTTCAAGCCCGAGCACTACCGCTACTGAGCCCGTGCGCGGAAACCGTGGCCAGGGCCACGGTTTCCGCGCACGAGGTCAGCGGGCCCGATCGGCCGCGGCGACCACGTTGCGGAAGAGCATGGCGACGGTGGTGGGGCCGACGCCGCCGACCCGTGGCGTGATGGCGCCGGCGACCTCGGCGCAGGACTCGTCGACGTCGGGCAGCAGGCGCCTGCCCTTGTACCGCACCCCGCCGCCGACGACCGTCGCGCCGGGCCTCACGTGGTGGGGCTGGATGATCCCCGGGACCCCCGCGGCGGCGATGAGGATCTCCGCGCGCCGCGTGTACCGCTCCCAGTCGGGCACGCCGGTGTGCACCACGGTGACCGCGGCGTCGGCGGTGGGGCGCTTCTGCGCCAGCAGCATCGCCAGCGGGCGACCGAGCGTGGCCCCGCGGCCGAGGATCACGACCTCGCGCCCGGCGATCGGTATCTCGTGGTACGCGAGCAACTCCTCGATCCCGGCCGGGGTGCAGGGCAGCGGCCCGGGCAGCCCGACGGCGAGGCGCCCCATGTTGACCGGGTGCATGCCGTCGACGTCCATGGCCGGGTCGAGCTCGGCCAGCGCGGCGTCGTAGTCGAGGTGTCGCGGGATCGGGTACTGGATGAGCAGGCCGTGCACCGCGGGGTCGTCGTTGAAGCCGCGGATCACGCCGACCAACTGATCCTGGGTGGTGTCCGGCGGGAGGTGCGCGTGCGGGGAGTCGATTCCGAGCCCGGCGGCCTGGCGCTGCTTGATGCGGATGTAGCCGGCGGAGGCGTCGTCGTCGCCGACCAGGATCGTGGCCAGGCTCGGCGCGACGCCGCGGGCGCGCAGCGCGCGGGCCCGCGCCGTGACGTCGGTCAGCACGCGGTCGGCGACGGGCCCGCCGGGCAGCGGTCGTGCGGTCATGGGCTCCCTCGTGGTGGCCGGGCGGGTTCCTGCTGGGCGCGCTCCTACTGGGCGACGTACCCGCCGTCGACGCTGAGGATCGCACCGGTGATCCCCCCGGCCGCGGCCGAGGCGAGGAACCCGATCGCCTCGGCCACGTCGAGCGGTGTCGAGATCCGCCCGAGGGGGTGCCGGGCGAGCACGGCGGCCGCCGTCGCGGTGGGATCCGGGTCCGCTGCACTCGCCTCGGCGATGAAGTCCGTGTCGACCGCACCTGGGGCGACGGCGTTGACCCGCACCCCCCACGGCGCCAGCTCGACGGCGAGCTGGCGGGTCAGCTGCACCAGCGCGCCCTTCGTCATCGCGTAGAGCGACTGGTCTCGCATGCCGACGAGGCCCGAGATCGACGTGACGTTCACGATCGCCCCCCGCGTCCGCGCCAGCGGCGCCACGGCCGCCCGGGAGTGGACGAACGCGCCCCGCACATTGGCCGAGAAGAGCCGGTCGAAGTCGGCGTCGGTCGACTCCTCGATCGGCCGGCGCAGGAACCGCGCTGCGTTGTTGACCAGCAGGTCCAGCCGGCCGAACTCGCGCTCGGCCGCGGCCACGGCGAGGTCCGCGGACGCGCTGTCGGCGACGTCCCCGACGAGCGGGAGCACGGCCCCGGGCCGGCCGAGCGCCTCGACCGCGGGGGAGAGGTCCGTCGCGACGACCGCGTAGCCGTGCCCGGTGAGGAGCCGGACGAGTGCCGAGCCGACCCCGCCCGCCGCGCCGGTGACCAGGGCGACCCGATCCATCCCCTACGCCCAGAGCCGCGCGCCGGCGATCCGGGCGCCCTCGCCCAGCGACCGGAGCTTGGCCCACACGATCTCCTCGTGCCCGACCCGGGAGCCGATGCCGCAGTCGGTGCCGGCCTGGACGTTCTCGCGGCCGAGCACGCTCGCGAAGTTGGTGATCCGCTCGGCGACCAGCTCCGGGTGCTCGACGAGGTCGGTCGCATGCGACACCACCCCGGGCATGACGTGCTTGCCCTCGGGCAGGGTGACGTCCTCCCACACGCGCCACTCGTGGGCGTGCCGGGCGTTGCCCGCCTCGAACGCGTAACACTGGGCGTCGATCTGCACCAGCAGGTCGACGACGTGCTTGAACTCGATGTCGGTGGTGTGTGGCCGGTGCCCGCTGCCCCAGCAGCAGTGGAACCGCACCTGCTCGGTCGGCAGGCCGTCGACCGCGTGGTTGATCACCTGGACCGCGAGCCCGAGGTAGCGGCGCAGGTCGGCGACGCTCCACTCCGGGTGGAAGGTCCAGGTGGTGAGGAACTCGGGCTCGTCGATCTGCACCACCAGCCCGGCGTCGGTGACCGCGCGGTACTCCTCGCGCATCACCTCCGCCACCGACATCAGGTACTCCTCCTCCGAGGCGTAGTACTCGTTGACGGCGCCCGCCCCGAGGCTCAGCGGACCGAGAGCGGCGATGAAGCCCTCCGCGTCGGCGCCAGAGCCCTGGTGGTCGCGGGCCTTCAGCGCGTGCTGCAGCGCGGTGATGTCGGCCTCGATCGCGTCGTGGCCGACGTAGCGCACGGGCTCGACGCAGACCCGCGACCGCGACCGCGGCACGGCCGCGCCCGGCGTCGAGAAGCCGGGCCGGACCGCACCCCCGGAGCCCGCCATCCACAGGCCGGAGGCGTACACGCCGGGGAACAGCGCGCGGTCGCGCTCGGCGACCCCACCGCGCTTGGGCGCCACGGCGCCGGGCTCGCGGACCTCCCAGCCCGTGACGCGGGCGTGGATATAGCCGGCGTAGGCCCCGGCCGCCCCCGCCTTGACGTACTCGCCGTCGTTGACGACGTCAAGCCCGCTGGCGATCTGCAGGTCGACGACCTCCTGGACCGCCGACGGGAGCCGGGCCTGCACGGCCGCTTCGTCGCGGTCGGGGGCGGCGAGCAGGACGTCGAGATCGGCGGGTCGGGGCAGGTTGCCGCCGTGCGAGGTCCGGATCCGACCGTCGTTGCGCTTCATCATGGGTCCTTCCTGGTGGCACGTGGCCCGATCGGCTCAGCTGATCGGGGTGAACTTCTGGAGCTGGTGGTCGGCCATGGCGGCGGGCACCCGGCCCGTCGCCACGCCGAAGGTGCCGGTGACCTCGGCGACGTACACGGCCCCGGTCGAGTCGACCGCGATCCCGTGCGGGGCGACGAAGTTGCCGGGCGCGTCGCGCATGACGGTCGACGCACCCCAGCGCGCGACCACCCGCCCGTCGCGGTCGAGGACGGAGACCCGTCCGGGCAGGTCGGTGGTGGACGCGCCGCCGGTGAACGACGCGCTGCCGCGGGGCCGCCACAGCTCGGCGACGTAGAGGAGGCCGTCCGGGCCGACGGTGATGTCGGACGGCCGCTGCACGTCGGTCCACTCGGTGCGGTAGGTACCGTCGAGGTCGATGACCTGGATCCGCTCGTTCTCCCGGTCGCCGACGAGCAGCAGCCCGTCGGGGGTCGCGCAGATCGCGTGCGGGAGGTGGAACTCGCCGGGCCCGATCCCGATGCCGCCCCAGGACCCGAGCAGTTCGCCGTCGGGGGAGAGTCGGTGGACGCGGCAGTTGCCGTAGCCGTCGGCGACGAACAGGTCGCCGTCCGGGGCGATCGTCAGGTTGGTGCACCCGTTGAACGGGCCCGCGGGCCGCTGGATCGTCTCGTTGAGGTGCACGACGGTGGGGCCGCGGCGCCCGTACCCGGTGTCGGCGGCCGACCCGGGGGTGCCGATGGTCTGCAGCAGCCGGCCGTCGGGGGTGAACCGGCGGATCGTGTGGTCGCCGCAGTCGACGCAGTACACGGTGCCGTCGGGGGCGACCGTGAGCCCGTGCGGGGTGGTGAACAGTCCGTCGCCCCACGCCGTGCGCACCGTCCCGTCCGGATCGAGGACGACCACGCCGTCGCGGTCGCGGGTGAACAGGTAGACGACGTCGTCCGCGTCGACGTCGACGGCCGCCACGTCGGTGTGCGCGAGCCGCTCGGGCAGCCGCCCCCACCGGTCGTCGACGGTGAACCGGAGGTCGGCCCGGGCCGGGGCGAGCGTCATCGCGCACCCCCGGCGGCCACCGGTGCCGCGGTCGCGGGCAGGAAGCCCCACGGGTGGGTGCCCCACCCCGGCGCGATCGGCTCACCGGCCCGGAGGGTGAGCACCGGCGCGATGCCGTGCTCCCCGGAGAAGCGGGCCTTCGTGGTGTCGAGGAACGTGAAGTCGCCGCCGACCAGGTCGAGGACGGTGAGGTCGGCCTCGCGCCCGACGGCGATGGCCCCGACCTCGTCCTGCAGCCCGACCGCGGCGGCGGCCCGCCCGGTCGTCATCGCGACGACCTCGCGGAACGAGTACCCGACGGCCATGAACTTGGCCATGCACTCCACGAGGCTGTGGAAGCTCTGACCGGGCAGGGTGACGTCGCTGGAGATGGTGTCCGGGTACAGGCCGCGCTCGGCCTGCTCCCTGGCCACGGCGAACCCGAAGTTGCCCATGCCGGGCGCCGGGTCGAGCACCACCCCGCGGGCGCGGGCCTCGGCGAGCATCGGGAACGTGGCGTCGACGTCGTCCATGACGCCGCCGACGTTCGGGCTGCACAGGTGGGTGAGGACGTCGCCGGGTTCGAGCGCGTCGATGAGGTGGCGGGTGACCTCGCCCATCCGCTCGGGGCGGGGCCGGTCGGCGGCCCGCAGGTCCCCGATGTGCACCATCAGCGGCACGTGGTGCTCCCGCGCCACCTTCTTCGACCGGTCGACGATCTCCTCGCCGCGCTCGGTCACGATGTCGCCGACGAGGCGCAGCTTGATCCCGGACACGAGCCCCGGGTTGTGCTCGACGCAGGCGGCGATGGCGCGGTCGTCGATGTCGTCGAGGCTCGCGAGGTCGGCCCAGCCCGGCATGGTGTGCGCGAAGCTGCCGATGTTGGCGAACACGACGACCCGGGTGGCGGCCTTCGGCAGGATGTGGGCGGGGAAGACGCCGATGTTGGCCACCCCGACGGACCCGCAGTCCACCACGGTCGTCACGCCGGACCGGACCCCGACGTCGTCGGGGACGCAGCAGCCCATCCCGACCCCGCGGGTGGTGGCGCCGTCGGCGACGTGGGTGTGGATGTCGACGAGGCCCGGGACGACGTACCGGTCGGCGCCGCGGATCTCCAGCACCCGACGGGCGCGCTCCGGGTCCAGCCCGGGTCCGATCTCGGCGATGCGCCCGTCGGTGACGGCGATGTCCGTGCGGCCGTCCAGGCCGGAGCCCGGATCGAGGACGTGGCCGCCGCGGATCAGCAGGTCGTAGGCAGGCGGGGGTCCAGAGGTGTGTGCGGTCACGGTTCGCTCCCGATCGGGTTGCGGCGGAGGAGACGGAGGAGGCGGGCTCAGCCCGGCGGCCAGGCGTCGGGCAGTCCGGCCGTCTGGACGGCCCACGCCCGCTCGAGATCGGTCATCGCTCCGGCGAGTCCGGCCTCGGCCAGGACCTTCCCGGCGTCGGATCCGGGCCGGCGTGCCGGCGCGCCCACGCGCAGCGGGGTGGCGGACAGGCCGAGGGCGATGCCGGGCGCGGTCACCTCGCCGACGTCCTCCGACACCTGGGTGACGACCACGCCGCGCGCCCGGGCGGAGGGGTCGGCCAGCACGTCGGCGAGGCCGAGGACGGCGTGCGCACCGACGCCCGCGGCGACCAGGTCCCGGACCCAGCCGGCGACCGGGCGGCGGGCGAACAGGTCCGCGAGCAGCAGCGCGAGCTTCTCCGCACCGGGGCCGTCGGGCCCCGTGGCGTCGAGCCCGGCCAGCTCGTGCAGGCCGGGCACCTCTGCGAGGCGGGGCAGGTCCCCGGGGTCCGCGGCCAGCGCGAACCAGCCGTCGGCACCGCGCTGGAACCCGTTCAGGGTGTGCTCGCCGAGCGCCCAGGGGCCGGCGGGCCCGTCGGTGGCCCCGAGCAGGAGCCCCGCCTGGTGCTGGCTCGCGGTGCGGGCCAGGGAGGTGGCGAGCGCGAGGCCGGTGCCGGTGCGCTCCCGGTGCAGCACGCCGAGCAGCGCGGCGTAGGCGCCGAGCACCCCGGTGCCGTAGTCGAGCAGGTTGTAGGGGCCGAGCACCGCGGGCGGTCCGTCGCCCCCGGCCCGCGCCATGATCCCGGTCGCGGCCTGGGCCTGGGTCTCGTAGCCGCGCCCGGTCGCCCACGGCCCGGTGGCGCCGTAGCAGCTGATCGAGACGTGCACGACCTGCGGGCAGCGGGCGAGGACGTGCGCGGCGCCGATGCCGTAGCGCTCCGCGGTGCCGGGGGTGAAGTTCTGCACGATGACGTCGGCGCGCTCCGCCAGGGCCCAGAAGACCTCCTGGCCCGCCTCGCGCTCGACGTCGAGCAGGATGGAGTCCTTGCCCCGGTTGACGGCGCCGTGCGCGCCGACCCGCCGCTGGGGCGCGTTGATCTTGGTGACGGCGGCGCCGAGCTCGCCGAGCAGGCGCGCGCTGGTGGGGCCGGCCAGCACCTGGGTCAGGTCGAGGACGCGGAGGCCCTCCAGCGGACGGGTCCGTCCCCCGGGCGGTCCGGGTGCGGGCCGGGGGAGGGCGGGGACGGGCTCGCCGAGGACGGCGGCCCGGTCGGCGTCGGGGAGGTGCCGCGGACGCAGGCGGGCGGGCCGCCCGACGACCTCGACCGCGGCCCCGGCCATCGGCGTGGGGCCCAGCACCGGGTCGTCGAGCCGCACGACGGCACCCGACTCCGCGGCGTGGGGGGTCCGCAGCCACTCCTGCGCCGTCCGCACCGCCGCCAGCGGCACCCCGGCGCGCGCGCCGAGCGCCTCCCACTCCGCGGCGGGCCGGGTGGCGAACAGCCCGGTGAGCCGGGTGCGCAGGAGCGTGTCGTCCGTGGAGGCCGTCCACTCGGGACGGCCCGCGGCGTCGAGGAACCAGGTGAGGAACCGGCGGCTGCCGCCGATCGGGTTGTACTGGACGTGCCGGCCGTCGGCGCAGGCGTAGGTGCCACTCCCGTTGGCCCGCAACGGGTGCTGGACGGCGGGCCCGCGGGCGGTCGGGAAGGCGCCCGCGTCGCCGATCGCCTCGAAGACGGCGTCGTGCAGGGGGACGGTGACCTGCTGGCCGCGGCCGGACCGGCCCCGCTCGACGAGCGCGGCCACGACCCCGGCCGCGCCGAGGAACGCGGCGAAGTTCGAGGCGACCGGCACGGCCGAGTAGGTGGGCCGGCCCGGGTCCCACCCGGCGGGCTCCTCACCGGTGCGGAGCCGGCAGCACGCGGTGGCGGCGTCGACGACGCACTCCCCGCCCGCCACGGCGTGCCGCGGGTCGTCCGGCGCGAAGGGCGGCAGCGACAGGTGGACGACCCGGGGGGCGCGCTCGCGCAGCTGCTCGTAGGCGAGCCCGAGCCCGGCCAGGATGCCCGGGCGGAGGTCGTCGACCACCACGTCGGCCCCCTCGACCAGCCGGCGCGCGACGTCGAGGTCGGCTTCGTCGTGCAGGTCGAGCGCGATACGCCGCTTCCCGCGCAGGTAGAAGGCGTCCGTCGCGGTGTCGGGGGCGCCCGGCCGGTCGACGTGCACGACGTCCGCGCCCTGGTCGGCGAGCAGTACGGCGGCGAGCGTCCCGGCGACGTGCTCACCGAGGTCGACGACCCTGATGCCCTCGAGCAGGTCCGGCATGCCGTGTTCCCCCTGGCGTCGTCGACCGTGGTGGCGGCCGGGGCGAGCCCGGCGTCGGGGTCGGCCCCCGTCGTCGGAGCGTAGGGGCGTGGCGATGCCGCGGACGGCGACGAGAACTCCGCTGCTGTTGAGCTGAGCGCAACGGTGCGGGCCCGGTTGACGCCGTCGGGACGGGTCGCCGAGACTCGGCCGATGAACACGCACAGTGGCGGTGGGATGCACCTGCCGCCGCTGAACGCGCTGCGCAGCTTCGAGGCGGCCGGGCGGCTGGGCAGCATCCGCGCCGCGGCGGCCGAGCTCGTCGTGACTCCGGGCGCCGTCAGCCGCCAGGTCCGGGTGCTGGAGTCCTGGCTCGGTGTGGAGCTGTTCCGCCACGACGGGCGGACCATCCAGCTGACCGACACCGGTGTGCGCTACCTCCGGTCGGTCACCGAGCACCTGACCGGGATCGCGGAGGCGACGGACCGGGCGACGGGCCGTGGACGCGCGGAGGGGGCGCTGCGCATCCGCTCCTACACCCTGCTGGCGAGCACCTGGCTGATCCCGCGGCTGACCCGCTTCCGGCGCAGCCAGCCCTGGATCGAGATCGAGCTCGTGACCTCCAGCGACCCCGCCGACTTCGGCGGCCGCGACGTCGACGCCGAGATCCGGCCCGGCGCGTCGGGGCCGTGGCCCGGGCTGGAGGCCGACCTCGTCGTCGACACCGACCTCGTCCTCGTCTGCAACCCCGCCTACGTCGCCGAGTACCGGCTGGAGCGGCCTGAGGACCTGCGGCGGCTGCCCGGTGACGGGTTCCTGCGCTCGGTGGCCTCGCCGCACCTGTGGCGCATCTGGTTCGACGTGGTCGGGGTCGACGACGTCGACGTGACCCGGGGGCCGATGTTCGGGGACTCCACGCTGGCCTACCAGGCCGCGGCGGCGGGCCACGGCGTGATGCTCGCCCCGATGCCCTTCGTCGAGCCGGACCTGGCCGCCGGACGCCTCGTCGCACCGTTCCCGCTCGCGCCGCGGCCGGCGACGCAGTTCTACCTCGTCTACCCGGGCGACCACCCGAACCGGAAGGCGTTCACGGCCTTCCGCCGCTGGCTGCTCGCCGAGAGCCGGACCGCGGCCGTCGCCGACGTCTGAGTTGACTTCCGCTCACGCTCGCCTGCACTAACCGTCCTGCTCAGGCCCTGAACGCGGTCCTACCGTGAGGTCGAAGCGCTTTCCGAGGACCCGGTCCCGGAGCGCCCTCCCCAGCACCGCCAGCGCCCGAGAGGGGACAGTCATGCTCGTCGACTTCCGGCCACACACCCGCCTTCGAGGCAGTCGGCCGGTGGACATCGGGGCGACGGTCGTCCCGGTCCTCGAGGCCCTGAGCGACTCCCCGGTCGATCTCGGCAAGGTGCGCGTGGTCGCCGACTGGGTGCAGTACCGCGAGAACTTCCGCGACGTCGTGGACCTGCGGCCGATCCTGCACACGCCCGTGGCGCGGGGACCCGCCGAGGCGGTGCCGGTGCCCATGGGGACGCGCGAGGACGACGTCGAGATCGCCGTCGACGTCCGGCGCAGCGGCGACGTCCCGCTCCGCGAGCTGGCCGCCGACCGGCTCCGCGAGCGCTCGGACCACGTCGTGATCGAGGACTGGGGCCGCGGCAGCGAGAGCTGCATCTGGGACTTCAACGCCCTGTACTGGTCGGCGCTGGAGCTGTGGGAGAAGGCCAGCGGCCAGGGCTACGAGCAGGCGCTGCCCGGCGGGGAGAGCGACGCCCGCAACAGCGACGCCGCCCGCGACCTCGTCGACGAGCTGTTCGCCGTGTGGGACCGGCTCGCCGCGGCCAGGGCGCTGCCCGACGAGCTGTACGTCGTCGAGCTGGGGGTGGGCAACGGGGGGCAGGCCAAGGTCTTCCTCGACACCCTCCGGGAGCGCGACCGCGAGCGCGGCACCGCGTACTACCGGCGCCTGCACTACCTGATGTGCGACTACTCCCAGCATGTGCTGGACCTCGCCCGCGAGACCGTGGCGGAGCACCTCGACCACGTCAGCGCGTTCGCCCTCGACGCCGTCCGGCCGCTCACTGCGCTGGGTTTCCTGCAGTTCAAGGTCTTCCTCGTCTACGTGTCCAACGTCTACGACAACCTGCCGACCGACGAGGTCGCCCACCTCGGCGGCCGGACCTACTGCGTGGAGACCCGCGCCTACCTGCCCGCCGACGCCGCCGCCGAGCTGGCCGACCTCCTCTCGACCGGGGTGGACGAGCTCCCGGACCTGGTCCACAAGCTGCTGCGCCTCGGCCCCACCCTGCTCCCCGAGGCGGTGCCCGACCGCGTGCCCGACGTCGACTCCGCCGTCGAGTTCTGGCGGCGGACGTGGGCGGCGCTGCGGCTCGAGGAGCGCTACGTCCCCCTCGCCGGCCTCGACACCTACGCGCTGTCGGACCCGACGTTCGGCCCAGGCAGCGCCGAGACGGTGCTGGGCGGCGAGCTGCTCGGGCCGCTCCTGCAGTCCGGCGCCGACCTGCGCATGCACGTGAGCAACGGGGCCGTGACGAGCTTCGTGGAGAGCCTGAAGCTGCTGCATCCCTACGGCACGCTCGTGTGCCACGACCTGTTCGTCACCGAGGTCGAGGGCTACCGGACGCACTTCCGCGGTCCCGGGAAGTACGACGGCTCGGTCGTCAACTGGGTCAACGGGCCGCTCCTCGCCCACGTCGGGCGTCGGCACGGGTTCGACATCCGCTACGAACGGTTCCGGCACCGGTCCGGCGGCAACATCGTCACGATGTCCGCCCAGGTGGGGGACTGAGATGGGCGCCCCGACGGAGCAGCTGCGCCCGATCGCCACCACCGTCATCGGGTCGTGGCCCGTGCCGGAGTGGCTGGCCCGGCTGAAGACGGAGTGGTTCCGCGGCCGGATCAGCCACCGGCAGATGCAGGACGTGCACGAGACGGCGATCAAGGCCGCGCTGCGCGACCAGGAGCAGTCCGGCATCGACATCGTGTCCGACGGAGAGCTGCGCCGCGACAACGACGTCGACTACCTGCTCGCCCGGATGCCCGGGGTGGAGATCGCCCACACCGCCAAGGACTTCTACTTCGACTACTACGAGCCGCGGGTGACCGCGCCGCTGCCCGAGCCCGCCGGCCCCGGCCCGCTCGGCCTCGCCGACGACTACGCGTTCACCGCGGCGCAGACGGACCGACCGATCACCTTCTCCCTCACGGGACCCTTCTCGCTGGCCCACCGCATCCGCGGCGACGCCTACGGGGACCACCGGGAACTGGTGCTGGCCGTCGCGCGCCAGCTCAACGCGGAGGCCAGGGCGCTGGCGGCCCGGGGTGCGACCCGGCTGCAGCTTGACGAGCCGTTCCTGGCCGGGCACCCCGGCCAGGTCGACGTCGCCGTCGAGGCGATCAACCTCGTCACCGCGGGCGTGGACGTGTCCTGGGGGCTGCACGTCTGCTACGGCAACCGCTACTCCCGCCCGTCCTGGGAGGGGCACTACGACTTCCTCTTCCCCGCGGTGCTCGACGCCGCGGTCGACCACCTGGTCCTCGAGTTCGCCCGCAAGGGCTACGACGACCTCCCCGTGGTCGCCCGGTACGGCTGGGACCGCGGCGTGGGCGTCGGCGTGATCGACGTGAAGAGCCCGCGCGTGGAGACCCCCGAGATCGTGGCGGCCCGGATCCGGCGGGCGCTGGAGTTCGTCCCCGCCGAGCGACTGGTCGTCAACCCCGACTGCGGGCTGCGCCACCTCTCGGGCGACGTCGCCCGGGCCAAGCTCGCCGCGATGGCGGCCGGCGCCGAGCTCGTCCGCGCCTCCCTCCCCGCCGCCCGGCGCGACCCCGCCCCTGCCCCCGAACCGACCCCGGTCCTCTCCCAAGGAGCAGTCACATGACCCAGTCCGCCCCGCACGACATGCTGTTCACCTCGGAGTCCGTCACGGAGGGGCACCCCGACAAGATCGCCGACGCCATCTCCGACGCCGTCCTCGACGCCGCGCTCGCCGACGACCCGTTCGCCCGCGTGGCCTGCGAGACCCTGATCACCACCGGAATGGTCGTGCTGGCGGGGGAGATCACCACCCCGCGGCCCCTCGACTACACGGGCATCGTCCGGGAGACGGTCAACCGCATCGGTTACGACCACGGCGACTACGGCTTCGACGGGCACACCTGCGCCGTCCTCGTCGCGGTCGACGGGCAGTCGCCCGACATCGCCCGCGGTGTCGACCGGGCCAGCGAGCACCGCGACCGGGGTTCCGCCGACGAGCTCGACCTGTCCGGCGCGGGGGACCAGGGGATGATGTTCGGCTACGCCACCGACGAGACCCCCGAGCTCATGCCCACCCCGATCGCGCTGGCCCACCGGCTCGCGCGCCGGCTCGCCGTGGTCCGCCGCGACGGCACCCTCGGGCACCTCCGCCCGGACGGCAAGACGCAGGTGTCCGTCCGCTACGTCGACGGGGTCCCCACAGGGATCGAGCGGGTGCTCGTCTCCACCCAGCACGCCGAGGGCGTCACCCGCGAGCAGCTGACCGAGGAGCTGTGGGAGCACGTGATCACGGCCGTGCTGCCCGCCGACCTCTACGACGCGGACGCGCTGCGCGCCGACCTCCTGGTGAACCCGACGGGCCGCTTCGTCATCGGCGGCCCGGTCGGGGACGCGGGCCTGACCGGCCGGAAGATCATCGTCGACACCTACGGCGGGTTCGCCCGCCACGGCGGCGGCGCGTTCTCCGGGAAGGACCCGTCGAAGGTGGACCGGTCCGCGGCCTACGCGGCGCGGCACGTCGCGAAGAACGTCGTCGCCGCGGGCCTGGCGAGCCGGGCGGAGGTGCAGGTGGCGTACGCGATCGGGGTGGCCCGGCCGGTCTCGCTCATGATCGACACCTTCGGGACCGAGCGGGTGGAGCCCCGCCTGGTGCACAAGCTCGTGACCGAGCACTTCGACCTGCGCCCGGCCGCCTTCCGCCGCGACCTCGACCTGCACCGGCCGATCTACTCCCCGACCTCGGCGTACGGCCACTTCGGCCGCACCGACGTCGACCTGCCGTGGGAGCGCACCGACCGCGCCGACGCCCTGCGGGAGGCCGCCGGCCTGTCGGTCGGCGACGCCGCCGCGGTGGCCCGGTGAGCACCGCCCCGACCACCGTCCGCACGACGTCCCGGACCGGTGGCGCCGACCCGGTCCTCGTCACCGGGTCGGTGGCGACCGACCACCTGATGCACTTCCCCGGCCGGTTCGCCGACCACCTCGTCGCCGAGCACCTCGACCGGATCTCCCTGAGCTTCCTCGTGGACGAGCTCGTGGTCCGCCGCGGTGGGGTCGCGGCCAACGTCGCCTACGGGCTGGGCGTCCTCGGCGCGGCCCCGGTGCTGGTGGCCGCGGTCGGCGCCGACTTCGCGGAGTACCGCACCTGGCTCGAGGCCCACGGCGTCGACTGCGGCGGCGTGCTCGTCTCGGCCGTCTCGCACACCGCCCGGTTCACCTGCACGACCGACGACGACCAGTGCCAGCTGGCCTCCTTCTACCCCGGGGCGATGAGCGAGGCCCGCGACATCGACCTCGGCCCGCTGGTCGAGCGCCACGGCGCCCGCCTGGTGCTGATCGGCGCCGACGACCCCGAGGCGATGCTCGCCCACACCGCCCGGGCGCGGGCGCTCGGCGTCCCGTTCGCGGCGGACCCGTCGCAGCAGCTCCCGAGGCTCGACGAGGAGCAGTGCCGCACGCTCGTCGACGGGGCCCGGTACCTGTTCACCAACGCCTACGAGTGGGAGCTGCTGCGCCGGCGCACCGGCTGGGACGACGCCGACATCGCCCGCCGGACCGGCACCCGGATCACGACGCTGGGCGCCGACGGCGTCCTGCTGGTGGACGGCGGCGTCGAGGTGCACGTCCCGGCGGTGCCCGCGGCCGAGGTCGTCGACCCCACGGGCGGGGGGGACGGGTTCCGCGCCGGCTTCCTCGCCGCGATCGGGCACGGAATGGGCACCGAGCGGGCCGCGCAGCTCGGCGCACTCGTCGCCACCGCGGTGCTGGAGACCGCGGGCGCCCAGGAGTGGCGCCTCGACCCGGCCCGCGACCTGGCCCGCCTCGCCGACGCCTACGGCCCGGATGCCGCCGACGAGCTGCGGCCGCTGCTGCGCTCCGCCCCGGACCGGGTGGCCCGGTGAGGCCCGCGACGACGGGTGCCGAGCCGCTGCCGGTGCGGGCCGCGCTCGCGACCGCGCTGCGCGAGGCCTCCTACGAGGTGCTGCCCCTGCGGGGCGCGGAGGAGAAGGTCCTCGCCCACGTCCCGACCGAGGTGCCCGTATCGGTGACCACCACCGAGACCCGCGGGCTGGACTCCACGCTCGACCTGGCCGTCCGGCTGACCGCGGCCGGCTACCGGGCGGCGCCGCACCTGGCGGCCCGGCTGATCCGGGACGCGAAGCACCTGCACGACGTGCAGTCCCGGCTGCGGGAGGCGGGCGTCGACGGCGTCTTCGTGATCGGCGGCGATGCACCGGCGCCCGCGGGCCCGTTCCCCGACGCCCTGAGCCTGCTCGAGGCGCTCGACCGCGACGGCGACCGGTTCGCCTCCGTCGGGATCGGCGGGTACCCGGAGGGGCACGGCCGCATCGGCGACGCCCTGATCGAGCGGGCGCTGGTGGCGAAGGCGCCGCACGCGACGCACGTCGTCACGCAGCTGTGCTTCGACGCCGGGGCCACCGTGCGCTGGGCGCAGCGCATCCGGGAGGACGGCGTGGGCCTGCCGGTCCGCGTCGGCGTGCCCGGCCCCGTCGCCCGGACCAAGCTGGTCCGGATCGCCGCGGGCCTGGGGCTGGGGCAGTCGGCCCGCTTCCTCGCCAAGCAGCAGAACCTGATCGGCCGGTTCCTGCTGCCCGGGGGCTACCGCCCGGACCGCCTGGTCCGCCGGCTCGCGCCGACGCTGGCCCGGCCGGACCGCCCGCTGGCCGGGTTGCACGTCTACACGTTCAACGAGCTCGCTGCCACCGAGTCGTGGCGGCAGGGCTGGCTCGCCCGGCTGGCCGAGGAGGACCGATGACGGCCCGGGTGATGGACGGCCGGGCCTGCGCCCGCGCGCTCGCCGCGGGGCTCGCCGACGAGGTGGCCCGCCTGCGCGACCGGGGAGGGCGGCCGGGCCTCGCGATCGTCTCGGCGGGGTCCGACCACGGCGCGGCGCTCTACGGCCGGCGCCTGCAGCGGCTCTCCGCCGAGTTCGGGATCGGGCACGCGGCCCGTCCGCTGCCCGCGACCGCCACGCAGGCCGACCTGCTCGGCGTGATCGCGGAGCTCAACGCCGACCCGGACCTGTCCGGGATCCTCGTCCTGCGCCCGCTGCCGCCGCACGTGGACGAGTCCGCCGTGTTCCGGGCCCTCGACCCGGCCAAGGACGTGGAGGCCGTGCACCCGGAGAACGCCGGTCTGCTGACGCTGGGGGTGCCGCGGTTCGTGCCGTCGACGCCGGCCGCGGTGTTCCACCTGCTCGACACCTGGCTCGACGCGGCGGGGGAGGACCGGGCCGACTTCTACCACCGGTCGCGGATCGTCGTGGTCGGCCGGTCCAACACGGTCGGGAAGCCCGCCGTGGCCCTGGGGTGCGCGCGGGAGGCGTCGGTGGAGTCCGTCGACGTGTGGGCCGACCGCACGGGCGGTCTCGGCCGCCACACCCGGTGGGCCGACGTCCTCGTCGTGGCGGCCGGGCGGCCGGGCCTCATCCGGGCCGAGCACGTCACCCCCGGCGCGATCGTGATCGACGTCGGGATCAACGCATCCACCGGGTCGGACGGCCGGGTGCGGACGGTCGGCGACGTCGACGCGGCCTCCGTCGCGCCCCGTGCCGGCGCCCTGAGCCCGGTGCCCGGCGGGGTCGGGCCGGTGACGGACGTCTGGCTGCTGCGCAGCACCGTCCGCGCCGCCTCGCTGCGACCGGGATCGGACCGAACCCTGCTGGAGGTGCCGTGAGCACGCCCGGAACGACCACGCGCGGAGTGCTGCTGCTGTCCTGCCCCGACGCCCCCGGGATCGTCCACGCGGTCTCGGGGCTGCTGGTGGAGGAGGGCTGCACCATCCTGTCGAGCCAGCAGTTCGGCAGCCTCCTCGGTGGCAGCGTCCCCGGCGACGGCGGCACCTTCTTCATGCGCGTCGAGTTCACCCGTGCCGACGGGGCGCCGCTGGACCTGCCGGCCCTGCGCCTGCGGACGGCAGCGCTCGCCGACCGGTTCGGGATGACCTGGCGGCTGGTCGACCCGACGCGGCCGCTCCGCGTCGTGGTGATGGTGAGCCGGCTGCTGCACTGCCTCAACGACCTCCTCTTCCGCAGCTCGGTCGGCGAGCCGAACCTCGACGTCGTGGCCGTGGTGTCCAACCACCCCGACGCGGGCAGGCTGGCCGACAGCCACGGGGTCGCCTTCCGGCACATCCCGGTCACCGCCGACACCAAGGGGCGGGCCGAGGCGGAGCTGCTCGACCTGGTCGACCGGGAGCGCGTCGACCTGGTGGTGCTGGCCCGCTACATGCAGATCCTCTCCGACGACGCCTGCAAGCATCTCGAGGGCCGCGCCATCAACATCCACCACTCGATGCTGCCCAGCTTCAAGGGTGCGCGGCCCTACCACCAGGCGCACGTCCGCGGCGTCAAGTTCATCGGCGCCACGGCCCACTACGCCACCGCCGACCTCGACGAGGGGCCGATCATCGAGCAGGACCTGGTCCGGGTCGACCACAGCCTGGGCCCCGAGCAGCTCGCGGCCCGCGGGCGCGAGGTCGAGAGCCGGGCACTCGCCCGCGCCGTGCGGTGGCACGCCGAGAACCGGATCGCCGTCCACGGCAACCGCACCGTCGTGTTCCCCTGACGAGGAGGCAGATCGTTGAGCCCACGTCAACAGCGGGCGGCCTTCTCGTCGCCCGGAAGAGTGGTCGCGGCGTCGTACAGTGGCTGTGCTCCTGATCACTCCAGGTCCCCCGCAGTCGGAGTGGCGGGGGGCGGCGCCGTTCGGACACATGTCGTTGACGCAACGGATCGAGTCCTCCATGAACACTGACACCGGCCGCGCGACGACGGCAGAGCCCCTGCTCGTCGTCGACGGGCTGACCATCGACTTGACCGGCGACGTCGCGCAGCCCGGCATCCTCTCGGACGTCTCCTTCACCGTCGAGCACGGCGAGTCGGTGGCCCTGATCGGGGAGTCCGGCTGCGGGAAGACGATGACGGCGATGGCGGTCCTCGGACTGCTGCCCCGGGGCTTCGCGGTGACCGGTGGGCAGATCCGGCTCGCGGGCCGCGACCTGCTCACCAGCACGCAGCGCCAGCTGCGCGAGACCCGCGGCCGGGCCATCGGCGCGATCTTCCAGGAGCCGATGAGCAGCCTGGACCCCACGATGCGCGTCGGCGACCAGATCGCCGAGTCCCGGCGGCTGCACCTGGGCGAGAGCCGGAAGACGGCTCTGGTTCGGGCCGCGGAGCTCCTCGACCGCGTCGGTATCGCCAACGCCGGCAAGCGCCTCCGCAGCTACCCGCACGAGCTGAGCGGCGGGATGCAGCAGCGGGCCATGATCGCCTCCGCGATCGCCTGCGATCCCGGGCTCGTGCTGGCCGACGAGCCGACGACCGCGCTGGACGTCACCATCCAGGCCGAGATCCTCGAGCTGCTGCGCGAGCTGCGCCGCGAGCAGGGGATCGCGGTGCTGCTGGTGACCCACGACCTCGGTGTGGTCGCGGACTTCTGCGACCGCGTGGTCGCGATGTACGCCGGCACCGTGGTGGAGCGGGCGGGCGTCGACGAGCTCTTCGACACCCCGCGGCATCCCTACACCCGCGCGCTGCTCGACGCCGTCCCGCAGACCGGCAGCCCCCGCACGCTCCTGCCGGTGATCCCGGGTCGCGTCCCCGCCGCGGGACGCTTCCCCGGCGGCTGCCGGTTCGAGCCCCGCTGCACCCACGGGGGCGACCCGCGCTGCCGCGCCCCCCAGCACGAGTCGACCGGGGCGGACCGGCGCTCCGTCCGGTGCGCCCGCGCCGCCGACGGCGACGCCGTCGCCCTGCCGACCGCTCGCGGCCTGACCGCCGCGCCCTAGATCTGGCGCACGTCCCACCTCGGTTCCGGGCCGATGACGCCCCCTGACCAGATAGGAACGCCATGAGAACGCTGACCAGGTTCCTCGCCATCGTCGCGACCTCCGCCCTGACCGTCTCGCTGGCCGCGTGCGGCTCGTCGGAGCCGGGGTCCGGCTCCGGTGAGCGGAGCACGCTCACGGTCGGGGCCGCCGCCGTGCCGTCCTCGCTGGACCCGCGCAGGTCTGCCCCGTACGAGGCGCAGTGGATCGGGATGCTCTACGACACGCTGGTCCAGCGCGCACCGGACGGGAGCTTCACCCCGGCGCTCGCCGAGAGCTGGACGCTCTCGGAGGACGCCCGCACCCTGGAGCTGACCCTGCGCCCCGGGGTCACCTTCCAGGACGGCGCGCCCTTCGACGCCGCGGCGGTGAAGGCCAACCTCGACGCGTCGCGGGCCGGCGGCACGAACTTCTCGGGCCAGCTGACCAACATCGCGGGGGTGGAGGCCGTCGGCGACCGGCAGGTCCGGATCGAGCTGACCGACTCGCCCGCACCGCTGCTCGGGGTGCTGGCCGGCGAGGCCGGGATGATCATCAGTCCCGCCTCGCTGGGTGAGGACCTGTCCCAGCGGTCCGCGGGCGCCGGCCCCTTCACCCTGGAGCGGTTCGAGGGGCAGCGGCTGCAGTTCACGGCCTGGGACGGGTACTGGAACGCCGCGGCCGTGCGGATCGGCGGCGTGGACATCGACGTGCTCATCGACGACAGCGCGCGTCTGCGAGCCCTGCGCTCCGGCCAGCTGGACACCGCGTTCATCATCCCGTCGCAGGTCAGGGAGGTCGAGTCGACCGACCTGGAGGTGGCGCGACCCGACACCGCCGAGTCCTTCTGGGGCGTGCTGGTCAACACCGGCCGCCGCGAGTTCGGCAACCCCCTCGTGCGACAGGCGATGATGCTCGCCCTCGACCGCACCGCGATCGCCCGCGCGGTCTTCGGCGAGGACGGCTGCGCCCCGAGCGCCCAGCCCTACGACCCCAACGACTGGGCCCACTCCGACGAGCTCGACGCGCTGCCCGCCGCCCAGTACGACCCCGCGCGCGCCCGGCAGCTCATGGCGGAGGCCGGCGTGGCCGGCGGGTTCGACTTCGAGCTGCAGGTCGGGACGGCCCAGAACTACACCCAGATCGGCCAGATCCTGCAGGCCCAGTGGGGCGAGATCGGGATCCGGGTGAACATCCGCCCGATGGAGAACGTCCAGTTCGTCACCGCGCGGCGGCAGGGCGACTTCGACGGCACCGTGTCGGTCTACCTGAACGCCCGGCCCGACCAGAGCGCGTTCGTCCGGAACTTCTACCTGCCCGACGGGATCTTCAACCCCGGGGGCTACGACCTGCCCGGCACGGCCGAGCTCCTCGCCGAGTCCTCGTCGAGCCTCGACCCGGCCGGCCGGGCCCCGGCGCTGCACGAGCTGATGACCAACGTCCTCAACGACGGTCCGCCGATCATGCCGATCTGTACGGCCCCGCGGCTCGCCGCGTACCAGTCGGACGTGCAGGACCTCGACATGACGCTCGAGACCAAGTTCACCGACGTCGCCGTCGACCCCTCGTGACGGCGTCCACGACCGGTGGGGGGCCCCGGTGAGACCCACGGCGGTGTTCACCCGCATCGGGGGCGGCCTCATCGTGCTCTGGCTGGTCTCCCTGCTGACCTTCTCGCTGCTGCAGCTGGTGCCCGGTGACCCGGCCGAGCTGGTGGCCGGCGACAGCGCGTCGCCGGAGCGCGTCGAGCAGATCCGGGTCGAGCTCGGCCTGGACCGCCCGCTGACCACGCAGTACACGAGCTGGCTGTCCGGCATCGTGCAGGGCGATCTCGGCACCTCGGTCTTCACCGGGGACCCGGTGACCGAGGCGATCCTGCGGGCCGCTCCGGCCACGCTGTCCATCACGTTCGTGGCGCTCGTCATCGCGGTCGTCGTCGGCGTGCCCGCCGGCGTGGTCGCGGGACTGCGCCAGGGGAGCTGGGTGGACCGGACGGTGTCGCTGCTGGCCACCGTCGGCATCGCGATGCCGGGCTTCTGGGTCGCGATGCTCCTGGTGCTGGTCCTCGCGCTCGGACTGTCGTGGCTCCCGGCCACCGGTTACTCGCCGATCGGCGACGGGGTCGGCGAATGGTTCTCCCACATCGTCATCCCGGCCGTCGCGCTCGGGCTGGCCACCGCGGCCGAGCTCGCGCGCCACGCCCGGGGCTGCGTCGCCGACGTGCTCGAGCGGCCCTACATCCGGACCGCGCGCGCCCGCGGGGCCCACCCGTCGTGGCTGGTGCGCCACCACATCCTGCGCAACGCCGCCATCCCGGTCGTCACCGTCCTCGGGCTGCAGGCCGGACGGCTGCTCGGCGGGTCGATCGTCATCGAGATGGTCTGCGGGATCGACGGGCTCGGCACCCTCGCGATCAACGCGATCCTGCAGCGCGACTTCCCGATCCTGCAGGGCTATGTCCTGCTCTCCGCCGCCATCGTCGTCACGATCAATTTGGTCGTCGACGGGATGTACAGCTGGCTCAACCCGAAGGTGCGCACGTCATGACCACCACATCGCTGCCCGGCCCGGTGACGGGCCGCCCCGAGCCGCCCCCTGGGGTCGTCTCGCCGCGGCGCCGCACCCTGCGGTTGCTGCTGAGCAGGCCCTCGAGCGTCGTGGCGTTCGGTTTCGTGCTGCTCCTCGTGGCACTGGCGGCCCTGGCCCCCTGGGTGTCCCCGCACGACCCCTTCGCCCAGGACCTGACGAACGCCTTCGCGCCTTACTCGGCCGAGCACCCGCTGGGCACCGACGACCTGGGCCGCGACGTCGTCTCCCGGCTGATGCACGCCATCAAGCTCGCCCTCCTCGCCCCGCTGATCTCGGTCGGCGTGGCGCTGGTCCTCGGGGTGCCGACCGGCCTGTGGGCTGGGCTGTCCCGCGGCTACGTCGACGCTGTGCTGAGCCGGATCGCCGACGCCCTGCTCAGCCTGCCGGGCCTTGCGTTCGCGCTGGCGATCATCGCGGTGGTGGGACCGGGCCTGGTCAACGTGATGGTCGCGCTGGGAGTGGTGTTCACGCCGACGCTCTTCCGGGTCATCCGGGGTGCCGCGATGGCCGTCTCCGAGGAGCCGTTCATCGACGCCGCCCGGTCGATCGGGTGCTCGACCTCGCGCATCCTGCGGGTGCACGTGCTGCCCAACGTGGCGGCCCCGCTCCTGGTGCAGGCCACGATCCTGATGGGACTGGCCCTGCTGTCCGAGGCGGGCCTGAGCTTCCTCGGGCTGGGTGTGCAGCCCCCAGAGTCGAGCTGGGGCTCCATGCTGCGGACCGCGTACGAGAACCAGTTCGAGGCGCCGACCGCGGTGCTCCCGCCCGGCATCGCCGTCGTCCTGACGGTCCTGGCGTTCAACACGATCGGCGACGCGATCCGCGACGCCATGTCGGCCCGGGGGCAGCGATGACCGACACGACGCACACCGGGGGTCGCACCGCCGGAGCCCTCGACGAGGGCGGTGGTCACCCGGCCGGCACCCACGCGCTCGAGGCGCGGGGACTGGTCAAGACGTTCCCGCTGAGCCGCAACGTCCTCGGCAGGCCGGTCTCCCGGGTGCGGGCCGTCGACGGCGTCGACCTCGACGTGACCGCGGGGATGACGGTCGGGGTGGTCGGCGAGTCCGGTTCGGGCAAGTCGACCCTCGGCCGACTGGCCTCGCTGCTGGAACGTCCGGACAGCGGGACCGTGCGCCTCGACGGGCGCGACACGGCGGGCCTGCGGGGCCGCGAGCTGTCCGCGGTGCGGCGCAGCCTGCAGGTCGTGTTCCAGGACCCGTTCGGGTCGCTGGACCCGACGAAGACCATCGCCCACGCGGTCTCCGAGCCGCTGATCGTGCACCGCCGGATCCGGCGAGCCGGCAGCACGGAGGCCGCGGAGGAGCTGCTCGCGCGCGTCGGGCTCGACGCCGGGCTCGCGCGCCGGTACCCCGAGCAGCTCTCCGGCGGACAGCGGCAGCGGGTCAGCATCGCGCGGGCGCTCGCGCTGGCGCCGTGGCTGCTGATCGCGGACGAGCCGACCTCCGCGCTGGACCTCTCGACCCGGTCGGAGATCCTCAACCTCCTCCTCGCGCTGCAGCAGGAGACCGGGCTGTCGATCCTGCTGGTGTCGCACGACTTCGCCACGGTGCAGCACCTGGCCCACCGGGTCGCGGTCATGTACCTGGGCCGCATCGTGGAGGAGGGACCGACCCTCGACGTGGTGCGCGAACCGCTGCACCCGTACACGAAGGCCCTGCTGTCCGCGGTGCTCGTGCCCGACCCGCGGGTCCAGCGCAACCGGAGCCGCATCGTCCTGCAGGGCGACGCGCCCAACCCGGCGGACCTCCCGTCGGGCTGCCGCTTCCGGACCCGCTGCCCCTACGCGATGCCCTCGTGCGCGGAGGTCGACCCGCAGCTGCAGCCGGTCTCCACCGGGCACAGCGTGGCCTGCCTGCTGCACACCGGCTCCGGTCCGCCAGCCGGGGCCCCCACCTCGACGAGCGGAGGCCGCAGCGATGCGTGACCCCGAGGACGTGCATGTGGCGGAGGGGCTGGCGGTGCGGCAGGAGGTCTTCGGCACCGACCTGGTCGAGCGGAACTACACGAACGCGTCGGCGTTCAGCCGCCCGGCCCAGGACTGGATCGCGGGCGCGGTGTGGGCCGACGTCTGGACCCGTGACGGGCTGGACCGCCGGACCCGCAGCCTGGTGACGCTGGCGATGCTCACCGCGCTCAACCGCCCCACCGAGTTCGAGTCGCACGTCCGTGCGGCGCTGACCAACGGCTGCACGGTCGCCGACATCCAGGAGCTGCTCCTGCACACCGCGCCCTACTGCGGGGCGCCGGCGGCGCTGCAGGCCTTCCGCCAGGCCGAACGGGTGCTGGCCGAGACGGACCGGGCCGACCCCGGAACCCCCACGAGCTGAAGGGAGGAGACCCATGGCGCGCACTCGGCGCAGGGCGCCCCGGCGGACGATCCGCGTGGGCATCATCGGAGCCGGTTTCGGCGGCATCGCCGCCGCGATCAAGCTCAGGCAGCGCACCTCCGCCTCGGTTGTGATCTTCGAGCAGTCCGACGAGGTGGGGGGTACCTGGTACGACAACCGCTACCCCGGCTGCGAGGTCGACATCCCCTCGCACGCCTACAGCTTCTCCTTCCACCGCCACGACTGGCCGCGGACGCACGCCCGGCAGCCCGAGCTGCTGCGCTACGCGAACGAGGTCGTCGACGCGTTCGGGCTCCGTCCGCTCCTGCGGCTCGGTACGAAGGTCACCGAGGTCCTCTGGGACGAGAACGAGCAGCACCACGAGGTCCGCACCGCCGACGGCGAGAGCCACGAGTTCGACGTCGTGATCTCCGCGCTCGGGTTGCTCAGCGTGCCCAACCACCCGGAGTGGCCCGGGCTGGAGGACTTCCGCGGCCCCGCCTTCCATACCTCGCGCTGGCGCGACGACGTCGACCTGCGGGGCAAGCGGGTGGCCGTGGTCGGCACCGGCTCGACCGCGGCGCAGATCGTCCCCGGCATCGCCGGCACGGTCGGGTCGCTCCTGGTGTTCCAGCGCGAGCCCGGGTGGGTCGAGCCCAAGCAGGAGCGGGAGTTCACCGCGAGGGAGCGCTGGGTCTACCGCCATGTACCCGGTGCCCAGCGCCTTCACCGCGGGCTGCTGTTCGGCCGGTCCATCGCCCGCGTCAAGGCCTACGACACCACCAGCCGGATGCAGGAGACCATGCGCGGCCGGTGCACCGACTACATCCGGCGCACGGTGCACGACCCCGCCACCCGCGAGGCCGTGACCCCCGACTACCCGTGGGGGTGCAAGCGGCCGGTGCTGGCGTCGACGTTCTACGAGGCGCTCAACCTCCCGCACGTCGACCTGGTCCCGCACCCCGTGACCTCCGTGACCGGTGACGGGCTCGTCGACGACCGCGGCGTGCACCACGACGTCGACGTCCTGGTCCTGAGCACCGGGTTCCAGCCGACCCGGTTCCTGTCCGGGCTCGACGTCCGGGGCATCGACAAGCGCAGCATCCACGACGCGTGGAAGGACCGGGCGTCGGCGTTCCTCGGCGTGACGGTGGCCGGGTTCCCCAACTTCTTCGTGCTCTACGGGCCCAACACCAACGGGGGCTTCTCGATCATCGCCCAGCTGGAGCGCCAGGCCGAGATCGCCAGCAGGGCCGTGCGCCGACTCGAACGCGGTGCGGGGTACGTCGACACCGACGAGCGGGCCCAGCGCCGCTGGGTCGCGTGGGTCGACGACCAGATCGCCCGCAAGGCCTCGGCGATGGAGTCGGGCTGCCGCAACTACTACCACTCCCCGGGAGGGGCCAACGTGACCCAGTGGCCGGGTTCGCACCTCAAGTACCTGGTAGTGACCCGGTTGCTCGACCGCTGGGGCATCCGGGCGTTCGCGGTGCCGCGATGACGGCGCCGGTCCGGGCCCACGCCCGCGACGCCGGTGCCCGGGACCGGCGGGTGCGCGTCGGTGAGGTGACGATCACCCCGCTCGTCCAGTTCCACTACCGCGTCGACCCGCGGCGCTTCTTCGGCGATCTCGACCCCCGCATCATCGACGAGACGGCCTGGTACTGGCAGCCGCCCTACGTCGACGACGGGTTCCTCGTCATCGACATGGGGGGCTTCCTGGTCCGGACCCTGGACCGGACGGTGCTCGTCGACGTCGGCGTCGGCAACGGCAAGTCGCGGCCCAACCCCTGCTTCGACCACCGCGACGACGACTGGCTCGCCGCGCTGCACCGGGCGGGGGCCACGGCGGAGGAGGTCGACACCGTCGTGTTCACGCACCTGCACGTCGACCACGTCGGCTACGCCACGCGGTTCGACGGCGACGCCTGGGTGCCGACGTTCCCGGCCGCGCGCTACCTCACGACCGCCGCCGAGCTCGACTACTGGACCGGCGGGTCGGCGAGCGGGTTCCGGGAGCAGCTCGGCGACTACGTCGCCGACAGCGTGCTGCCGCTGCGCACCGCGGGCGTCCTCGACCTGGTGGAGCCGGACCTGCGGATCTGCGACGAGCTGCGGCTCGTCCCCGCACCGGGTCACACCCCGGGCAACGTCTGCGTCGAGGTGTCCTCCGGCGGGCAGCGGGCGATCTTCGCGGGCGACATGGTCCATCACGCCCTGCAGCTGGCCTTTCCCGCGATGAGCACCGACTTCTGCGTTCACGCCGACCGCGCGGGTGAGGCCCGGCGGCGCCTGCTGCACGAGATCGCCGACCGCGACGTGCTGCTGTTCCCGGCCCACTTCCCGGACTCGGCACCCGGCCGGGTCGTCACCGACCCGGCGGGCGGGTACCGCTACGAGGTCGTCGAGGGCGAGCCGGTGTGACCCGCGATCCTGCCGCCGACGAGGAGGAACGATGACCGAACGGCTGACCCGTCTGCGTCCGGACGACATGACCCCGGAGCAGGCCGAGATCTACGCCTGCTTCACCGACGGCAGGCGGGCCGATCCGGCCGCCGCGTTCTCCCTCGTCCATCCGGACGGCGGGCTGGTCGGGCCGCCGGACGCGTGGCTGCGCAGCCCGCCGCTCGGCCGCGTGCTCGAGCGGATCGGCTGGGTGCTGCGGTTCGATCTCGAGCTCTCCGACCGGGCGCGTGAGATCGCGATCCTGCTCCACGCCTTCCACCGCGCCAGCCCGTTCGAGCTGTACGCCCACCGCAGGGCGGGACTGGCCGCCGGTCTCTCGGGGGCCGAGATCGAAGGGCTCGCCTCGCGCACCGAGCCGGCGTTCAGGTCAGGGGAGGAGCGGCTGGTGTTCGCCACGACCCTGGCCGTCCTCGACCGCAGGGACCTCGACGACGCGGAGTACGACGCGGCCGCCGCCGAGCTGGGCGAGCGGGGGGTCTTCGAGCTGCTGGCGCTGCTGGGTTACTACGACCTGGTCGCCACCCAGCTCGCCGTCTTCGGGGTGGAGCCGCCCGTCACCGGGTGACGGGCGGCGCGCGTCTGGATCACGCCGTTTCCACGCACTCGATGCGGCGGCGATCCACCGGCGAGTGGCACACCGGACGCTCGGCCCGGCGGCCACTGACTCGCCCTGGGTCCTGTGGAGGCTCCTGAGCGTGGAAACGAGGATGGAGCCATGCCGGGAGAGCAGTCCCCGGGCAAGCCGACCACGCGTCGGTACTCGGAGGAGGAGAAGGCCGCCGCGGTGCGGATGGCCCGCACCCTGCGCGCGGAGCTGGGTAGCGAGCACGGCACGGTGAAACGGGTCGCCGAGCAACCGGGCTACGGGGTCGAGTCGGTGCGGTCGTGGGTGCGCCAGGCCGGCATCGACGACGGCTACGAACCCGGTGTCACCACCGGCGAGGCAGCGAGGGTTCGCGAGCTCGAGCAGGAGGTCCGGGAGCTGCGCGGGCGAACGAGAACATGAAGGGCCGCGAGCCTTCCGGGCGGAGCTCGACGGCCTCCCGCGATGGTCGGGCACGCCGCGCAGCCGGTCACGGACCGCCCCTGAGGGCGGTCCGTGACCGATCGGCGGCCGACGCCGACGGGCGCTGGGTCAGCCCGACGGGGCCGTCAGCAACACGGATCGCCCGGCCGGGCCCGCGGAGTCGCGCCAGACGGCGGCGGCGGCGTCCAGTGCGGCGGCGAGTCGCCCACCGGTCGGGATCGGTCGCGCATCCGGCCACGGGTCCATCGCGGCGCGCATCGCACCGGCGACGGCTGCGGTCGCGTCCGATCCGGTCGCCCCGCGGCCGGCGATGCGCCGCTCCGCGGTGTCGGCGGTCGCGTGGCACCGCAGCGCGACCAGGTCGCTGCTGGTGTCGAGGGCCAGGTCGGTGGCGGCGGCGCGGTGGCGGGCGTCGATCCAGGAGGCGTCGAGCACGACCGACTCGCCGCGGCCCAGCAGTGTCCGGGCCCGGCGCAGCAGCTCGGTGTAGGTCTGCGCCGTGTGCTGTTCGGTGTAGAGACCCTCCCGGAACGGCGCGCCGGCGGGTTTCGTGGGGTCGATGCCGGCGAGTTCCTTGCGGATCCGGTCGCTGGAGAGCAGGACCGCGCCGAACCGGTCGGCCAGTGCCCCGGCGAGGGTGGTCTTGCCGGTGCCGGGCAGGCCGCCGACCAGGGCCAGGCGTACCGCGCCTTGTTCGAGGTGGTGCAGGGCGAGCTCGGCGTGCTGTTCGGCGTCGGTGGCGGCTGCTTCGTCGCCCTGGTCGTGGCGTAGGCAGGCGACCTTGGTGCGGACGACGGCGCGGTAGGCGATGTAGTGGTGGCGCAGGGCGGTGGGGGCGGGGTCGGCGGAGAATTCGATGTAGGCGTCGAGGAACACGGTGGCGAGGTCGGGGTGGCCGAGGCGTTCGAGGTCCATGGCGAGGAATGCGACGTCGTCGAGGCCGTCGATGTGGCGGAGGTGGTCGTCGAACTCCAGGCAGTCCAGGGCGCGGGGGCCGTCGTGGAGGCAGAACACGTCGGCGGCGGTCAGGTCGCCGTGGCCGTCGATGATGCGGTCGTGGGCGATGCGGTCGGTGAACAGGGGGGCGCGGCCGTCGAGGAACCGGGTGGAGAGCTGTTCCAGCGCGTCGAGGAGGTTCGGGTCGAGTACGGGGCCTGCGTACGGGTGGAGTGCGGCGGTGTTGTCCCGCCAGCGGGTGGCGATGGTGTCGCGGGTGGCGTCGGCGGTGATGTGATCGCCGCGCTCGGCGCCGGCGTGGAATCGGGCCATGGTCCGGGCCAGTGCGCGGAGGTCGTCGGCGACTGGTGCGCCGGAGGTGACGAGGGTGGCCAGGCGGCGTTCTTCGGGCATCCGGCGCATGACCACCATCGGTTCGGTCGGTCCGGCGTGGGCGACGGGCCGTCCTGTCGGGTCGGTGGGTCGGAGCAGTTCGCTGATGCCGAGGTAGACGTCGGGGGCGAGCCGGCGGTTGAGTTCGATCTCGCGGCGGCAGGCGGCGCGTCTGCGGTTCGGGGTGCGGAAGTCGAGGAAGTCGTTGTGCACGGCCTTCTTCATCTTGTATGCCCGGTCGCCGACGAGGAAGACGATGCCGATGTGGGTCTCCCGGACCGCGACCGGCGGTGCCGGGCTCACGACCGGACCGCCCCGGCGTCGCGGGCCGGTGGTGCCCCGGCCGCCGTGAGGTCGAGGTCCCGGCGGACAACGGTCACCGGGCAGGCGCCCAGGCGTACCAGTGTCCTGCTCGTCGACCCCAGTGCCGCACGTGCGGCCAGGTTGTGGCCGGCCGTCCCGACGACCATCAGCCGGGCCCCGTGCGCGGCGGCCAACAGCGGCTCGTCCGCCCCGCCGTGCACGATCCGCACCTCGACCGGAACGTCGGGCCAGCGGGCGCGCCACGGGCCCAGCTCGTGGAGCAGCACGGTCTGGGGCGCGGCGGTCCCCGGGATGTCGCAGGCCCGGCGCCACGCGTGGACGACCGATACGGGCGATGCATGCCGCGCGGCGTCGGCGAACGCGACGGTCAGCGCGGGTGTGTCGGCCGCGACGTCCTCGACCCCGACGACGACGGTGCGGCGGTTCCCGGACAGGTTGTGGTCGCTGTGTACGACGGTCACCGGGCAGTGTGCCCTGGCCGTCAGCGCGGGCGCGATCGACCCGACCAGCAGATCCCCGGGGTGCCCGCTGAGCAGCCCCACGACGAGCAGCTCGGCGTCGCGGGAGGCGCGGACGAGCGCTGCGACGGGCGCCTCGTCGGACAGCACGGTGTGGGCCTCGACGCCGGGCTCACGCCGGTGCGCGATGGTGTAGGCGCGAGCGAGTATCGCGGCCGCCCGACGCCTGCCCGGCGCGTAGTCCTCGGTCGCGTAGGGGCCGGCGTGCACGATCCGCAACGGCAGCCGGCGGACGCGGGCCTCGGTGGCGGCCCAGGCGACGGCTCGTGACGCCGTCGCCGTCCCGTCGGTGCCGACCACGACCTCCGGTGACGCGGCGATGTCCTCGTCCTCCACGGTTGGGTGCTCCACGGCTGGTCCTTCCCTTCGGTGAGGTCCCAGGATCGGCGCGGCGGGGGCGGGGCGGCAGGGTCGGAGGCCCCGAGCGCTGCGGCCGGGTGGCCCGGGGAATGCTCCCGCGGTGGTACCTGTGGCCACCACGGCAGGGCCGTCCGCCACTACCGGGACCGCCGTCGTCCAGGGGACCGTGGACACGACCCAGACGGAGGTGTCGACAATGGTGGACAAGTCCACGGTCCCCGACGAGGTGACCGGCACATCGGCCACGGACCCGTCCCGGCCACCGGTCGGTGACTGGCTCGTCGTCCCCAGCCCGCCGATCGAGCGCGGCTGGCGGTGGGCCCGCATCGTCGCCCGGATCCCCGGCGACGGCCCGGAGCGCTACCGGGTGCGCTGGGTGGGTAACGACCGCGACTCCGTGGTCACCCCGCCGCCGGGCTACCGGATCGAGAGCGCCGCCCGATGGCCGCACGCCCCGAGCAGCGCCATCGGTCTCTGGCCCGATCCGGCCGGCCCGGGCCGCGACGCGCAGGAGACGGCCGATGATCCCACCTGACGATGCGGGCACCGTCGTCGTGGGCGTCGACGGATCGCCGGAGTCGCGGGTGGCACTGGAGTACGCGCTGGACGACGCCGCCCGCCGGGGTGCCCGGCTCCGGGTCGTCGCCGCGTTGGCGCACCCCGACTACTGGGTGACCGCCTACGGCCCCGTACTGCTGGCCCCGGCCCCGGCGGAGGTCGACCGGGTGCGTACCGCGGCCCAGCAGTGGATCGACGACGTGACGGCGGCCCGGCCCACCGGTTCGGTCACGGTTCCGGTCGAGGTGTCCGCCGTGGCCGGTCCGCCGGCGGAGGCGCTGACCGATGCGTCGCGCGACGCGGACCTGCTCGTGCTGGGTCACCGCGGCCGGGGAGCGGTCGCCAGCACCCTTCTGGGGTCGGTGGGGATGCGGTGCGTCATGGACGCGTCGTGCCCGGTGACCATCGTGCGTCCGCGCCCCGCGGTGACGAGCGTCGGTGAGACCCGTCGGGTGCGCGCCACGAGGCCGTCCGTGCGGCGCACCACGGTCGCCGACGTGATGACCACCGAGGTGGTCCGGGTGTCGCCCGACGCGACGTTCGCGCACATCGCCGCCGCCCTCTCGACCGGCCGGATCCGGGCGGTCCCGGTGTGCGACACCCATGGTGTGTTGCTGGGGGCGGTGTCGGAGGCCGACCTGCTGCTCACCGCCGAGCGGGCGGACCCACCGCTGGTACGGCCGTGGTGGCGCCCGCGGCACACCGGCCGGACCCGGCCCACCGGCACACCCGGGGCGACGACGGCTGCCGAGCTGATGACCACGCCCGCCGTCACGGTCGAGCCCGGCAGCACCGTCGCCCGGGCGGCGCGCGCGATGCGCGAACACGGGCTGGCGTGGCTTCCCGTGGTCGAACGGGACGGCCGCATGGTCGGCGTGCTGGGCCGCTCGGACCTGCTCTCGGTGTTCGACCGCGACGACGACGGGATCCGCGCCGAGGTCCTCGTCGACGTGCTCGGCCGGCTGCTGCTCGTCGGTGAGGAGCGCGTCTCGGTAACCGTCATCGACGGTGTGGTCACCCTCGACGGCGAGCTCGACACCCGGGCGGATGCCGAGCTGGCCGTGCGGTTCACGGAGCGGGTCGAGGGGGTCGTCGCCGTCGTCGACCGGCTGCACTTCCGGGTGGACGACCGCCACGCCGACCTGTCGGAGGTCCGGCGCTACTGACTGCGGCCGTTCCGACAGGGCCGTTCTGAGACAGTGGCCCCGACGCGATCGCCCGGCCGGACCCGAGGTCCGGGCGGGCGATGCTCACTGCGGCATGCGTTCGAGGGAGTCGTCGAGGGCGCGGCGGGGCGTCGGCGGGAGCGGGGAGCCGGTCGGCGCCCAGCCCACCCGCAGCACGAGCTGGGGGTCGAGCGTGCCGCCGAGCACGTCGTCGCGCAGCATCGCGCGGGTGCTGGTGACCTCGAGCGGCTGGCTGAGCGGGCAGCTGGCGAGGCCCAGCTGCGTGGCGTGCAGCAGCACCGCGCTCAGCGCCTCCCCGGCCCGCAGCTGCGAGAGGGTGTCGTCGGACGCGGTGCCGAGCACCATGAGCAGGGCCCCGTCCTTCCCCCCGTCCGTCTGGGCGATCAGGCCCTCGCTGAACCAGCGCGCAGTGCCGTCACCGGATACGTCGGCGTCGCGAAGCAGATTCGCCGCCGGAACGCCGTCGTCGCCGGATCGCCCGCCGGTCCAGACCGTCGTCTCGGTGTGGTAGCCGGGCAGGTCCTCCTGTGCCCGGGCCGCCGCACGCAGCGCCGCCACGGTCCGGTCGCGTGCCGCGCCCGTGACCGGGCGCAGCACCGCGCCGAACTCGGCGGCCCGGTCGGTCAGCTCGCCCACGAACGCCTCGGGAACCTCCCAGTCGAGGTAGCGCCTGCGATCGGTGCGCCGCGCCACGATGGCGTTCGCCGTGCCGAGGTCGGCCGCTGCGACGGGCCCCGCCCGCAGCTCGACGGCCGCGAAGTGGTCGCCGTCGGCGGGGTTCGGCAGCCGGTGCACCGTGCAGCGCAGGCCGGTCGCCGCGAGGGCGACGGTCAGGTGGTGCAGCGCCGCGCCGCAGCTCACGGCCAGGTCGCGGCCGTCTGCGTCGGTCACCGGCAGCCACCGGCGCAGGTCGGCGTAGAGGTGGATGCTGCGGGGACCCAGCAACCACCGCCACGGCTGGCTGTTGTGGATCGACGGGGCCCGGGTGGCCAGCTCCAGCGCGCTGCGCACCGAACGGTGGTCGACGTGTTCGACGATCATCGGTTCCCCCCGTCGGCGGCGAGCGAGCGGATCAGGTCGGTGGCGGTGACGATGCCGAGCAGGCGGTCGCCGTCGGTGACGAGTACCGCGTCGATCCCCCCGGCGTGCATGCTGCGCGCCGCGGCCGACCGGCGCGCGGCGGGCTCGAGCGCGGGGGCCGTCCGGCACACGTCCGCGACCCGCAGCCGCGGGACCCCCGGCTCGGGGCGCCCGCCGGCGAGCAGCCGAGCCACGTCGGTCTCCAGCACCAGTCCGACGCACCGCTCGCCGTCGAGCACCGGCAGGTGCCGGACCCCGTGCGCGTCCATGAGGCGCAGGGCCACCGCCAGGTCGGCCTCCGGGACGATGGCGACGATCCGGTGGGTCATCAGCTCGGTGACGGGAGGGTCGTCGTCGAGGGCCTCGGGCGGTGCGTCGAGGCGGAACGGGCGGCGGGTCATCGTGATCTCCTGTCGGACGTGCGGCATGACCGAGCGTCTCTCGTTGCCGCCGTGCGCCGGCAGCGGCGGCAGACCCGTGATGTCGGGCCGTTGGGCCCGCGATCCCCGGACCGTCGATCGGTTCGGTGGTCGGTCAGGCGACCGGGCACGGGGTGCACGCGGCTGCGGGCCGGCGTGTGACCCGGATCAGGACCTCAGGGTGGGTGGCTCCTGGAGGACGTCGAGGCGCATGCGGTACTCCTGCTCGTCGATCTCGCCACGGGCGAACCGTTCGGCGAGGATCTGCCCCGGGGTCGGCTGCGTCGGCGGCTGCGTCGGCGTCGGCGGCCCCGCGGTCGCGGACGAGCGCGACCAGGACGAGCGCGATCAGGACGCAGAGCAGCACGGTCCCCGCCCCGAGCAGGGCGTAACCCCACCCGTTCAGCCCGGATCCGTACCACCACGTCGTGGTCATCCTCTCCGTCGCGCAGGACGGCTGTCACCGGCGGCAGGCGCCGCGGGTCATCGATGATCGGAGTGGCCGTGCAGTTCGGCGGCTGTGTCCGGGATCGTGACCGGTGCCGCGATGTGGCCGGCGGCGTGGTCGAAGAAGCGCAGCAGCTCGACCGGGAACGGCATGACGAGGGTGCTGTTCTTCTCCGCCGCGACGTCGGAGACCGTCTGCAGCAGCCGCAGCTGGAAGGCGCCGGGCGTGGCGTGCATGGCGCGGGCGGCGTCGGCGAGGCGGGTCGAGGCCTGGAACTCGCCGTCGGCGGCGATCACCCTGGCGCGGCGCTCGCGCTCGGCCTCGGCCTGGCGCGACATGGACCGCTTCATGGTCTCGGGCAGCGCGATGTCCTTGAGCTCGACGAGCTCGATCCGCACTCCCCAGGGCTGCTCGGTGGGCTCGTCGATGACGGCCTTGAGCTCGGCGCTGATCCGCTCGCGGTCCGAGAGCAGGGTGTCGAGGTCGGCGCGGCCGATGACGGTGCGCAGCGAGGTCTGGGCGACCTGGGAGACCGCGTGCTGGTAGTCCCGGACGTTGACGATGGCCTTCACCGGGTCGACGACCTTGAAGTAGACGGCGGCGTCGACCTGGACCGTGACGTTGTCCCGGGTGATCGCGCCCTGGCCGGGTACGGACAGGACGATCACCTGCACGGAGACCTTCTGCATGCGGTCGGCGATCGGCACGATGAGCCGCAGCCCGGGTTCGCGCACGCCCGGGAGCACCCGCCCGAAGCGGAAGACGACCCCGCGCTCGTACTGCTGCACCATCCGGATGCTGCCCAGGCCCAGCAGGACCAGCACGACCACCGCACCCACCAGCACGCTCTGCCATGTCTGCATGGGCAGACGCTGCCCGGGCGGGGCCGGGCGCGGGCAGGAGCGAACGCACCGGGCAGCCGGGTCGTCGGACCCGACCTCGGTACCCCTGAGGTCCCACGTCCGCACCTCACCCGGGTACTCCACGGCCGCACGGGACGAGGGCCGTCGCCGGAGGGCCCGGAGGACATGTCGCTCGGCGGCCGGTGCCCGGTCACCGCGGTCCACCGGATCGTGGCGGCCGGAGCAGCGCGGGCCACGGGCGAGCGCCTCCGCCCGGCCGACGGAGGGCCTGCGCCGATGGACATCTCGCCGATCGTGGTGACGGTGGTGCTCACCGCGCTCGTCGACTTCACCAACGGGTTCCACGACACCGCGAACGCGATGGCCATCTCGATCGCGACCGGGGCGCTGCGGCCCCGGGTGGCGGTCGGTATCGCCGCCGTCCCCGACCTCGCCGGAGCGTTCCTGTCGGTGCGGCCGCGCGGACGATCTCCGGGGGTCTGGTCGGTGACCGGCAAGATCGTCCTGCCGGCCCTCGTCGCCGACGTCCGGGTGGTCCCCGAGCCCGGTCCGGTAGGGCTCACGGTCCGGTAGGGCTCACGGTCCGGTAGGGCTCAGGGGGTGCCCGTCCGCGGGAGGATGTCCTCGACGAGCAGCCGGTGCACCTCGTCGGCCTGTTCGAAGGCCACCGCGTGCGCGGCTCCCTCGTAGGTCACCAGGTGCTTCTCGGGCGCGTCGAGCAGGCCGTACCACTCCAGCATCAGGTCGCGCCTGCCGTGCAGCTCGGCCGCGCCGTCGAGGACGTACACCGGGACCTGCAGCGCGGGCACGTCGCGCCGCAGGTCGAGGTCCTGGATCTGCGGGTACATCACCGCGAACGTGTCGACGAGCCCGCGGAGCACGTTCGCCTTCTCCATGGCGTCGTACTCGGAACCCAGCAGGCCGAAGGGGTCGAGCCCCGATGCCGCGCCGCGGGCGAGGTAGCCCGCCGACGGGGTGTAGGGGCCGTAGAGGCGGCCGTAGGCGTCCATGACCGCGGCGTTCGCCCAGGGGATGTCCCGGTAGGGCGGGACCCCGATCCGCTCCAGGGTGGCGGCGAGGTCGGTGTCGCCGGTCCGCGACGCGTACGCCTGCAGGTCGGTGTGGATCCGGCGGTCGGTCTCCTGGACGTCGACCATCTGGCCGCTGCCGATCCAGGCGTGGTAGAGGTCGGGGCGACGCTGCACGGCGAGGACCCCCAGGAGCGTGCCCCAGGACTCGCCCATGAGGAGGATCTTCTCCTCGCCGAAGCGGTCGCGCAGCTGCTCGCTCAGCGCGATGGTGTCCTCGACGGCCCGGTCGAGGGTGGCCCGCCCGGTCGGCAGCAGCCCGGCGTAGGACTTGCCGTTGCCGCGCTGGTCGTAGGTGGCGAACACGACGTCGTCGGTCCAGGGGGCGGACAGGACGCGGGCCAGCGCGAGGTCGGACTGCCCCGGCCCGCCGGAGAGGTAGAGCAGCACCGGGTCGTCCACGTCCGCGGCGCGGATCATGAGGGCGTGCCCGGTGCCGCCGAGCGTCACGGTCTCCAGCGAGGCCAGGCCGCCCGGCACGACGGCCCCGGTGGCGTCCACGACCGGCGGGGTGGATGCCGGCACGGCGACGAACGCGGCCATGGCGACGACGACCAGGCCCACGACACCGGTGCCGATCGCGCGGCGGGCGCGGTGCGGCACCGCCCCGGACCGCCGGAGCGCGATGCCGACGCCGATCCGGGCCCCGAGCAGCATCGGCAGGACGAGCAGCAGCGCGTGCACGCCGCGTCCGGCGAGCAGCGCGAGGACGCCGTAGACCGAGTCGAGCCGGACGGCGTCGACGGTCGGCAGCGCGACGGCCAGGCGGCCCAGCTCGAGCACCGCCCCGTACACCGCGGAGGTGGGCAGCACCGTCCACGCCGTGCCGGTCCCGCCACCGGCGACGAGCCCGAGCAGCGCGCCGAGGACCATGACGGCGACGGCCTGTCCGGCGGTCGTCGGCCCGAGCGGCACGGCGACCGCGGTCACCGCACCGGAGACCGCGGCCAGCGCGAGCGCCGCGGTGAGCGCTCCCCGCCGGCTCGGTGGGGTCACGCGTGCGGGTCCGCCGGTCGGTGCTGCGTCGGTGCGGGTCACCACCGTCTCCTCGGGGTCCGGGTCAGCGCGCGGGGACGAGTGGCCGGTCGCCGATCCGGACCTCGGGCAGGCCGGGGGTCTGCTCGGGCCGGTGGGTCACGATCAGCGCCGTGCGGCCCTCTGTCACGGCGAGCAGCTCGGCGGCCAGCGCGTCCGCGGTGGCCGGGTCGAGGTGGGCGGTGGGCTCGTCGAGGACCAGGACGTTGCGCTCGGCCAGCAGCGCGCGGGTGATCCCGATGCGCTGGCGCTCGCCGCCGGACACCGCGCCCCCGTGCTCGCCGACGGCGGTGTCGAGCCCGTCGGGCAGCCCGGCGAACCAGTCACCCAGCCGGGCCCGGCCCAACGCCGCGACGAGCTGCGCGTCGGTGGCGTCCGGGGCGGCGAGGGCCAGGTTGGCGCGCAGCGTGCTGTCGAACAGGTGGGTGCGGGCGCCGCACCAGGCGATGCCGTGGCGCACGTCGTCCCCGGCCAGCCCGCGCACGTCGTGGCCGTCGGCGCGCAGGGTGCCCGCGCTGGGGTCCAGGGTGCGCAGCAGGGCCGCGACCACGGTGGACTTCCCGGAGCCGGAGGGCCCGGTGAGCGCGAGGCGGGTGCCGCCGCGCAGGTCGAGATCGACGTCGTGCACGGCGTCGCGGCCCGCACCCGGCCAGCGGACGGCGAGCCCGTCGGCGGTGAAGCCCGACGGCGGCGCGACGTCGAGCGGGTGCGCGGGATCGGCGACGGCGACCGGCCGGGCCTCGAGCTCGGCGAGCCGCCGGGCGGCGGGCAGCGCGGTGAGCAGCCGGACGGCGGCGTCGGGCAGCCCCGCGACGACGTCGGCCATGGCCAGCGGGGTCAGCGCGAGCACCGCGAGCGCGGGCCCGGGCAGCGTCCCCGCCCGCACGGCGGCGATGCCGACGGCCGTGGCCGCCACGGACGTCGCCCCGATCGCGAGCACGCCGATCCCGGCACCGAGCCCGCGGGCGGTGGCCGCCCGGCGCAGCAGGGCCGCGAGCCGGGCGTCGGCGTCGGCGAGCCGGTCGCGGAACCGGCCGGCCGCACCGAAGGCGATCAGGTCGGGGGCGGCCTCGACGATCTCGACGCTGCGGGCCAGCACCTCGCCGCGGGCGGCGGCCGCCCGCCGCTCCGTGTGGTGGGCGGCCCATGCGGTGGTCGCGGGTGCGAGTACCCCCGCGACGAACAGGCCGATCGCGACGACCAGTCCCGCGGCGGGGAGCAGCAGCCCGATCCCCACGGCGGTGCCCGTCGCGACCGCGGCGGCGGCCACCGCGGGCAGCAGCACCCGCACCAGCAGGTCCTGCTGGGCGTCGACGTCGGAGATGAGCCGGGACAGCAGCTCCCCGCGCCGCAGCCGCGCGGTGGCGGCCGGTCCGAGCCGCAGCAGCGCCTCCCAGATCCGCACCCGCAGCGCGCTGGAGGCCCGCAGTGCGGCGTCGTGCGACACGAGCCGCTCGGCGTAGCGGAGCACGCCCTTGCCCAGCCCGAACGCGCGCACCGCGACGATGGCGACCATCAGGGCCAGCACCGGGGGGTGCAGCGCGGCGGAGGAGATCAGCCAGGCCGAGGTCGCGGTCAGCGCCACGCCGCACCCGAGCGCGAGTGCGCCGAGCAGGGCGGCGAGCGCCAGCCGGCCGCGCTGGTCGCGGGCCGCGGACAGCGACCAGCGCAGCGCGCCGCGCACCGGCGTGCCGATCGGGGACGGGGCCGGCCGCGGCCCTTCGGGGGCAGGAGGTGCCGCGGCCGGCGTCTGGGGGGAGAGCGGGTGCGTCACGGGGGCCGGCAGCTGCGGCGCGTCCACGGTGACCGTCCGGTCGCAGCCGGCGAGCACATCGGGCCGGTGGCTGACGAGCACGACGGTCCGCCCCGCCGCGATCCCGGGAAGGGCCGCGACGATCGCGGCCTCGGTGTCGGTGTCGACGCCCTCGGTCGGCTCGTCGAGCAGCAGCAGCGGCCGGTCGGCCAGCACGGCGCGGGCGAGCGCGACGCGGCGCTGCTGCCCGGTGGACATGCCCACCCCGTCCTCGCCGACGCGCCGGTCGAGCGGGACGTCCAGCGCAGCGGCGGCGGCGGCCGCTGCCACCCGCGGCTCCGGGGCGTCGGGCGCACCGAGGCGGATGTTGTCGGCGACGGTGCCGCGCACGAGCACCGGGCGTTGGGGGACCCAGGCGACGCGGCGGGACCAGGCGTCGCGGTCGATGTCGGCGAGGTCGACGCCGCCGACGGTGACCCGCCCGCCGTCCGGGCGGCGCAGGCCGAGCAGCAGGTCGACCAGGGTGGACTTGCCCGACCCGCTCGGGCCGCGGACACCCAGGACGGTGCCGGGCTCCAGCACCAGGTCGAGCCCGTCGAGGACGCGCCCTCCGCGGCCCTCGACGACGACGCCGTCGAGCCGGACGGCGACGCGCGACGGGTCCGGCGCGGGGATCCGCTCGCCGGAGCCGACGGTGGGTGTCTCCAGCACGGCGAACACCTCGGCGGCGGCGGCGAGCCCCTCCGCGGAGTCGTGGAAGCGGGCCCCGACCGCGCGCAGCGGCAGGTAGACCTCCGGCGCGAGGATCAGCACGACGAGTGCGGTGACGAGGTCGAGATGCCCCTCGACCAGGCGCAGCCCGATCGCGACGGCGACGAGCGCGACCGAGAGCGTCGCGAGCAGTTCGAGGACGAGCGCGGAGAGGAACGCGACGCGCAGGGTGCGCAGGGTCGCCTGGCGGTAGTCCTCGGCGAGGCTGCGCAGGCGCCCGGACTGGCGCCGGGCGCGCCCGAACGCGACGAGCACGTCCATCCCGGCGACGAGGTCGAGGAAGTGGTGGCCGAGCACCGCCAGGGTGCGCCACTGCCGGCGCGTGGAGCGCCCGGTGTGCATCCCGACGAGGATCATGAAGATCGGGATGAGCGGGACCGTCAGCCCGACGATCAGCCCGGACAGCGGGTCGGCGAACAGGATGCGCCCGGCGACGGCGGCCGGCACGGTGGCCGCGACCAGCAGGGTCGGGAGGTAGCGGCTGAAGTAGCCCTCCAGCCCGTCGAGGCCCCGGGTGGCCAGGGTGGCCAGCTCGCCGGTCGGCGGCAGGTCGGGGTGCCGCGGGCCCAGGGCCAGCACGTGCTCGACGAGCCGGGCCCGCAGCTGGCGGATGACGTCGGTGGACGCGCGGTGCGCGGCCACCTCCCCGGCCCAGGCGAGCACGGCGCGGGCGGAGACCGCGACGACCAGGCCCAGCAGCAGCGGGGCCAGCGCGTCGAGACCGGCACCGCCGAGGAAGGCGCCCTCGACGGCGCGGGCGAGCAGTTCGGCCGCCACGAGCACCAGGCCCGCGGTCGCCACGGAGAGCGCGGCGGCCAGCACGACGTAGCGCCGCGCCGCAGAGGCGTGCCGCAGCAACCGCGGGTCCAGTGGTCTCATCGGACCGGCTCATCCTTCCGGCCGTTGCGGGCGGGCAGCCCGGACGCGGCGGGGATGTCGGCCGCGCCGATGCGGCGGCGGAACACCCAGAACGTCCAGGACTGGTAGGCCAGCACCACGGGGGTGAACACGACCGCCACCCAGGTCATGATCTGCAGCGTGTAGGGCGTCGACGCCGCGTTCGTCGTGTTCAGGCTGAACGCCGGGTCGGTGCTCGAGGGCAGCACGTCCGGGTAGAGCGAGCCGAACAGCGTCACCGTCACCGCGACGATCGCGGTCGCGGTGAGCAGGAACGCCCAGCCCTCCCGCGCGCGTGCGTTCGCCAGCACCGCCCCGATCAGCGCCGCGGCCGCGACCAGCACGGGCACGACCGTCCAGAACGGTCCGTGCGCGAGGAACGTCCAGACCAGGAAGCCGCCGCCGAGCACGACCGAGGCCAGCCCGGCGCGCTGCGCCAGTGCGCGGGACCGCGTCCGGACGTCACCGTGGGTCTTGAGCGACAGGAACACCGCGCCGTGCAGGGCGAACAGGCTCAGCGTGGCGAGCCCGCCGAGCAACGCGTAGGGGTTGAGCAGGGTGAGCAGCGACCCGGTGAACTCGTGGTCGGCGTCCAGCGGCACCCCGGCCACGATGTTGGCGAACGCGACGCCCCAGAGCAGTGCGGGCACCGTCGACCCGACGACGATCCCGATGTCCCAGTTGCGGCGCCACCGGTCGCTGTCGATCTTGCCGCGGAACTCGAAGGCGACCCCGCGCACGATGAGCGCGACGAGGATGAGCAGCAGGGCCAGGAAGAAGCCGGAGAACAGGCTGGCGTACCACTCGGGGAACGCGGCGAACGTGGCGCCGCCCGCGACGAGCAGCCAGACCTCGTTGCCGTCCCAGACCGGGCCGATCGTGTTGATCGCGACCCGGCGGTCCTTCTCGGTGCGCCCGACGAACGGGAGCAGCATCCCGACGCCGAAGTCGAAGCCCTCCAGGACGAAGTAGCCGGTCCACAGGACGGCGATGAGCAGGAACCAGATGTCGGTGAGTGCCATGTCGGGTCCCTCAGTAGGCCACGGCCAGCGGCCGCGGTCCGTCGGTGTCGGTGGGGGTGGCCGTGGCGGCGGGGGGTGGCCCGGCCTTGGCGTAGCGGATCATCAGGTAGCCGTCGACGACCGCGAGGGCGCCGTAGAGCAGCGTGAGGACGATCAGCGAGGTGAGCACCATCGGTGTGGTCACGGAGGGGGAGACGCCGTCGGCGGTGCGCAGGACGCCGTACACGGCCCAGGGCTGGCGGCCCATCTCGGTGAAGATCCAGCCTGCGCTGTTGGCGGCGAAGGGGAGGACCAGGCCGGCCACCCCGACGGTGTAGAACCAGCGCGGCACCGGGCGGCGGGCGCGGCGGCGGGTCAGCCACAGCCCGACCACGGAGATCAGCCCCGCGAGCAGCCCGAAGCCGATCATGAGCCGGAACGTCCAGTACGTCGCCGGGATGTTCGGCGTGTAGTCGCCGGGCCCGTAGGTCTGCTCGGCGGCCGCCTGGAGCTGGTTGATGCCCTCGACCTCCCCGTCGAACGAGCCGGTGGCCATGAACGACAGGATGCGGGGGACCCGCACGCTGAACAGCTCCTGCGACCCGTCCAGCGAGCCCACCGTGAACAGCGAGAACGACGCGGGCGCGACCGTGTCGTAGAGGGCCTCGGCGGCGGCCATCTTCATCGGCTGCTGCTCGGTCATGAGCCGGGCCTGCAGATCGCCGGTGACGACGACGCCGAGGCTGGCGATGAGCACGGTGACCAGTGCGAGCCGCATCGAGGGGCGGAACACCTCGGTGTGCCGGTCGCGGGCGAGGTGCCAGGCACTGACGGCGAGGACGAACATCCCGGCGGTGACGAAGCAGGCGGTGATCGTGTGCAGGAAGGCCCCGACCGCGGTGGAGTTGGTGAGTACGGCGCCGAAGTCGACGAGCTCGGCGCGGCCGCGCTCGTCGTTGACGATCGAGCCGACCGGGTGCTGCATCCAGGAGTTCGCGGCGAGGATGAAGTAGGCCGACAGGACGGTGCCGATCGCGGCGAGCCAGATGCAGGCCAGGTGCAGCCCCTTGGACAGCCGGTCCCAGCCGAAGATCCACAGGCCGAGGAAGGTCGACTCCAGGAAGAACGCGAGCAGTCCCTCGATGGCCAGCGGGGCGCCGAAGATGTCGCCGACGTAGCGGCTGTAGTCGCTCCAGTTCATCCCGAACTGGAACTCCTGGACGATCCCGGTCACCACGCCCATCGCGAAGTTGATCAGGAGCAGCTTGCCCCAGAACTTGGTCATGCGTAGGTAGCGGTCGTCGTCGGTGCGGTACCAGGCGGTCTGCATGCCGGCCACGAGGACGGACAGGCCGATCGTCAGCGGGACGAACAGGAAGTGGTACACGGTGACGATCGCGAACTGCCACCGCGCGAGATCGAGGTTCATCACTCCTCCGTGAGCGGTCGGGCGCCGGTACTCCGGCTCACCACGACCTTCGCCCGGAGAGCCCAGCGCTCGGGAGGGCCGAACGGCCCCCCGCGGACGGCCGGCGGTCCCGCCCTCAGCCCCCGGTAGGTCGTGGCGACCGGAGATCGCCCATCGGGACGAGGGCAACGTCCGGAGCAGACTCGCCGGTGGTGCTGCACGTCACCAGCACACCGCGGAGCGGCCGTGCGGCGATGGTGGTCGCCGGCTCGGTGGATCGGGCCGCGCTCGCCCGCCTGGACAGCCTGCTGTCGCGGCCGTGCGCCGCGTGAGCGACCCGCGTGGACCTCCCGGATCGCCCCTCGACACGACCTTCCGCATCCACCGGGACGCCCGTGGGGCCCATGCGGCCGTCGCGGCGCCGCCGTGACGACGCCGTGACGGCGCAGGGCCGAGGCGCTGTGACCGTCAGCGTGGCCCGTGGCGCAGCTCGGCCGCGTAGACCGCGGCCTCCGTGCGGCGGGCGAACCCGAGCTTGTGCAGCAACGAGGAGACGTAGTTCTTGACCGTCTTCTCCGCGAGGTACATCTCGGCGCCGATCTGGCGGTTGGTCATGCCCTCGGCGATCAACTCCAGGATCCGGCGTTCCTGCGGGCTGAGCGACTCGTAGCGCGGGTCGGCCGGGGCGTCCCCGGTGCGCAGCCGTTCGAGGACCGTGGCCGTGGCCCGCGGGTCCAGCAGGGACCCGCCCGCCGCGACCGTGCGCACCGCACCGACCAGATCGACCCCGGCGACCTGCTTGAGCAGGTAGCCCGACGCACCGGCCATGATCGCGCCGAACAGGGCCTCGTCGTCGGAGTACGAGGTGAGCATCAGGCACGCGGGCGGCGGCTGGACGGCCGACCGCACCTCGCGGCACACCGAGACGCCCTCGCCGTCGGGGAGCCGGACGTCCAGGATCGCGACGTCCGGGCGCAGCGCCGGGATGCGGGCCAGCGCCTGCGCAGCCGTGCCGGCCTCCCCGACGACCGTGATGTCGTCCTCGGACTCCAGCAGCTGCGCGATGCCACGCCGGACGATCTCGTGGTCGTCCAGCAGGAACACGGAAATGGTCACGGCCTGCCTCTCGTCGTCGCCGCGTCGACGGTACCTGCCGACAGGGGTCCGCGTCTGTGCCGATGGGCCCCGACCGGGAGGGCCGGACGGCCCAGCGCGGGCCGTCCCGGCCGGATCCGCCGGTCCCCGGTGTCGTGATGGCGGCGGTCCTGGTGGTCTGGGCCTGCTGCTCGGTGCGGCGATGCTCCTCGCCACCGTCGGCGCCGTGTTGCGACGCCGACCGGCCCGGGGCAGTGCACGACGGGCGTTCCGCGCCCACCGGGTGGCCGACCGGGACCGGGTCAGTGCATCAGGACCGCTTCGAGCATGCGGCGTGGTGTCCGCTCGATCCGGCTCGCGCCCGGTCCTGGGTGACCGATCCGGATCACCAGCTGGGGACGGTCCGGTGAGCGCAGGACGGACGACGCCAGCCGCGCGCGGGTTGCGGGGACCTCCTGCGACTGGCTGAGCGGGGTGGTGGCCAGCCCCTGAACGGTCGCCGTGAGCAGCGCCGCGCTGGTCGCCTCGCCGGCGAGCAGGTGATCGAGCACCTCGTCGCCGGTGGTGGTGAGGACGAGCAGGACGGAACCGTCGTGCCCGCCCGGTGCCGGCTGCGGCCGGGTGCTGCCCAGCGTCCCGCGCGGGAACGCCCGCAGGTCCGGGGCCGCGGTGCGCGTGGTGCGGGCGGTGGCCGGGATGCCGTCGCGTGCGGCGGCCCAGCGGTGGCTCCAGATCGTCAGCTCGGCTGCGTAGCCGGGCGCGAAGCGCTGCCGCGCCCCGGCATCGGCCAGTACCTCGTCGAGCCGACGACGCGCACCGGGCTCGGTCACCGGGTGCAGTGTCGCGCCGTACTGCGTCGCGCACGCGACGAGCCGCCCGATCGCCTGCGGGGAGACGGGGTCGGCGCCGAACGGGCGGCGGTCGGTCCGGCGTTCGTCGATGGCCCGGCTCAGCTGGGCGAGCCCGGTGTCGCCCGCCCCGGGGCGGACACGCACGGTCGCCAGGTGCCAGCGGTCCTCCGGTGACGGGAGCCGGTGGACGTGCGCCGACAGGCGCGCGGCGGCGAGGGCGACCTGGAGGTGGTGCAGAGCCGCACCGCAGCTCAGGACGAGATCGCGAAGGTCGGGGTCGGTGGCCACCAGCTGTCGTGCCGGGTCGGCGTGCAGCTCGATCAGCCCGTCGGTGAGCCGCCACCGCCACGGCTGCGTGTTGTGCACCGACGGCGCCTGCAGTGCCCGCTGCACCGCGACCGCGAGTACACCGACGGGAACGTCCCTATCTGCCATGTGTGCACCGTCCCCCCGGCAGATCGGGCCGCACAGAGGCGATCAGCACCGAGTCCGTGGTGACCCGTGGGGCCGCGGTTTGGGGTCGGAGGTCCCGACGACCGTGGTCCGCCGACCCTGGGACGCCCCGCGTGGCCCGGAGACTCTGGTCGGAGAGACGTCGGACCCGATGGAGGCGCGTGCGCATGGACGGCAACAGGGACGGCGGCCTGATCGTGGTCGGCGTGGACGCCTCGGACTCCGCCAGGGAGGCCGCCGAGTGGGCCGCAGACCTCGCATCGGCCGAGCGCGCGCCGCTGCTCCTCGTGCACGTGGTGCCGGGTGGTTACCAGGACGCGCCGATCACCCCCATTCCGGCGTGGCTGGCCGAGTTGCGGGACGTCGCGGTGCGCCTGGGGGCGGAGCCGTGCGTCGCGGAGGTGCAGCCCGGCACACCGGTCGACGTGCTCGGGACCCGCGCGGAGGGGGCCGCGATGCTGGTCCTCGGCAGCTACGGCGAGGCCGGGTGGTCGGGGATGCTCGCGGGCACCGTGGCGGTGTCCCTCCTGGAACGGGTCCGGTGTCCGGTCGCGGTGATCCGGGGCAAGGTCCCGCAGCTGCCGCCGCCCCGTGGCGGTCCCGTGGTGGTGGGGGTCGACGGTTCGCCGGCCGGCCGCGCCGCGCTCGACGTCGCGGCCGGGCTGGCCGAGGTGTTGGGCGCGCGACTGGTGGGGACGCGGGCGTGGTCGGACGTCGTCGCCGGGAGCGACGGGTCCGCACACCGCAGGCCCGAGGACTGGCCGGTCCTCGCGGACGAGGCGGGCAGGATGCTCGCCGCCGAGCTCGGCCGGGTCGCCGCCGCGCACCCCGAGCTCGTGATCGAGCACGACGTCGACGAGGACACCCCGCTACGGGTCCTGCTCGACCGGGCAGGCACGGCCCGGATGATCGTGGTCGGGCACCGCCGCACCGCGCCGCAGACCGGGATGCCGCAGACCGGGATGCCGCAGACCGGGATGCTGCTCGGGTCGACCAGCCGAGCCCTGGTCGAGTTCGCGGAGTGTCCCGTCGTCGTGGTCGGACCCGCGATGGTGGCCGCCGAACCCGCCGCCGGCGGCCTGGTACCGGGTGACCGACAGGGCTTCAGCCGAGGTGCACCCGGTCGGGCCGACTGACCGCGTCGCGGACCCGGGCCCGGACGGCGGTGTGCATCTGCAGCCCGTCGAGATCGGCGACGTCCCACCACCGGGCGTCGCTGGTCTCGTGCCGATCGGGCCGCGGCACGCCCGGCCGGGCGATGGCGTGGAAGCAGACGGCGAACGGCTGCCGCACGACCCCCGCCTGCTCCACGACGTGGCCCGGATCGGAGTACAGACCTGCGACGCCCCGTACGTCGACCACCAGGCCACTTTCCTCGGCCACCTCACGGACGAGTGCCGCCACGGCCGACTCCCCGGGGTCGACGCGGCCACCGGGCAGCTCCCAGTCACCGGTGTCGGCGCGGCGGACCAGCAGGACGCGGCCGGTCGTGTCGCGGGCCACGGCGTACACGAGTGGCACCACGACGGCGGCGGGCGGTGCGACCGGGTCGTGGTAGTGCTCGACGCGGGTGGGGGCGGTCAGGTCCATGGACATGTCGTCTCCCTGCGGTAGGCCTCCACCGCGGTCGGGAGGGTCGGGAAGATCCGGTCCTCCCCGATGCGGTCGCGGAGCCCGCTGCGCGCGAGGTCCTCGAGCAGCTCGTGCTTGGCGCGGGCCAGCGCCACGGTCACGCCGCGCTGCCGCAGCTCGTCGCACAGCCCGAGCAGCGCGTCCACCGCCGTGATGTCGACCTCGACCACCGCCTCGACGTTGAGCAGTAGCCACCGGGCCTGCGGATCCGCGTCCACCGCGGCCATGGCGCGGGCGCGGAAGTCGTCGGCGTTGGCGAAGCACAGCGGCGCGTCGTACCGGTACACCACCAGCCCCGGGACGGTCGTTGCGCCGGGGTGGTCGTCGACGTCGTGCATCCCGGCCAGGCCGGGGACGAACCCGAGTACGCCGTCGTGCGGTCGGGACACCCGCCGCAGCAGGTCGAGGATCGACAGGCCGACAGCGGCGAGCACGCCGGTGAGCACACCCAGCGCGAGCACCGCGGCGGTGGTGGTCACCGCGATGAGCAGCTCGGAGCGACGGAACCGGGCGAACCGGCAGAACTCCCGCCGGTCGACGAGCCGGACCGCGGCGTAGACGACGAGTGCGCCCAGCGCGGCGGTCGGGAAGGCGGCGAGGACGGGGCCCCCGGCCAGCAGGACGGCGAGCACGGCCAGCACCGTCACCACCGAGGCCAGCTGGCTGCGGCCGCCGACCGATGCGCCGATCGCGGTCCGGCTGCCGCTGCTGCTGACCGGGAATCCCTGCAGGACGCCGGCGGCGATGTTGGCGGTGCCGAGGGCGAGCAGCTCCTGGTCGGCGTCGACCCGCTGCCCGCTGGGCGCGAACGCCCGGGCCGTGAGCACGTTGTCGGAGTACGCCACCAGCGCGACGCCGAGCGCGGGCAGCAGCAGGGCGCCGAGGTCCGCCGCGCCCACCGCGGGGACGGCGAAGGACGGGAGCCCCGGCGGGACCGCGCCGACCACGGCCACCCCGAGTCGCGGCAGGTCGAGCGCGGCGCTGACGGCGGTGGCGAGCAGCACCGCGAGCAGGGGCCCCGGCAGGCGGGGGGCGAGCGCGGCGACGACCACGAGGACGGCGAGCACCGCCACCGAGAGGACGAGCGTGGGCAGGTGGACCCCGCCGAGCCCGCCCACGACGCCGGCGATGTCGTCGACGAACGTGCCACCGTCGACCGGTATCCCGGTGAGCCGGCCGAGCTGACCGGCGATCATGATCAGGGCGATCCCGGTGAGGTAGCCGACGAGCACCGGGCGCGACAGCAGGTCGGCCAGGAAACCCAGCCGCGCTGCTCGCCCGGCGAGGCACAGCACCCCGACCAGCGCGGCGAGCGCGGCGGACAGCGCCGCGTGGCGACCCGGGTCGCCCCCCGCGAGCGGGGCGATCGCGATGAGGGTCATCACCGCGGTCGTCGATTCCGGACCCACGGAGAGCAGCCGCGAGGAACCGAACACCGCATAGGCGGTGAGCGCCGCGAGCGAGGCCCAGAGGCCGGCGACCGCCGGCAGACCGGCCACCTCCGCGTAGGCGAGCACCTGCGGCACCAGGTAGGCCGCGACGGTGGCGCCGGCGAGCAGGTCGGCGGACACCGCCCGCCGGTCGCGGCGGCGCACCGCCGCGAGCCCCGGCCGGATCCCGGTCCCGAGCCGCGTGCCGACGCGCCGCACCTCAGCTCACCGGTCCGGGAGCGTGGAGCCGGCGGGGCCGATGCCGGTGACGCCCGTGCGGATGCGCATCGGTCCACCTCGCCGGTCGAAGGAGTTCTGGAGGTACCGATCGTGCGCGTGCGGTGCCGGCGCGACCACGGTCGAGCGGATGCTCCCGGCAGGGCCGCTGGTCGGTCGGAGAACGGGACCTTCGCCGCTGACGGCCGGCTCACGCTGCTGGGACCGTCGGATCTCCGAACGAATTCCTCCGATCACCGAGGTGATGACCTGATGGAGACCCCACGCAGCAGTACCGCCGTCGCGGACCGCACCGTGCTGGACCGGCTCGTGCAGGCCGGGATCTCGAGGGAACGGGCGATCGAACACGTCCGCGGCGGCTGGGTCCTCGTCGACGGACGCCGGGTCACCGACCCCGACACCCCGGCGGACCCGCCCGTGCACGTCGAGCTCCGGTCCATCCCCCGCACACCGGACCGCTGACCCGCACGCCACCCGCGGAGGGGCCGGATCCCCGATGACGGCGGACACCGGGCGGGTCATCCCGCGCGAGCGCATCGACGTGCGCGCGGTGGCGCTGTTCCTGATGGTCGCGTTCGCCGTGGCCCGGCTGTTCAGCGCTCCGCTGTGGTGGAGCGGACGCGGGCTGCGGACGCCCGGGGGCGGGGTACCTCGTCCCGGTGACCGGCCTGCGGTCGCCGGGCGGGATCAGGTCGACCGATCGAGGCGCGGCAGGCCAGCCGGCCGTCGCGGTCGGGGCGGACGGTTCGCCCGGCTCCTTCGCCGCGCTGGACTTCGCGCTGCGGGTGGCGGCCCGCCGCGGCGCCCTCCTGAGGGTGGTGGTCGCGGTGGAGCCCTCGGAGCTCTGGGCGAGCGCCTACGGGCCCGTGCGGCCGTCCCCGCGGGGGGCGGCGCCCGGGCCGTCCGCGGATGCCCTGTTCAGCGCCGCCCGGGATGCCGACCTGCTGGTCGTGTGCATCGCGGGCGCGGGCTGTCGTGAGCGTCCGGCTCGGCTCGGTCGGGCTGCGCTGCGTGGTGGGCGCCCCGTGTCCGGTCACGGTCGTGCGGTCCACACCGGCGACCGAACCCGTCGTCGCCCCGATGACCGGGACGGTCGTGGCGAAGTCCGGAGCGGCCGCCTTGATGACCGAGCCGCCGCGGAAGGTGCGGCGGGTGGAAGGTGTCGTCACCGTGGTCGACCGGCTGCGGTACCGGCTGGACGAGCGGCTCGCCGATGCCGTCGTGCACCCCTGTTCTGACCGCGGAGGTCCGTGGGGAACGGGTCGGAGGGCCCCCGGGCACGGGGCGTTGGACGCTGCCCGGCGGGGTCGCCGCGGAGACACGATCGCCCCACATCGACGAGGAGAAGGCCATGAACGCTCGACGGAGCAGGACCGTAGTGGTGGGTATCGACGGCTCGCAGAGCGCGCTCGAGGCGGCGCGCTGGGCGGCGGACGAGGCGTCGCGGCGGCATCTCGGGCTGCGGCTGGTGTACGCGTTCGGCTGGACCACCGAGCTCGTCGTCGGGCACCCCGGCCTCGGCGAGCATCGCCGCGACATCATGCTCGAGCACGCCCGGCGCGACCTGGCCACGGCGGAGGCGGCCGTCGCCCGGCACGCCCCCGACGTGCCCGTGGAGCGCGAGCTCGTCGTCGGCTACCCGATCGGGGTCCTGGTGACGGAGTCGCGCCGGGCGGAGCTGATGGTGCTCGGCGACCGCGGCCTGAGCCGGATCGGTGGCCTGCTGCTGGGGTCGGTGGCGCACGCGCTGGCGTCGCACGGTGCGTGTCCGGTGGTGGTCGTGCGCGGTGCGGGACAGGCGGTCTCGGCGTCGGCGCCGGTCGTCGTGGGGATCGACGGGTCGCCGGTGAGCGAGGCGGCGCTGGCCTTCGCCTACGAGGAGGCGGCGCTGCGGGACGCCCCGCTCGTGGCGGTGCACACGTGGATGGACCTGGTGGCCGACCCGGCGATCGCGCCGCTGCTGGACTGGGAGGCCATCGAGGTCGACGAGCGCGTGGTGCTGGGCGAGCGCATCGCGGGTTGGGCCGAGAAGTACCCGGACGTGCCGGTACGGCGCGTCGTGACCCGCGACCGGGCGGCGCACGCCCTGCTGAAGGAGGCGGTGGGGGCCCAGCTCGTGGTCGTGGGGTCGCGCGGGCGCGGCGGGTTCGCGGGCCTGCTGCTCGGGTCGGTCGGCCATGCGCTGCTGCACCGCAGCCCGTGCCCGGTCGCCGTCGTGCGGACCGAGGAGACCGGGGAGCAGGGATGACGGCGGTGGCCGCGCCCGCCGCGGTGCGGGACCTGACCGGTCTCACCGCGGCCGTCGAGGATCCCGCCGCGCTCGACGCACTCCGCCTGCGGGTGGGCGACCTGGCCGGCTCCGCGCCGTTCCCGCCCGCGCTGGAGTCCGCGGTGCGTGCCGCCTACGAGCGGTTGCCCGATCCCGAGGAGCGCGGAGCCGTCGTGGCGGTGCGGTCCTCAGCGGTGGGGGAGGACGGCACGGACGACTCGTTCGCCGGGATGAACGTCACCTTCACCCATGTGTGCGGCGTCGATCGCCCGGCCGTCGCCTCCGCCGAGCGGAGGGTGCTGCTCGACGCGGCACGCCGTGGGGCGGTGCGCTGATGCGCGCCCACGTGGGGGACTGGCTGGTGGTCCCGGTGGCGCCGGGCGACCACCTGGTGCGGCGCGGGCGGATCGTCGGTGTCCCGCACGAGGACGGCTCCCCGCCCTACCGCGTGCGGTGGCTCGACGACGACCACGAGTCACTGCTGTTCCCGCCACCGGACGCGCGCCTGCAGTGCCCGTCCCGGAAGGGGGGCGGTCACGATGCAGCGACCGCGGAAGCCCGGTGACCGTCCGTCGGAGCGCGCGGTGCGGCCACGCCGCAGGCTCACCGACGTCGTCGAGGACCTCGTGGCGTGGATGCTCGCCTGCGCCGGACTGCTCCTGTTGACGGTGGCGGTCCTGGGCGGGATCGTCGTGCACGCCGGGACCGTCGAGCGCGGCCGTCTCGAGAGCGCCGCCCGCACCTCGACCGAGGCCGTCCTGCTCGAGGACGCGGCGGCGGCCGCCGGGGAGTACGGGACGGCGCGGGGCCAGGTGGTGGTCCCGGCGCGCTGGCTCGACCCGGACGGGGTGTCGCGCACCGGCTCGGTGACCGCCGGAGCGGGTGCCCGCGCCGGGGCCGTGGTGAGGATCTGGCTCGACCGCGACGGCCGGGTCGTTCCCCGTCCCGTCGGCGAGGTCGGGGCCGTGGTCGCCGGGGGTCTCGCGGTGGTGGGTCTGATGCTGGGCGGGGGCGTGGTGCTGGGCGCGACCTGGGCGGCTGTGCGCGGCATGGTCGGGCGGGCCAACTCCGCGCGCTGGGAACGGGACTGGGAGCGGTTCGGCCCGGAGTGGAGCCGTAGCGGGCGATGACTGGGCGTCGTGATCTGGGCGTCGTGATCTCCGGCGGCTCCCGGTCCGGCGGTCGTTGAGGCCGGTGCGGGACGAGAGGCCGCGGACGGGTCCGCGTCGGCCCGCTCGGGGCATGGGCGGCGCGGCCGTGCAGCAGCAGGCAGCAGGTCGTGTCGTGCCGTCGAGGCAACCGATGTCGTGGTCACGATGGGCTGCGGTGACGCCTGCCCGGTGTCCCCCGGGGAACGCTACGTGGACTGGCCGCTCACCGATCCCGCCGGCACGGCCGCGGCGGAGATCCGGCCGATCCGCGGGGACGTCGCCGCCCGGGTCCGCGGGCTCGCGGGGGCCTCTGCGGTACCCCGACCTCCGCCGTGCGTCCTCAGCGCAGCAGGACCGACCGCAGGGGGCGGCGCGGGGTGGCGGGGAGCGGGTCGGCATAGGTGGCCGGCCAGCCCAGCCGCAGGACGATCTGCGGGTGCTCGGGGACGCGCAGGACGTGCGTGCGCAGGGCGTCCCGGACCGTGTCGACCTCGGTCGCCTGGCTGAGCGGGGTGGACGCCAGACCGGCGAGCGTGGCGGCCAGCAGCACGGCGCTGACGGCTTCGCCGGCGCGGAGCCGGTCGAGGACCCGGTCGTCCGCGGTGGCCACGACCATGAACTCGGCGGCGTCGTCGGTGCCGCCGTGCCCGGTGAGTTGGCGTCCCTCGCGCAGCCGCCCGGCGGGGAAGGCGCGCAGTGGGGGCGAGCTGTCGCGGCGGGGCACGGCGGTCGTCGCCGTGGCCGGGATCCCGTCCCGGGCGGCGGGGAGGCGGTGGGTCCACAGGCGCAGCTCGGCCGGGTAGCCCGGTGCGGACCGCTGCAGCCGGCCGGCGTCGCCGAGGGCGAGGGCGAGCCGGTCCCGGGCGGCCGCGCCGACGACGGGCACCAGGAGGGCCCCGGCCCGCCGGGCCTGCTCGGCCAGGTGCTCCAGCAGTTCGGCGGGCACCGGACGGTGGCTCATCCGCCGCCGCTCGGTCCGGCGGGCGGCGATGGCCGGGAACAGGTCGGCGTCGGCTGCGGCCGGTCGTCCCGGTCCGATCGACACGGACGCGAGATGCGTGGAGTCCTCGGGATCGGGCAGCCGGTCGACGACCGCGGCGGCGCCGTGCGCGGCCAGCGCGACGGTCAGGTGGTGCAGTGCCGCCCCGCAGCTGAGGACGAGGTCGCGCCGGTCCGGGTCGGTCACCTGCAGGTGCCGGTCGGGGTCGGCGTGCAGCTCCACCGACTCCGGGGTGATCCGCCAGCGCCACGGCTGGGAGTTGTGCACCGAGGGGGCGCGCAACGCCTCGTCGAGAGCGGCCGTCGGTATCGGTGGCACGGGATCGCCCCTCCTCGCGGTGTGCGGTGCTGGCCGGTCCAGCCTCGGTCGTCCGAGCGGCCGTCGCCAGGATCGTCCGGCCCCGGATGCGGGACCTTCGGCCCGGATCGGACGCCGTGGCGGGGTCCTACGGTCGGAACGGACAGGGGGTTGCCGTGGATGCCTGGACGTTGACCTTCGAGGGCTGGGACCCCGCCGACGAAGGGCGCCGGGAGGCCCTGACGACCCTGGGCAACGGCCGGTTCGCCACCCGCGGGGCGGCGCCCGAGAGCCGGGCCGACGGCGTGCACTACCCGGGGACCTACGCCGCGGGCGTGTTCGACCGCGTCCGCGACGAGATCGACGGCGAGGTCGTCGAGTCCGAGAGCATGGTCAACCTGCCGCACTGGGCGGACCTGCGCGTCGCCGTCGAGGACGGGCCGTGGATCTCCGCGGACGGGGCCGAGGTGCTGGAGCACCGGGTGGCGCTGGACCTGCGCCGCGGGCTGCTCACCCGCCGCACCCGGTTCGCCGACGCCGCGGGGCGGATCACCGTGCTGCGCCAGCGCAGCTTCGTGCACCGGACGCTGCCGCACGTGGCCGGCCTGCACACGGTGCTGGTGGCCGAGAACTGGTCGGGGAACCTGCGGATCGAGTCCGGGATCGACGGCGCCGTCCGCAACGCGGGCGTGTCCCGCTACGCCGCCCTCGACGGCCGCCACCTGGACGTCGTCACGACCGGGGAGCCGGACGGGTCCACGCTGCTGCTCGTCGCGCGGACGCGCCAGTCGCGGTTGCGGGTGGCGGTGGCGGCCCGTACGACCCTGGAACCCGGCACGGCCGTCGACGAACGCTCACTGCACCGCCGGCCCGACCGCGTCGCGCACGTCCTGCGGTGCGCGGTGCGGGCGGGGGAGCCCGTCGCGGTCGAGAAGGTCGTCGCCGTGGTCACCTCGCGCGACGGCGCGGTGTCCGAACCGGCCGTGGCGGCCGTGGAGGTGCTGGCCGGCACGGCGGGCTTCGAGGAGCTGCTGGCCGGTCACGAGCTGGCCTGGCAGCAGCTCTGGCGGCGTTACCGACTCGACCTGGTCCGCCATCCGGCCGCGCTCGCCACGGAGACGCTGCGCACCCTGCGGCTGTGCACGTTCCACGTGCTGCAGGCGGTCTCCGAGCACAACCAGGACCTCGACGCGGGCGTCCCGGCCCGCGGCCTGCACGGCGAGGCCTACCGCGGCCACGTCTTCTGGGACGAGCTGTTCGTCTACCCGATGCTCACCCTGCGCACGCCCGCGGTGACCCGGGCGCTGCTGCGGTACCGCGTGCGGCGCCTCGACGCGGCCCGGCGCGCGGCGCGGGCCGCGGGCCACACCGGCGCGATGTACCCGTGGCAGTCCGGCAGCGACGGCCGGGAGGAGAGCCAGCGCCGCCACCTCAACCCGCGGTCCGGCCACTGGCTCCCCGACACCTCGCACCTGCAGCGGCACGTCGGCCTGGCCGTCGCCTACAGCATCTGGCAGTACTACCAGGCCACCGGCGACCGCGAGTTCCTCTCCGACCACGGGGCCGAGGTGCTGCTGGAGGTGGCGCGGTTTTTCGCCGGCCTCGCCCGCCACGATCCGGTGACCGACCGCTTCCGCATCCGCGGTGTGATGGGGCCCGACGAGTACACGACCCGCTACCCCGGCTCCGACCGGCCGGGCATCGACGACAACGCCTACACCAACGTCATGACCGTGTGGCTGCTGCGCCGCGCCGAGGACGTCCTCGCCGCGCTGGAACCGATCCGACGCACCGAGCTCGTCGAGTCGCTGGACCTGGGCCCCGCCGAGCAGCTGCGCTGGCGCGACGTCAGCCGCCGGATGTTCGTGCCGATCGCCGCCGACGGGGTGATCAGCCAGTACGCGGGCGCCCACGACCTGCCCGATCTCGACTGGGCCGGCTACCGCGCCCGCTACGGCGACCTGTCCCGGCTCGACCGCATCCTGGAGGCGGAGGGCCGGTCGGTCGACGACTACCAGGTCTCCAAGCAGGCCGACGTGCTCATGCTGTTCTACCTGCTCTCCGCCGACGAGCTGCGCGCCCTGCTCGGCGGGCTCGGCTACGGCCTGCCGCCCGAGGCCATCCCGGCGACGATCGAGTACCACCTGTCCCGGACCGTGCACGGCTCCACGCTCAGCGCCCTGGTGCACGCCTGGGTCCTGGCGCGCGGGCACCGGGAGCACGCCGTCGAGTACTTCGAGCGCGCCTTGTCCAGCGACGTGGCCGACATCCAGCGCGGGACGACCGCTGAAGGCGTGCACCTCGGGGCGATGGCCGGGTGCGTCGACCTCCTGCAGCGCTGCTTCGCCGGCCTGGAGACCCGGGAGGACGCGCTGTGGTTCGACCCGCACTGGCCGCGGCGCTTCGGCCGGCTCGACTTCTCCGTGCAGTACCGCCACCACCAGCTGACGGTGAGCGTCGGCGACCGCACCGTCCGGGTGGTGTCCGAGCCCGGACCCGGGTCGCCGATCCGGGTCGGCAGCGGCGACCGGCTGAGCGAGCTGCGACCGGGCGAGGCGGTGGTCTTCTCGGCCTCCGGGAGCTCCGGGGACCCGGACGCCGCGCCACCGGACGCTGTTCAGGCGGCGAACTCGAGGTCTCCGCGCCGGGGCTCGTCGATCCGGTCGCCCGAGCCCTCCTGAGGGGTGCGGCCGGGGGATCCGGCCTCGCCGTCGGCCGCGCAGAGGCAGGGGTGCCAGTGGTCGTATCCCCAGCAGGTGTCGCACAGCACGGGTTGCCCCCTCGGTCGCGGGTCCGGACCCGATCGGGTCCGGTCGTCCAGGGTGCGCCGCGCCGGGCCGGTGGAGCAGGGGCCTTTCGTCCCGGGGCCGCGGTCCGGTCGCCGGGACGACGGTGCACCTGGGGCATCGTGAGGTGGGTCCGACGGCCCTGTCGCGGATTCCGGATCAGCGGGACCGTCGACGCATGACCACGACCGATCTCGACCGCAGCCCCGGGCCGGACCCGGCCCGACCCCGCCGTCGCCATCCGCGACCCCTGCTGCTCGCCGTCGCCGTCGCCGTCGCCGTGACGGGCGTGGTCGTCACGGTCGCGACGCTGGTCGGCGGCCCGTCCCCGTCCGGTCCGCCGCAACCCGGTCCGTCCGTGCCCACCGCCACCGCCGCGCCGCCGATCACCACAGGGGCGGACGCCCGGCCGTCGGCGGAGCAGCCGACGGCCTCGGCGCCGGCCACGCCGGTCCCGACCGGCGCAGGACCAGCTCCGACCCCCGGACCGGTCAGTGCGGTGACGGCCGTGTGGCCCGACGCCGCAGCAGGCGTCCGCTACACCGATCCGGTCGCCGCTGCCACCGGGTTCGCCAGGGGGCTGGCGGGTTTCCGCGACCCGGTGCCCGGTCCGTTCCTGCCCGGGGACGGCCGTTCCGGGGAGGTGGAGGTGCGCCCCCGCGCGGGCGGCCCGGTCACGACCGTGTTCGTCCGCATCCTGGAGGACGGGACGTGGTGGGTGCTCGGCTCGGCGAGCGGAGACCTGCTGCTCGACGTCCCCGGCGCCGGTGACCTCGTCGGGTCGCCGGTCCTGCTGCAGGGCCGGGCCGTGGCGTTCGAGGGCCACGTCGACGTGCGCATCGTCGAGGACGGTGGCACCGCGCCGCTCGCCGTCGGCTTCGCCACCGCGGGCGGGGACGTGCTGCGCCCGTTCGCCGTCACGGTCGCGCTCGACCGCGCGCCGGTCGCCGCCCACGGTGCGGTCGTGCTGAGCACGGCGAGCGGGGAGGACGGTCAGGTGTGGCAGGCGAGCGTCGTCCGCGTCCGGTTCGTGCCGTGACGGCCCGGAGCTGACGGTGGTGACCGCGCGGGCCGCCGGGCGGGACGCGTCGCGCGCGGCGGCCGGGAACCGACCCGGGGAGCCGGCCCCGACGCCCGGTGACCCGCTCCGGGGTCCGATCACCGGACGGGGTCCCGGTCCGGGCCCTGCCGCCGTCCGCGGCCGCAGGACCGGGACCGGCCGAGACCCGGTCGTCACCGCCGCGATCGGCACCCCGCCCTCCAGCACCGCCGATGGGGCCGACGAGGACCCCGGCGAGGGGGCCGCGGAGGCGTGGCTCGCCGTGCTCTCGCTGCACGGTGACTTCGACGACGACGAGTGGGCCGCGCTCTGCGGCGACGGCGACGGGGCCGGCGAGGAGGCGGCCGGTGGACGGGACGCCCCCGCGGCGGGTGTGCCGCCGCAGCGCCGTCGAGGCCCCCGGACCGGGGTACGCAGGGATGCGGCCCGCGCGTCGAACGGCTGATCATGCGGACCGGGGGTCCCCCGGGTGCGGGTCGACCGGCCCTGCCGGCCGGGGATGAACCGGTCGACCCTGGGCGGGGACACGGGGCGGGTGGACGTGTGCGGCGGGGACAGTGCCGTGCTCGTGGCGGGGAGGTGGACGGCATGACGACGGCTGCGACGGTGAGAAGCAGGGCGGGCCGGGCGCTGACGGTTGCGCTCGGTGCGCTGCTGGCGGTGACGGGCGCGCTTCTCACGGCGCCGGTGGCGGCGGCCGACGACGCCCCTCCCGCCCGGGCCGCGGTGTTCACCCGGGGCGCGGACCCCGGCCCCCGCGTCGTCACCCTGACGCTGGACGCCGACTGGTACACCCCCGGTGACGTGCCGCGGGTGCTGCAGATCCTGCGGGACAACGGGATCACCGCCGGGTTCGCCCTCACCGGCCGCTACGTGGAGCGCTATCCGGACCAGGTCCGGGCGATCGCCGCCGCGGGGCACAAGCTGATCAACCACAGCTACGACCACCCGGCGTTCACCGGTCTGACCACCGCGCAGCGTGCCGACCAGCTCGACCGCGCCGAGGCGGCGTTCCGGCGGCTGGGCCTGACCACGGCCGGGTGGTTCCGGGCGCCCTACCGGGACGGCTACCTCGACGACGGGGTGCGCGCCGACCTGGCCGCGCGCGGGGACTGGATCAGCTACGACTGGACGTTCGACACGACCGGTTACCTCGGCGTCCCCAGTGAGGTGATCCTGGACCGGGTGCGCCGCTACACCGTGCCGGGCGGGATCGTGCTGATGCACCTGAGCTCGGACTCCACGGACACGGCGGCGTTGCCGGCCGTGATCGCGACGTTGCGGGGGATGGGGTACGGCTTCACCGACCCCTACCGCAGCGTCACGCGCGGGGCGATCGGCTGGCACTACGCCGGGCTGGGCGCGCAGCGCTCGGTGCTGGGCGACCCGCGCACGGCCGAGATGGTCGCGACGACCGCCGGCACGGCCGTGCAGTGGTTCGAGGGGGGCCGCGTCTACTGGCGCGACGCCCTGGGCGCCCACGAGGTGCACGGGGCGATCGGCGCCCGGTTCGCCGGGCTGGGGTCGGTGACGTCGCTGCTGGGGTTCCCGGTCACCGACGAGACGCCCACCCCGGACGGCACGGGTCGCTTCAACCACTTCGAGCACGGTGGGTCGCTGTACTGGACGCCCGCGACGGGTGCGCGGCTGGTGTACGGCGCGATCCGGGCGAAGTGGGCGTCGCTGGGCTGGGAACGCGGGTTCCTGGGCTACCCGGTGGGCGACGAGGTCGGGGTCACCGGCGGGCGGGCCTCGCAGTTCCAGGGCGGCAGCGTGTACTGGTCGGCCGCCACCGGGGCGCACGAGGTGCACGGC